>NZ_JAOPWY010000114.1 GCF_025965415.1 Nocardioides sp.
GCGTCAACGTCCCGACGACGCCCCCATCGCGACCGGCCAGCGGCACGATGAGCGCGCTGGTGAGGCCCAGCCTGCGGACCAGGGCCAGGTGCTCGGCACTGGCGGCGGTCGCCTCGATGACCTCTGAAGGGATGAACGGATAGATCTCGCTCCGCCCGCTGCGCACGACGTTGGCGGCGCCGTGGGGGGCATCCATCCGGGTCGGGAAAGCACCCATCAGCGAACGTGCCCACTCGGTGGTCTCCGGGTCGCGATGCTGAAGCGCGACCGTCTCCAACCGGCCGTCGTTCAGCATCTGCACCGAGCACCAGTCTGCAAACCGGGGCACGAGGAGCCGCCCGACCTCTGCCAGCGTGGTGTCCATGTCGAGGCTGCGCGACAGGCTCATCGATGCTTCCGCCAGCAGGACGGTGCGCTGCGTTGCAGCATCTTGGACTTGGAGCTCGGCTGCCCGGCGCATGGCGCTAGTCAGAGCCCCAGCGAGCGAATGGAGAAAGCCGTCCTCGTGCGGCGTGAAGAGATCCGGGGGAACGTGATGGCCAGGAGCCCGTACGTCGTGTCGTCGCGGTGCAACGCATGCAGGTGCAAGCTGCGGTCGGTCGAGTAGTACCCGGACAGTTCGGGGAAGGACATGACGATCTCGTCCAAAGATCGGAAGTGCATGTCCGTGCGCTCCCGCGTCGCGACCGCGCCCGGCAGGTCGCTGGAAAGGGGGACCTCCTGGTAGTGGTCCGCACCACCACCGACTCGTCCGTGCCAGCTGAGGGTCCGAAGCACGTCGTCGGCGTCCAGGGACAGCACCATCGCCGACTTGGCGCCCAGGGTGCCCATGGCTTGACCGAGGAAACCTTCGGCTGCGTCCTTCACGGTGCGGGCACCCGTGAGCTCGATGGCGAGTGCGTCGAGCACGCGTTGCGCCAAGGCCGTCGTCCGGGCGAGGCGTTCGCTCCGGCGATGGTTCGCGTCTGCGGCGATCAGTGCTAGCGCGCAGATCAGAACGCACGTGGCGAAGCGGATGGCCCAGTCCCGTTCGCCGAGGTTGTCGTTCCACGTACCCGAGGCGACCGATGCCACCACCGCAAGCGCGACGACGTTGGCGGTGCGGCGCACGTCGGCGTTGATGGCGGTAAGCACCGCGGCGCCGGCGTACGCCCCGTTGATCTAACGCCCCAGCGCGCGAGGTCGACGGCCACCATCAAGCCGAGCAGCAGCACGCCCCCGAGCCACGACAGCCCTCTGAGCTCGCCACGTGCTGGGATCGGTACGACCACATGTCCTCGGATCTCTGGGGCGCCTGGACGAACACGGTCGCCAGCGCCGTGAGGCTATTTGACCGTCAACAGAAGAATAATCCCGCGAGGGGTCGCTCGTTCGGGGTTCGCTAGACCGGGCTGCAGGAGGCGCCCAGAGACACGGAGTCACGGGTGAGCCGCGCCGTAGCGCGGCCGATGGCGCGTTCGACGCTGCGGCTCGGATCTCGTCTCAATCTTGACGACGTAGTGCGCCTGTCAGGGCTAGCCTTCCTGTCCATGGGGAGTGCACCGGGCAAGTTGCACGTGCGCCTGGCCGCGGACGCGGCCAGTGTCTCGGGTGCGCGCCGCTTTGTCGTCGATGGCCTCAGCGCGTGGGGGGACACGCGGTTCGTGGACGCGGCGGAGCTCGTGGCAAGCGAGCTCACGACCAACGCGGCCCTCCATGCGCGGGCCGACTTCATTTATGTGACCCTGGAACGCAGGACGACGTGCGTGCGAGTGTCCGTGGAGGACGACGGTCCGCTCGGCGCCGACGTGGTGCAGGCGCGGACGCAGGCCGGCGGAGATGCGTCCGGGTGGACCGAGCTGGACGCGACCGGTCGCGGCATGGCCATCGTGGGGATGGTGGCCGGGTGTTGGGGCGTGGACGAGACCGCTCGCGGGAAGCAGGTGTGGGCGGAGCTGGTCGATCCGGACGACGCCCTCCATTCCTTCGGAGAGCCCCTGCGCACCCGCCCCACCACGGGCTCCCTAGCGTCAGATCAACTGCCGCCGGGGTGGGTCATGGTCCGGCTCGCTCAATGCCCCGTTGCGCTCAGCCTGCAGCAAGACCGTCACCTCGACGAGTTGGTACG
The DNA here is from genome assembly GCF_025965415.1 of Nocardioides sp. Lineage (GTDB taxonomy): Bacteria > Actinomycetota > Actinomycetes > Propionibacteriales > Nocardioidaceae > Nocardioides. The sequence continues at coordinate 2,108 of NZ_JAOPWY010000114.1, forward strand.
AGAGCTCCAGCTGCTGTCGGTGGACGAAGGCAGTGGCCAGTCAGTTGCGCTCGCAGACGAGATACGCGGGCTGCTGGTCTCGCCGACGCATGCACGTCTGACCGGGCGCCGGGCCGCAGAGCGTGCTCGCGAGCAGGGCAAGGAGGTGGTGGACGTGGACATGGCCATGCCTCGGGAGTTCAGTGAGTTGATCGTGCAGTTGCAAGAGGCTGTTACTCGTGCCGACCAGCTCTGCAAGGACGGTCAACTCCTCACACTCGCCTCACCTCCTGACGTGCAGGAGCTACGTGCCTGGATGACCCACGAGATCGTCGCGCAAGCCACATGCGGAGCGCCCCCAATTCCGTGGGCTGAATGGCAGGGCAAGGCGACCAGCGCCTCGATCGGCAGACCCTGACATTGCCGGGCTTCCCTCGGGGCATCCACCTGCCCTGGCCCGAAGGCGGCCGCGTGGCAGCTCAGGCGGCGAACTGGGTCACCTAACGGCCGGCGAGGCGCGGCTGTGTCGCGATGTGTGGGTTTCTCCGCACGTTAGTGTCCTCGCCAGTGGGCAGGCCTGATCTGGCCGATCGTGAGGAGGCACTTGGTGGAGCTTGGTCTGGCAGGCAAGGTCGCGGTCGTCACGGGTGCAAGTCGGGGCATCGGCCGCGCGGTCGTCGATGAGCTCCTGGCCGAAGGAGTCCTCGTCGTCGCGGGAGCGCGCGACGTGACGTCGCTGCTGGGGGTTACGGACGTCAGCGCAGTGTCGGTGGATCTCGCCACTCCGGAGGGACCGGGACTTCTCCTCGACGCTGCCGTCTCCGCCCATGGCGGTGTCGACTTCGTCGTCAACAATCTCGGCGACCTTCGCCTTCACTTCGGCGGCTTCACATCGATTACCGACGAGGACTGGCTCTGGTCGTTCGAGGTGAACTTCATGAGTACCGTGCGGACGATCAGGGCAGCGATCCCGCATTTGATCGAGCGTCATGGAGTCATCGTCAATATCGCCTCGCTCAATGGGCGGATCCCTGCGCCCGAGGCTCCCGAGTATTCCGCGATGAAGGCCGCGCAGCTCAACCTGACGCGGTCGCTGGCGCTGGAGCTCACGCCGCTGGGTGTGCGTGTTAATGCGGTCTCGCCGGGTCCGGTCCTGACCGACATGCAGGTCGGACCGGGTCGCATCGCCGAGCAGGTCGTAGCCGAGACAGGGGGTTCGGTGGATCAGTACGTGACCGGTGTGAAGCAGGTCTCGCCGCTCGGTCGATTCGCCAGTCCTGAAGAGATCGCCTCAGCGGTCGTGCTGTTGTTGTCCGAACGTCTCGGCTATGTCACCGGCGCCGAGATCGCTGTGGACGGAGCCCTGCAATCCGGGTAGCGCAGGATCCCTGCTCGCCGACATGAAGCGCTCCTGACACCTGAATGCTGCGTCGAAGGCCCTCCACGAGCCGACACACCCCGCGGCGGATGAACGCCGGCCCATTGGCCCTTGGGTAACCGAATGGCATGGGTCACCCGGTCAATCGGCGCGTTCGTGTGGCGGCGAAAAGCTGCAGCACTCCGCACCGCCAGCACGCTGTTCGTCGACCGTGTCAGACCCGCTGCACCTACTGCTGCAACCCGTGTGAGTAGGTACCCTTTGCCAGGCGTTGCGGCGTGCTTGATGCGGGCCTGAGTTCTCGTATCCCGCTCGAAGCCTTGGTCTCACTGGGTGCCCGCCGGCGCTCGACTGCGTGAGCGAGGATCTTCGGGCACCCAGTTGAGCAGGACTAGGCTTACTCCGGGCGTCGGGTTGGCGCAACCATGGTTGAACGATCGACTTCTCGCCCACCGTCCACCGCCGACGTGGGCGGGTGGCCGCGCACCTCGGTCGGCCGCGCCACCACGGGATTGGTCAGGTGCGTCCTTCCTCCTGTCGGCTAAGTGCCGTACCTTGTGGCTGCTGCGGTCGCGCCATCGGGGTGACGTCGAGCTCTGCTTCGTCCGTGTGGCGAAGCACTGCAGCGTTCCGTCATTCCCCTGCCCAGCGCTCCACGTTAGATCGTCCAGCCGACTGTCGACGCCGCCGACCGGTACGTCACCATCACGCTGCAGGCGCCGCTCGGCGTCCCGTCATGATCCCGCGCTGGTCGACTACCCCCGGATGGTGGGTGCCAGCAGCACGGCGGCGGTCACTGTGCTCGAGTGGGATCAGCGGCCGACGCCTCGGAACTGGTCGCTCAGACGCGGGTGCCGACGGCGATGAGGTACTCCTTCTCGAAACGTGCCGCGTCTGGGGTACCGCGATTCCAGGTGTCGCAGAACGCGTCGAGAGCTGCGTCGAACTCCGTCTCCCGGCCTTCGCGTGCGGCATTGGCACGCACCGCGATGGTTGGGCCGTAGTAGGACTTGAAGTGCTCGCCGTAGTCGCGGGCCCTGGAGAAGGCCGTGATCTCGAGGGTCTGCTTTTCGAGGGTGTGGAGCTCGACCCTCCCGCCGAACAAGCCGCGCAGGTGCTCCTCGCTTCCCCACAGGGGTGGCGGGGACGCCCCGGGAGGCGGCGGCGGCGCGAAGGGCTTCATCGTGGCGAAGAGCGCTCCGAGCATCCCTTCCGGAGTCCAACTCAGGATACCGATGGTTCCTCCGGGTCGGCATACCCGCACGAGCTCGTCGGCCGCAGCCTGGTGGTGCGGCGCGAACATCACGCCGATCGACGACATCACCACGTCATACGACGCATCGTCGAACGGCAAGGCCTCCGCGTCGGCAGGAACCCACGTGATGTCGAGTCCCTCCGCGTCTGGTCGAGCCCGGCCGGCGTCGAGCAGTTCCGGTGTCAGGTCGCTTGCCGTGACCCTCGCACCTCGCTGGGCCGCCGGGATCGAGGCGTTCCCGGTGCCGGCGGCGACGTCGAGGACGTGGGTGCCGGCCTCGATGGGACACGCCTCGACCAAGCGCGGCCCGAGCGGGAGCAGGAACGTGTCCACCATCTGCGGGTAGTCGCCGGATGCCCACATGCTCCGGTGCCGAGCCTTGAGTTCGCTGTCGGCTGTCTGGGTCGTCATGGTCTTCCTTTCGATAAAGGGGTCTCCACCATCTCGTCGTCAGCTGTCGAGTACATCGGGCGAAATCCCCATCCCGTCCCTACAATCAGATAATGGAGGCGCCCGCCGACGATCTCGAGGCCGGCCGGCGCGCGCTGGAACGGGCCAGCTGGGCGGTTGCACGAACGTCCTTCGAGGCGGTGCTTGCCGCTGATGACTCGGCGCAGGCGCGCGAGGGTCTCGGGTTGGCTTTGTGGTTTCTGGGCGACGTCGCCGGCGCGATCGACTCGCGGTCGCGTGCGTTTGAGCTGTACGCAGCACAGGGCCGGTGCGACGAGGCTGCGCGCACAGCCGTGTGGGTGTCCCACCAGCACGTCATCGGTGGCCGCGTCTCCGCTGCCCGGGGGTGGCTGGGTCGCGCGGAGAGGGTGCTCGACGCTGTGGCGGAGTGCGAGGGTCACGGCTGGGTCGCGGTGGAGAGGGCACGGCACGCCACGGCGCTGGAGGACCGGATCACCCATGCTCTCCGCGCGGTCGACATCGCCCGCAGGCTCCACGCCGGCGACCTCGAGATCTTCGCTTTGAGCGTGGTGGGGCGCGCGCGGGTCGAGGGGGGAAACGTCGAGGATGGCCTTCTGCTGCTGGAGGAGGCGATGGCCGGTGCAGCTGGCGGACAGGTGCGCAACGTCCACACCCTGGCTGAGGCCTACTGCAACCTGATCATGGCAAGCACCAGCGCCGGTGACTGGGTGCGAGCCAACGAGTGGTGTCAGCACGTCGACGCCTTCGCCCGCAAGAACGCGGCCGCTCCCTTGTTCGGCACGTGCCGAGGGGTACATGCGGACGTGCTCTTCGCCACGGGGCACTGGGTCGAGGCGGAGCGAGCCCTTGACACGTCTCTGGTCACCCTCACGGGGCACGTGCCGGAGCTCGCCGAGCCGTCGGTGGCCTCGCTCGCCGAACTTCGCATCCGTCAAGGCCGTCTGCACGAGGCGGAGGCATTGCTGGCTGGGCGTGAGGAAGCTCCTCCGGCACTACGGGTGCTGGCCATGCTCCGGTTGGCCCAGGGCCGACGGGAGGTGGCCGTCGTCCTTCTAGAACGAGCGTTGCGCCACGGCACGGCTGGCGTCGTCGGGACAGCGCGCGTCCTGTCCACTTTGGTCGAAGCCCGCCTGGAGCTCGCAGACCTCTACGGGGCCCGCGCTGCAAGCCACCACCTGGCTGAACTGTCGCGCACCTCAAACATCAGCGTCGTGACCGCGCAGACTGAGCTGGCCCACGCGCGTGTCGCCCACGCGGAGGGGAGCCTGGAAGAAGCAGCCGAGCGGGCACACCTGGCACTGAGCGGCTTCCTGCGCCTGGCCATGCCCCTCGACGCGGCGGAGGCTCGACTCCAGCTGGCACGGGCTCTTCTCAATGGAGCCCCTGCCGTCGCCGAGGACGAGGCGCAAACCGCCCTCGCCGTCTTCGAACGGCTCGGTGCCGCCAGGCCTGCAGAAGCCGCCCTAGCCTTCCTCAGCACGTCGGGTACGGCTGAGAGCCGGCACCGGGAACTGGCACCGCTCACGCCACGCGAGCAGGAGGTGCTCGAACTCGTCGCGCAAGGCATGTCGAACGCCCGCATCGCCTCGTCGCTGATCATCTCCGAGAAGACAGCCGGCCACCACGTCAGCCACATCCTCACGAAGTTGGGCGTGCACAACCGCACCGAGGCCGCAGCTCGACTCAGACGGCGGTAGACGGGGACGAACTGCTGTCAGGCCATGAGGTCGACACAGGCCGGCGGAGTCTTGACGGCCCCTCCCCCGATGCGCTGGGGCGCGCTTGCGGTCTTCGGGAGCGGGGAGAAGCCGCGATCCCATCGCGCTAACGAACTACGCCTGCACAGGCACCTGATAGATGTCGTCCGCCGGGTGTCCTGCTCGTTCGTGAATCTTGCGGACTGCTTCAGCGCTCGGCGCTTCAGAGAGGCAAAAAACCATCCCACTCTCGGGGTCGGCCCAAGCGTGCTTGAAGTTCACGCCTTCCTCATCCTGAATGGCCAAGTCAGCGTTGTGCGCCTCGGCAAGCGCCTCTGGCGTGACGCCTTGCATCGTTGTGTGTACGTCCATGAACTCAGGCACGGGGTAGCCCCTTTCTGCCCCTGACTCTCCACCTGGGCGACGCACGTGGCAATAGCCGGTCTGCACCGGCTCATCGATACAGGGCGGGCAGGTAGCCGCCGCTGCCGCGGTGCTCGCTATGTTCGAGCGCCACTCCGCCGCGATCAGGACCGGTCGCCAGGTGATTCGCGCACCCATTCTGCGATCACGGACGAGGCCTCTTTCAACGACGCAAGTGCGGCCCTGCTGCGGTACGGAACGGGCCGTGACACCAACTCCTCGGGGCAGCAGGCATGTTAGAAGTTCGCCCGAGCCCCTGTGAGCAACTTATGTGACGGTGACCCCTTCGGCGCCAGGTGGGATAGCGCTCCTCGGTCGCATTGGTTCCACAGCCAGTACGAGAACGACCCACCGGCGAGTTCAGACCGTCTCCACTGCGCGACCAGCGATCCGAAGTTCGCCTGTCCAGCATGCGCCATGGATGCAGCACGCTCAAGATCATCGAGCCCCATGACCGCCGGCTGAAGTACGCGCGGGTCCCGGGCGAGGCGGCGCCAGCGTTCCGCCTCAATGACTCCAACAGCACCCTGCTCCACCACACCCGAGATCGACGAGCCAGCGCCGTTGACTATCAGCGGGAGGATCTGGCTCGGCCGCGCGGACCATGAAGCCTGCGCCTCCGAGAGCATCCGATCCAACGTCTCGTCAATCTGATGCAGTTTGTTCACCATGCTGATCTGCAGTTCCCGAACGAGATCGTCGACCCCTCCCGTCGCCTGAGCCGCCAGCGACAGTCGAACGGGGATCATGACCCCAGTTGCCCTTATTCTGGCGTCAGGTGTCGCCATCCTGCGGTCTGTTGCTCGGCGACAACACGCGCTGTCGACGGTGCCGTCGCCGCGTCCGGCGGCTTAGTCGGATCCGTAGGCGGCACTGGGTCGGACGCTCGACGAGCACGCGGACACTCACGCTCCTCAACCGCCGCCCTTCAGGTGGCCACGAGCTCGAGCACCTACTCACGCGACAACGACGGCCGCCGACGCCGCGGCGTGAGGTGCCGCGACTGATCATCTTCGGCAACAGCGCGAGAGCCTGGCCAACTGCGACACATCACGGCGACTTCCGATGTCACCGGCGCCTACAGCGCCATTAGCGCCGTGTGGCGCTGGCTGCTCGTTGGCGTCTAGGACGGAGTGTCGTGCTGATGCCCAAGGCGTCGGCGAGCGCGGGCAGGGGGCGTCGCAAGGATCGAGTGCCTCGGCAGTGTGATGACGAACGCCGAGCCGGGGTCGGCGGGGCGGTAGACGGCGTCACCTCCGTGGGCCTGCGCGAGCAGTCGCACGATCCAGAGTCCGAGCCCGACGGACTCGGGGTTGCGTTCGGTGCGGTTGAGCCGTTGAAAGAGCAGGTGGCGGTCGGCTATCGGTACGCCGGCACCGTGGTCCCGGACGAACATTTCGACTCCGGCGTCCACCGACCGCGCGCCGATCACGATCGGAGGCTCGCCGTGCCGCTGGGCATTGGCGCCGAGGTTGACCATCATCTGCTGCAGGCGCACGGGGTCGGCGCGGACGGTGAGCCCCGGTTCGACCTCGACGATGACGTCGGTGCTGCCCAGCAGCTCGGTGACTTGATGGGAGAGCTCCTCCACGTCCACGTCTTCCCAGTCCAAGATCAGCTTGCCGCCCTCCACCCGCTCGAGGTCGAGCAGCGTGATGGCCAGCGTGGAGAGCCGGGAGGTCTGCCGTGCGGCGGCAGCTACGAGGGGCTTCAGGTCGGCCGGCAAGCCCGGCTCCTCGCCGATGATCTCGAGCACGGACTCGATGGTGGCCAGGGGAGATCGGACGTCGTGGGCCAGGGTGGCCATCAAGGCGGCCCGCCAGCGCTGCTCCTCCTCGAGGGCCTCGCGGGCGGCCCTCAACCGTCGGACGCGGCCCTCAATGATCAGTGCGATGCTCACGGCGAACGGGATCACCAAGACGGTGCCGGCGAGTGCGTGCCGGGCCGTATCGCCAAGGACCAGGGCACCGAGGTATGCCAGCGCAGCAACCGGTGCGTTGAGGAGGATCGTCCGCCGGCTGTGGTGTAGCCCCAACCAGGCGAACGCGAGGACGAAGAACGCGCCGGAGCCAGAGCCGATACCGCCGATGGTCCACGTCGAGGCGCCGATCACGGTCCAGGCAAGCACCGCGAGCACTGCGGTGCTGCCGGCCGGCCAGCGGGCCCACGGCAGCACGACGGTCCCCACCGCGATCAAGAGGTCGATTGCGGCGAGGAGCAGCAACGGATCGCGACGGTCGGGCAGTGAGGTGATCGCCACCAGACTCAACACGGCCGACACGAGAAACAGGAGGCCGGCCTGCCGCGCGGCACGCGCGGTGTCGGCCTCCCTGCGCTCAGGGTCAGCGGGGAGGGTCATACCGCAGGGTAAACCGCGTGGCGGACGTCTCGTGACGGATCTGCTGCAGGACCAAGTGACGGACTAACCACGGGTCCGGTCGCGGAGATGCACGCGGAGAAGATCCGGACGACGTCGGCCGTGGCATATCTCGCGCTCGCGTGTCGCGTTGGGTCGTTGGGCCAATTCCGGTGCCAGCCTTCCTCGGCAACGCCGGCGAGACGAGGATGTCGACAAGGTGCGCCGTCGAGGTGCTCAGCAGCTCAGCTTGGGTGTGAGTACGTGGTCTGACTCAGGTCGCGGGGGAGGGCGATGGTCACGGTGGTGCCTACTCCGGGGGTGCTGTCGATCGTGAGTGATCCGTGGTGGGCGGCGACGATGTCCCGTGCGATTGCGAGGCCGACGCCCGTTCCCGGAATAGCTTGGCGGTGGGTGCTCTCGGCTCGCCAGAACGTGTCACAGGCTTGGGTCACCTCGTCGTGCGACATCCCGACTCCGTTGTCGGTCACTGCAATGCGTACGTGGTCCGCGTTACCGTGCACTAGTAGCGCGACTTGGCCGCCACGACCGGTGAACTTGATCGCGTTCGAGACCACGTTCCGCACCGCAACCTCGATTCGGGAGCCGTCCGCCAGCGCCCACTCGGCCCGCTGCGCGTCGGTCCTCAATGTGATGCGCGCCGCCGCGGCCTGCGTCGTGAAGGTGGCAGCCACAGAGTAGGTGAGATCCGCAAGGTCGGTAGACCGGAGATGTAGCTTGCGTCGGTCATCGGCGATGTCGAGAAGTTCCGTCATCCTGTTGCTCAGCTTGACCGCGGCGCCGTGGATCTTGTGGGCCGTGCGCTCAAGGTCGTCGTCGTGGCCGTCCACGTCGTGCAGGAGCAGTTCGACGTGCCCCATCAGGGAGCTGAGTGGGGTGAGCAGTTCGTGGGCGACGGTGGGGATGAAGTTCTCCCTGAGCTGGAGCGCGCGCGCCAGGTCGGTAACGTCGTGGGCTGCGAGCAGCGTCCCCCGTGCCGTGCCGTCGGGACGGAACACCCGGTGCGACGACGCCACCAGTGCGGCCTGTTTCCCGGGTGGCCCAACCCACAGCATCTCCTGGTCGGCGAGGTCGCCCTTCAGCGCTCGCGGGATGAGCTGATCCTCCGCGGGCACTAGCGTTTCGTTGTCTGCACGACGAACCTGCGATCCCGCCCGGTCCGGTCCGTCGAGGCGAAACCCCGCGATTTTGGCCCACCGACGCGCGAGGTCGTTCGCGAGAACCAGGTGCCCGCGGTCGTCGTAGAACGCCATCGCCACATCGACGGAGTCGAAGATCGTCCGGGCGAGATCTTCGCCGTCCTCGGCCAGCGCGCTGGCGTTGCACAGCTCCGCCGAGCACGCCAGCGCCAGTTGCTCCAGGATGGCGACATCGTCCTCGCTCCACGCACGTGGTGTCGAGTCAATGGCGCAGACCGATCCCACAACACGACCATCACAGCCGACCACAGGCCACCCGGCGTACGCAATCACGTCCAGCTCCGCAATGGCCGGATTGTCGGCGACGCGCTCGTCCTTGCGCGCGTCCTCAATGAGCAACGGCGCTCCATCCACTGCCACGTACTTGCAGAAGGAGTGCGACAGCGGGGTCTGGCGAGCGCTCCTGTAGGGCTCGGCAAGGCCGACCGCGCCCGGAAAGACCTGCCGATGCGCCTCCAAGATCGTCACGAGCGCCGTGGGCACCTTCAACAGCCGCTGCACCAGCAGCGCATAGTGGTCGAATGACCCGTCGACGGTGGCGGGACGCGAGTCCCGGGGCTCAAACGCCTCGGGCAATTGATGGCCATCGTGCGAGACGTCCTCGATACCCGTTTGCGAAGCGCGCGCATCCTGGATGTCCATGCGACGCGAGCGCGTCATGAAAACCCCCTGGGTCCGCCTTGTACGCCCGCCCTTTGGCAGGAGGATCGAAAGTAGCATCGGTCCGCAGAACGCCCCAAAGGTTCTCGCCCCAAAGGAGGTCACCCGATAGGCCTGGCGTTGCCGGTGAGTCGAGCTGCGACCTGGGCTGGAGTCGGGGTGAGTCTTGCGAGGCTCGCGGGGCCGCTGCGCTTGCGACAAGAGAGTCTGCTGCACGAACGGGTGACAGTCTGCCCTGCCCTACAGCGTGGTTTCCACCTGCGGTCGTGAGTCTTCAGGCGAGGTCGCGTTCGCGAGCTCGACCCGGGTCTTCCACTTGCGGCGATTGAGTAGCTCGATCTGCATCGAGGACCAGAAGCTCTCCATCATCGCGCTGTCGAGACAGTCGCCGACGGTTCCCGAAGGACGGTAGAAGCCCGGCGGTACGGATGCGCTCACCGAAGGCCCACGAGGTGAACTGCACCCCCGTGAGCGGCATGGACCATGCCGCTGGTTCGGGTCGACGGTTGCGGATGGCCATGTCGAGGGCGTTGACGACCAGCGTGGAGTCCTGCCGGGTGTCGACCGACCAGCCAGCGGCACAGAACACCTTGCCTTCCCTGGTGGGGTGCTCGGTTAGTCGGTGACCCAAAACTCGTTGGGACGTAGTCGATGGAACTTGCGGTTCGCCAGGTCCTCGGCGGTCGCTGCGCCCTTGAGTCGCTTGGCGCGCGGCGGGCCTGGTAGGCCGTAGATCTCGGCCTGTGTCATCAGTACCGACACCAGTCGCGAGCTCACCTAGACCTTCATCCCGATCGTGAGCTCTGCGTGGAACCGTCGATAGCGGTAAGTACTTCGGGACGCGACGTGGATCTCGCGGATCAGTCCGGAAGCCATGGCGGCGCATCTGGGTCGCGGACAACGGGCGGCGCTTGTAACGGCAATAGCCCTGACGCGAGACCCCGAGGACCCTGCACGCGACGTCGACGGGCATTCCCGGCGTCGGCCAGACGATCGATCACCGTGTGAACCCCTTTGGGTGCAGCCTGTCCTGATCGAGGAACTTCACGCCCTGCCGGATGACCGCCAGTTCGGTCTCGAGCTCACGGAGGCGTTTACGAGCCGCGTGGAGCTCGGCCGACTCGCTCGTGCTCACGCCCCGACGTTCACCGCGATCGATCTGGTCCTGCCGGACCCAGGCGTGTAGGCAGCCGGCGCTGATGCCGAGCTCGTAGGCGGTCTGTTTGACCTGTTTGCCTGAACGGACCAACGCGACCGCACGCGCACGGAACTCAGGCGGGTAGGGGCGAGGTACTCTCGAAGCCCTTCAGTCAGGCCCTCGACTCATCAGCAAATCTGAAACCCAACCTGTGGGGCAGGTCACAAACGCACGCTCATCCGCGATGAGTGAGACGCTCCTATGCTTCGTCAAGCCCGCGGCGGGCTGCTTTCGAGTAGGCGATACAGGTCTCGGGCGACGTAGCGGGCCAGGCAGCGTTTGATCTCTCGGCTGGTCTTGCCTTCGGCGGTGCGGCGGGCGACGTAGTCGCGGGTGGCTGGCTGGTACTGGATCCGGCTTTGGACCACGGTGTGCAGTGCGTTGTTGAGTTGGCGGTCGCCGTAGCGGTTGAGTCGATAGCGGGTGGTGACCTGGCCGCTGTTGGCGGGGATGGGTGCCACTCCGGCGAGCATCGCGAACGCGGCCTCGGAGTGGATGCGGCCGGGGTGGGACCACGCGCACAGCACCGTCGCTGCGACGATCGGTCCGACGCCGAACTCCTCGAGCAGATCCGGGCGCCACTTGCGGATGATGGCCACGATCGCCTTCTGCAGCTCACGGGCCTCTCTGAGCATCGCGTGCGCGCGACGCGCCAAGGTTCGCAGCGCCACCACGGTGCTGGTCGTCTCAACGTCCCACGACGAGTGCACGCGCAGGCTCGCGGCGGTGTTGAGCATCGCTGCGAGCTTCTGGCCGCGGAACCTGGCACGGATCGGTTCGGGTGCGGCGATGACCATGCTGAAGACCTGCTGCTGGGCCTCGGTGGAGGCGTTGATCGCGGAGCGGCGAGCGGCCAGGAGCACCGACAGGGCTTGGCGATCGCCACCGGCGCGGGGTGTTCCCAACCGCGGCCGGGCCATCGCTTCACGTGCAGCGCGGATCGCGTCGAAGGGTCGGACTTCGCGCCGTTGCGGCGTGCGGCCCGCTTCGGGCGGTCCAGCTCGATGACGATCTCCGACATCTCCAGCAGGTGTCGGCTCAGGCCGGCGCCGTGGCCACCGGTCCCTTCGATCGCCCAGGCCCTTAGCGTCGCGCGGGTATTGGCGAACTCCACCAGCTCGGCATAGCCCTCGGCTGTCGCGTCGACGGTGATCTCGTCGAGGACACCACCGGTCGCAGCATCGACCACGGCCGCGGAGTGAGTATGGACGTGGGTGTCGACGCCGATGACGACATCGACCATCTCGCGCAGATCGGTCAGACTGTTCATGCGTTCTCTCCTCCGCCGGACGGGACGTGGTTCCGGTCCGGGACGGAGGCTCGGCAGGACTGTGATGAGACACGCCAGGCGCCGCTAACGCCAGGTGGTCAGGCTCCTGATCAGGCCAGCTCCTCCAACCGGGCCGGGGCCAGCAACCGCGAGTGGACAGGTCGCACGAAGGCACGAAGCCAGTCATTCCGGGGGTCACACACGCGGTCACCAGCCACAGCCCATCACCATCAGGCTGCGTTGGCGATCCTCACAGTCATTTCGCCGCGTGCGCGGGCCGTCCCTTCGGTGCGACGCGACATCCGGAGCGCCGACTTCGTCACGACCAGGCTGACGCGGTCCAGCTCGGGCTTCCTCGAGGTCGCCGACGTGAACAACGACGGTCGGATCGACGCGAATGATGCCACCGTGACCGACTTCCCCAAGGGGCTGGCGGGTCGGGCTGCTCTCTCACCCGACCCTGTCCGGCAAGGCCGGTTTCGTTCCGGGAGTCGACGTCGACGGTGACGGTCAGTTCACCTCGCTTCCCACGTTCGGGCCTCGAAGGGTTCCTGTCCTGCAGTCCGGTGGTGACGCCCGCCTGCTCACCAGCGGCGTGGGTGCTCGACCGGCCACCTCAGTGTTCAAGAACCAGTGCGACCCCTACGAGAGAGATGAGGATGGAAAACGCACCCAGCCTCTGACGATCAACTCGTGTACCAATCCGCCCGGCCCTCAGTTCCCCGATCATTACTCGTGCATCGCCTATCACGGCTCACGATTCGCCCTGACGCACAGCGGGAGCGACGACTCCGAGCTGCGCAAGGACAAGCACGCTGACGGACCGACTCGCTTTCCCAAGGCACTCGCCCTGGCAGGCTTGCAGACCGCCTACGAGTGGTGCCGGCTGGTCAACCGATCCGGTGGGAGCTCCCGCGGAGCCGACGGCGTGCTGCTCGCCTTGTGGGTGCGGGAAGGCGCGTCGCCGCATCCGCAGAACACACCGTGCGGTCCCGTCACGGCAACCGGACCAGTTGGGGTGCGAGTCAGTATCGACCGGGTCACGATTGTGCAGGACAAGGACATCCAGGAGGACGAGCCGGGCGAGATCAACCTGTCACTCGTGCTCTACGACCCGCCGTCGCGCTTCAACCAGTCGGAGAAGTCGAAGGTCGGCCCGCTCTTCGCCGACGACGGTGGGACCAGTTCGACGCTGGTCGACGCGAAGGTGCCAGCACCGGTCCAGTACTGCCCAGGAGCCACCGGTCGTTTCCGAGTCGCCCTCCACGGCTGGGACGACGACGAAGGCGGTGACAACGGCGCGGAGGGCGCCGCCAACGGCGACTACAACCAGGACAACAGCACGCCGGACGACGTGATCATAGGTTTCACAGCAGCACATTCCATCTCCGACATACCCCTCGAAGGCAGCGCCACCTTCACCACGGTCTCAGGCGACATGGAGGTCATCTACCGGCTCGACAGGAGCACCGCTTGTTAGCGGGATGGCACCGAGTCCTCAGCACGGCTCGAAGCTCGCTGGTCGCCCAGCGAGCCGTGCATCGGCGGATGTGCCCGGCGCACCACTTCGGGGGTGGAGGCTGCGCTCCTCAGCCATGCCCCGGAACCACGAGGTAGGTACCCCGTGGTCGGGTCGATCACGCGCGCAACGCCGCTCATGCCTACTCCCCCTCCTAAACGCTTATCCGTCGCAGTCCACACACCCATCTGCGACGGAGCAGTGCCGCGCATCCGAGGGATCCGCAGGTGGCATCGCTGATGTCGGTTTGCACGCCACGGTCCATGCACGGACTCCGAGCGCCGTGTCGGAATTACAGCGCTGCGGGCACGAGCGTCAGGGCGGTCCTGACTAGACCAGTTGGCGTTCGCGGTCTCTGAACGATGCCTGGACCGCGGAACCGTGGTGTGGTGTTCTCACGGATACAACGTTCGGGGGGACATCGTGCGACTCATCGGAATTCCGCTGTCACTGATCGCTGGGCTGCTGATTGTGCAGTCGCCGGCCGACGCGAACGTCGTCCGCGACAGGGATTGCGGTGGCTTCCCAAGTCAGCAGGCCGCCCAGCTGTACTACCTCAACCACAACCCTGCTGCCGACCCGGACGGCTTGGACTCCGACAGTGATGGCGTCGCCTGCGAGTCCCTCGGCGGGCCGTACTACTACGGCAGCAACCCGAACCCGGGAAGCAACAACCCGACGCCTCACCCTCCGAAGCCCCTTAAACCTAGGCCGATCAAGGTTGTCAAGGTGCTGGCCGGCGATCTGCTCAAACTTCGCCAAGAAGGCAAGCCTGCCTACAAGGTCCGGCTCGTGGGCGCCGAGGTGAAGGGAAACTCGTGCGTCGCCAACGGTGCGCGTCGTGATCTGAAGTCGTGGATCAAGCCAGGGCGCGTGGTCACCGTCGAGATCGACAGGCGGGCGCCGAAGCGGCGCAAGGGCGTGACGTTGGCCAATGTTGTCACCAAGCGCGGCAACTACACGATCGGCGGCACCCAGGTCGGTTCCGGTTGGGCCACGGTCGCCAAGTACCGGTTCAGCGACCGCACCCGCTACGAGCGGTGGGCCGGCCAGGCCTCTTACCGTCGCCAGGGACTGTACGGCGAGTGCTTCGAGAACGCTGGCAGCGAGAAGAACCCCTACCTGATTGGTACCATCTTCGACTTCGGCTCGTGGCGCTACCAGTTCGCCGCGACAGATCCCGACGCCCTACCCGAGATGCAGGCCGAGAACACCGCATCGCCCGGGAGTGTCACTTACGGAGGACCTCCCGCACCTGGCTGGGTCTACGTACGCGTCGCGGTCACCGTGACGCGCATCAGCGCGGGCTCGGGGGCGCCGAGCTGGCTGGACTTTGAACTCGCCCGCGATTCCGACCGTTACGACACGTTCGGGTCCGGCACGAGTGACTGGTGTGGCACAGGTCCGGCATACCTCGACGAGCAGCCCCTCGCCCGGGGGCAGAGCCTGACCGGCTATGTATGTGCCAGCGTTCCCGCCCCGCTCCGCGCCGATGACACGTGGGTGATCACGTCAGAGGACTACAAGACCGAGCGCTTCATCAGGGTTGGTTAGAGCTCGGACCATCATTCGGCCAGCTGAGTGACTTGTGTTGCTGCTTCAGTCCGCCGTTTTTGCCCCGCAAGCCTGAAGGGCGCGCGAGCCAAGCGACCGATGAAGTCTTCCCCTCCCCCGCGACTCACTGAAGTCAAGGACGTCGGACCAACATACGGAGGGTGCATTTCCACGCTCAAAGCGTGCGGATAGGTCGCGCCCGCCAACATCTCAAAGGGAGCGTGCAAACACAGGCTCGCTGGCGCACTGCCCAGCGATGACGACGGCTCAACCTAGCCGGTCTGCCGAAGTTGCCCGCGGCTGATCGCAAGCACCAGCAGCGCTACGGAGTCGTTCTCCAGAATGCCCTGGGCCTGCCCGATGATCGTGCGGTTGACGATCGCGATCCCGAGCTCGTCAATCTCTCGTTCAGCCGACACCGCCGCGGCCAGGTTCCTGCTAGTGCTCTGCTGCTGCGACGTCATCGGCATCGAAGCGCTTGCCGCGAGCGCCACGGAAGCGGCAACCCGAGGTCTTGCGCTCATCGGGTGGTGAATCTGCTCGAGGACATGTGACAGCCGCGTTGGTTGCACAGGGTAAGGCAGAGACATAGCTACCGAGCCGCAGCAGGACGGAGGCGCATTGGTGCGGGGCGTCCAGCTGGCGAGGCCGACCCCTGGTACGAGGCAACCTCTTGCGGTGAGGTCTAGACCGCGGTACAGATCAGGAGAAGGCTCGCGGCCCGCCGGGGCGCGCCTGAGCAGGAGGAGGTCGCTCCATGTCCACGCAGTCGACACACACCCCTGAATCCCCAACCCCGACCGGTGGTCCGCCCCGCAGGACCGCAAAGTCGATGGCCATCTGGGGGACGGTGGCCGTAGTCGGTGCCGTCTGCTGGGCCGTCCTCGCGCTGTCTCGCGGAGAGGAGGTCTCGGCCCTCTGGATCCTCTTCGCGGCCCTGGCCTCCTATGCCATCGCCTACCGCTTCTACGCCCGCTTCATCGCCTACCGGGTGCTGGGGGTCGACGACACCCGCGCCACACCGGCGGAGCGGCACGACAACGGCCGGGACTTCGACGTCACCCATCGTCACGTGCTGTTCGGGCACCACTTCGCCGCGATTGCCGGGGCGGGCCCGCTGGTGGGTCCGGTACTCGCCGCCCAGATGGGTTACCTGCCCGGCACGATCTGGATCATCGTCGGCGTCATCCTGGCCGGCGCTGTGCAGGACATGGTGGTGCTCTTCTTCTCGATGCGCCGCGACGGCAAGAGCCTCGGTCAAATGGTCCGCGAGGAGATCGGCGTGGTGGGCGGGATCGCCGCACTGATCGCAGTCTTCGCGATCATGATCATCATCCTGGCCGTGCTCGCACTGGTGGTCGTCAACGCCCTGGCCGAGTCGCCCTGGGGCGTCTTCTCCATCAGCCTGACCATCCCCATCGCCCTGTTCATGGGCTACTACCTGCGAGTGCTGCGCCCCGGCCGGGTCTCGGAGGTCACCGTCATCGGTGTCAGTCTGTTGCTGCTCGCGATCATCGGCGGGGGGTACGTCGAGCAGATGGGTCTCGAGGACGCGCTGACCCTATCGAAGGAGCAGCTGACGCTCGGCCTGGTCCTCTACGGCTTCATCGCTTCGATCCTGCCGGTCTGGATGCTGCTCACTCCTCGCGACTACCTCTCCACGTTCATGAAAATCGGCGTGATCGTCCTCCTGGCCGTCGGCCTGGTGCTCGCCGCCCCGGTCCTGCAGCAGGAGGCGGTGACCGACTTCGCCCGAGAGGGCACCGGACCCGTGTTCGCCGGCAAGCTCTTCCCGTTCGTCTTCATCACCATCGCGTGCGGCGCACTGTCGGGGTTCCACGCCCTCATCGCCTCCGGCACCACCCCCAAGATGGTGGCCAAGGAGAGCCAAGTCCGGATGATCGGCTACGGCGGCATGCTCATGGAGTCGTTCGTTGCCATCAGCGCCCTCATCGCCGCCTCCGTGATCGACCCGGGCCTCTACTTCGCGATCAACAGCCCGGCCGGTGCCACCGGGGGCGACCCGGCCACCGCGGCGGAATTCGTCAACGGACTGGGCTTCGTCATCACGCCCGACCAGCTGACCGGAGCTGCCGCAGCAGTGGAGGAACAGACGCTCATCTCCCGCACGGGTGGCGCACCGACACTCGCGCTCGGCATGTCCCAGATCTTCACTCAGGCATTCGGCGGCGGGCTCGCCGCCTTCTGGTACCACTTCGCAATCATGTTCGAGGCGCTCTTCATCCTGACCGCCGTCGACGCCGGCACCCGGGTGGGTCGCTTCATGCTCCAGGACACCGTCGGCAACGTGTGGCCCAAGTACGCCGACCTCTCCTGGAAACCGGCCTCCTGGTCGGCGAGCGCCGTGGTGGTAGGGCTCTGGGGCTACATGCTGTACGTCGGCGTGACAGACCCACTGGGCGGCATCAACCAGCTCTTCCCGCTCTTCGGCATCGCCAACCAACTGCTCGCGGCGATCGCGTTGACGCTCTGCGTGACGCTGCTGATCAAGCACGGCAAGGCGAAATGGGCGTGGGTGCCGGGAATCGGTCTAGCCTGGGATCTCGTCACCACCATGACGGCCAGCTACCAGAAGGTGTTCTCCGACAACCCAGCCATCGGATACTTCACCCAGCGCGAGCGCTACGCCGACGCCCTGGATGCCGGTGAGCTGCTCGCCCCCGCGACCAGCGTCGACCAGATGGAGCAGGTGGTCTTCAACTCCACGGTCAACGGCACCCTGCAGTCGCTCTTCGCACTCCTGGTGCTCGTGGTGGTCGCCAACGCCATCGTCATCTGGGTCCGGGCCCTCCGCTCCGGCGGTCTGCCGACCACAGAAGTGCCGTGGCACGAGTCCCACTTGGTCGCGCCCTCCGACTTCTTCGCCACGGCCGAGGAGAAGGAGGCCCTCCAGCAGTGGGAGGCTACAGGGCGTGGGAGCGAAGTGGGGAGTCACCGATGACTGTGGTCCTGGAGGTGGCACGCAAGCTGCGCTGGTACGTCCGTGAACTCACCGGTGAGGCCAAGTGGGACGACTACGTCGCGGAGTGCGCTGCCTTCGGTGAGCAGCCGATGTCCCGCCGCCAGTTCGAACGTCGACGCGACCAGGAACGTGAGCAGCTGCCCGGCGGACGCTGCTGCTGAGCGGCCCGTCCAAAGACCAAAGCGGGGACGCGCGACGACCTCGAGCAGTAGCTTCGCGACATCGACTGGCCCTCCAACGTTTGGAGGAGGCCTAGCGCCGCGGGCGCGCCCGTTACCGCTTCGAGTCACGACGGCGCGGCCGCCTCGCTGAGGGTCGACTTGACCCTATGCAAGCGACACATATAGGCCCATGGTCCGATCAACGCAGCAGCGCGTCCCAGACCCCGACGCAGGCTCAATCCATCCAGATCGATGCAGGTCACGTTACGCACATGGCCGACTGTCAGGGGACTCGGCGTCCAGGACAGTCAGGTCGGATTCGGGGACCTGCCTGCTGCCCTGGTCGCCGGGGCTCGACGGCACACGGTCGATTCACTCCGCCTTGCATTGTCGACACCACTCAGCGGCGGTTTCAATCGGAGGTGGCGGACCACCCTCGAATGTGATGTGCACGACCCAGTTGATCTGGTGGTTCCCGGCTCGCGACAGCCGGCGGCGGGTCGCCTGAGGATGCGTCGATCGGTGCGGTGCCGTTCCAGGACGCGAAGTGGCCACGGTCGGGGAAGCGGGTGATGTCGCCAACCTCGACCAGCAACCGGGCAGCCCCAGAGGGTCCGATGTCGTGCAGGTCCAGCAAGGTGGCGCCGGTTGCCTCGACCAGTTCGGTCAGTTCCTTGTTCGCCGCCTTCTTCCGCGCGTAGATCCGCGCGAGGTGTGCGACCAGCTCAGCAGCGACCCGGCATCGGGGCTTGCCGGCCACGTGCGGAGCCTCGGACCCGGCGCAAGATGCACCGGGCCCGTTGCCTGTAGGAGCCGGGGCTTGCCTGCAATAGACGCTAGGCACCGGCGGGCTAGGGTCCCTCGCAGCCCCGAGCCACCGCATGACGAGCCGGGCAGATGTCGCCCGACGTCACGACCTCTGCTGACGTCCCGTCCCGCCCGTCATTGAGAGGCGGGACGCCAGACTCGGGGTCAACGATTCCAGAGCTGCCCACACACCCGCAGGTCGACCTTCACGTGCTGCCCGCGCTCGACGACGACCGGCACCGACTGCAAGACCTGACCGTTCCGCTCACAGGTCAGCGTCCAAGCCTCGATCATCGGCGCCGTCGTCTGCTCGGTCGCGTTGTAGAGGCTCGCCGTGAGGGTGTACGTCGGAGTGACTGACGCAAAGTTGATGACGCGCAGGACATAGGTGCCGGGAGTCGGGGCGTTGATCGTCGCCTTCTCCTTCTCGCCGACGAAGTTGCCTGAGCTGCCGACTTCGGTGAGCGAGCCGTCTGCGTTCTTGCGGTAGACCTCGAGGTCGAGGTCGTCTGGGGTCGGCCAGTCGAGGACCACCTGGAGGATCTCCTGGTCGGCCTCGGTCACGACAAGCTCGTGGTCGACCGACTCGGTGGGGGCTGCGGTGCCGGTGAAGGTCTCGCTGCGGGTCGGCTCGTCGTCGAGGAGCTTGACGAGCCGTGCCTGGACTGCGGGGCGGGTCGACTGGTTGACGTCCCAGCTGAAGGTCTTGCCCGTGGTGGCCATCGAGCTCTCCAGCGTGTCCGTGAAGTCGTTCTCCGGGTTCCACGTCGGGGTGGAGAACTGCTTGCGTAGCCGCAGGGTGGCGCCGACGGGTGCCTTGCCCGAGATCACGGCGTGGCTGGCGCGGCTGACCGCCTCCTCGAAGGCCACGAGGTAGGCCTCGCGGTTGCCCTTGCCGGCGAACTGCCCGGCGCCGAGGTACTCGTCGACGACCTGCGCGAACGGCGGGTGGAACTCGTTCGGCCCGATCTCGAAGGTGTAGCCGTAGCCACCGGTGGCGTTGTAGGACCAGTCCTCGGTGGTGCCGGTCGTGTCGTAGAGCTCCCAGCCGTGAATGTTGGCGTAGCCGTTCTGAGCGGTCATCCGCGCGCCGAGCGCCTTCATCGCCTGCTCGTCAGGGGCGTCTCCCACCGGCAGCCCGTCGGGACCGATGGTCGTGGGGTTCACGCCGTTGGGTCGCAGCACCAGGTTGGAGAATGTGTGGTTGGAGATCATCATCGTGACCTGACGCGAGGAGATCAGCTGGCGCACGTTGCGGGTCTCGGGCTCCGAGAAGGGCGCCGCGCCGCGGTAGGTCGGGTCGGCGAACAGGTCAGAGGCGCCGGGGCCACCCCACAGCCCGCCATAGTTGCGGTTGAGGTCGGTGCCGACGAGGAAGCCACCGGGGCTGGTGGCGCTGAAGACCGCACAGCTTCCGTCTGGTGTGTCCTGGCCGTCGACCACGCGGCAGTTCTTGCGCTTGTACGCGTTGCCGGGGGTGCCGAGGATCGTCGCGGTGCCACCGCTGTCAACCTCACGCAAGTCGATCAGCTGGCCGTCGGTGAAGGACAGGTGGAAGCCGTCGGGGTTCACGACGGGGACGACGACCATCCGGCCGCGCTCGAGCAGACTGCTGATCCGTGGGTCACCGGCGCGGGCTCCCTTGACCAGGTCGACAGCGAACTCCATGGCGTGCTCGCCTGAGGGCCACTCGCGGGCGTGGTGGACGCCGAACATGGCGAAGGTGGGCCGGCCGTCGCGGACGGCGACGTTCTTCGCGATCTCGACGCCGTGCACGGTCCGGCCGTCGAGCGTCTTCTCCGGCAGCGTGAGCAGCTTGACGAGGCCGGGGTTGGCCCCGGCCATCGCCTTCATCTCAGCGTTGTAGTCGGCCAGGCTCCGGTAGGCGTTACGACCGGACGGCATTGCTGTCCGGAGGCGGGTCGCGGCGAAGAGGTCGTCGAGGCGGTTGATCTCTGCCTCGCGCTGGAGGAGGTCGGGGATGCGGACGTCCCACGTGAAGCCGGCGGCGCGGAGCTCCTCGCGGTCGGCCGCCGTGTGGAGCACGACCTCGACGTAGTCGTGGCCGGCGTGCTCGGTCAGGTCCAGGCCGAGGGCCTGCAGCCGGGACTTGTCGGCTCGCGTCGGTGTGTCGACCGTGACCAGGCTGGGCGAGAACTCATCAGCGACTCCGAGGGCGGTGCCTTGGGCCGGCGACGGAACGCTCAACGCGGTGGCGCCGATCGCGAGTGCGGACAGCACCGCAGCCATCGCCTGTCGGTGCGAAAGGTTGTGACGTCGCATGGAGATCCTCCGGAGGGGTGTGGGCGGCGGTCCTCGCCGCATGAACGATCAACGGTGTAGTCGCCGCGGCGGTCTGCGTCACCCGTTCCGGGCGACACGAAGCTGTGCGGACGTCGACCGGTCGCGCCCGACGCGACTGCCGTCCTTCAGCCGGGCACCGTCCGGCACTCAGCGTGCGCCGTACGAAGGGCGCGCTGCCACCCGTCGTGGTCACCTGCGTGGCCTGCAGCGTGGGCTGCCTGAAGCGCGGTGTCGAGCTCGACCAGCCCGGTGTCGGACTGTGCGGCACGACCGGACTCGATGATCGCTTGGTCGAGCAGGAGCACGGCCACTGCGTAGCGCGTCCGCTCGTCGAGCTTCGACGCCTGGGCCGCCTCCGCGGCCTTGCTCAGGTAGTCGCATGCCACCTCTGCATGCATCAGGGCCCGGGCGTCGACGGACGACGCACCGCCCGGCTGTGAACCGTCGGCCGTGGTGCCCGGCGCGTCGGCCCCCTGCAACGCCAGGACAGCGAACAAGACCAGGACGAACGCCAGAGCGAGCGCCGCTAGGACCGCCCAGCGCGCTCCACCGGGCGCCGGGGACGGCGGATCAGCGGCTGCGCGCTTGCGAGGGTCGCCGCTGCCTCGGGGGGTACCACATGGGGGGCTCAGGGTGGACGTACCTTTCCAGACGTTCGAGGAGCCGCACGTGACGACGATGGACCGGCCCCCAGGGACCGGCCCACCGTCATCTGCTTCACCCGACGAGGGCGGTGCTCCTCTTCTTCTTCTTGCCCGGGTAGGAAGCCGCGTCGTACAGATCCGTGCCGTGCTTCTGCTCCTTGGCGTTGGAGTGCCCGTCGCCGTCGATGTCGTTGTCGCACGCATCGCCCAGGCCGTCCCGGTCGAGGTCAGCCTGGCCCGTGTTGGGCTGCTCGACACAGTTGTCGCGGGTGTCGGCGACGCCGTCACCGTCCCGGTCGGTCCCGGGAGCCGAGTGGACGACGTTCCGGACGTCGGTCGCGAGCACCTCGTCGTCCTGCGTCCAGACCGTCTTCAACTCGTGGGCCCCGGCGGGCACCGTGACGTCGATGGCGAACACGTCGGGACCATTGCTGGACTCAACGTCCTGACTGCCCATCTCAGCACCGTCGATGTACACCGTCACCGTCTCGTCGGAGGGCACCGGACAGCCGCTGCTCCCGGGTGCGGGCAGGTCGGGGCACGCGTCGCTCCCGTCGGCGACGCCGTCGCCGTCGGTGTCGGTGTCGACGGGAGTCTCACCGTCAACCGGGCCGTTCGGCACGATCGTGGCCTGCAGCGTGTAGGTGGTCGACGGCACCCCTGCTATCAGATAGGGGTCGACCTTGATGTCCAGGGTGCCCTGCACGTCCGCGAGCACGAGCCGCTCGGGCTGGCCGGCGGTGGCCGCCGAGCCCGATGCGGCACCGGTCACCGTCATGTCGAGGTCGCTGGCGTCCGGCCAGGACACCAGCAGCTCGACCGTGCTGGTGTCTGGCACGGCCAGGGTGAACGTGTGCCCGGGGCCTCCGGTGGCCCCGAGCGTGCTGTCGGTGACCATGAAGGTGTTGCCGCCGGGCTGCTCGAGGACCACCGGGTTGAGCACGCTGCCGCGGGTGGTGCCGCCGCCCGTGGCCGTGGACGAGCCGGTGCCGGCAGGGGCCTCCGCCCCAGCGGGTGCGGCTACACCGATGCCACCCAGGTCGGGCGCCCGGTCGTCGGCCACCAGGGTCCACATGTGCGACGGTGAGCGGTAGCTGGTGAGCGCGAAGACGTCGTACGGAGCGGTGACCTTCGCGGCGGCCAGGTAGCTGCGGGGTATGCGGAAGGTGACAGTGCCGGCGGCAGCGTCCCAGGCCGACCAGTCGCTGGGCAGGTAGGTCTCCATCGAGTGGTCGTACGTCACCACGTCGCCTGGAGTTCGCGGGTCGGGGACCGTCGACTCGATCTCGCGGCCGTCGATGCTCACCCCGTACTTCGCGGCACCGGCGACGCCGTCGGGCCACAGCTCCTCCACCTTGACAGTGGCGACCACCTCGAGGTCGGTGACCTCTACCTGAAGGTGTGAGATGTCGGTGACCGGGCTCAGCGAGTCGCCGAGCCCGTCGTCGTGCGAGGAGTTCGGCGATGTCGGTGCGCCGTCCTTGGCAAGGCGCTCCACGGTGCCGGCGACCTGCACCTGGCCGTCCGAGGTCTCAGCACCGTGCGCCGGTGTGCTGATGGTCAGCGACGGCGTGGTGGTCTCGACCGGGTCCGGGGAGAAGTCCACCGGGTCGCCCGGAACGAGGCCGAGGTCGGGCTGCGGGCAGTCCCACACCGAGCCGGTCGAGGAGGCGTAGAGATGATCGTCGGGGTGTTGGACCTGGAAGGAGTTCGCTCCGTCGCCGGCCACGTCGTTGGGTTCCAGCCGGTCTGCCTCGGTGACCTCGCCGTCGCCGTTCACGTCGAGGTAGTTGCTCATCCGGGTGGCGAAGGCCTCGACGTTGAGGGTGGAGACACACTTGTTCTGACCGGCCGGGTCGGCGCTGTAGGCCATGATGTCGGCCGTCGGGACGGGCCCCCAGGCGCCTTCGGCGCCGTCGCCGACGTGGCCCAACGTCAGGCAGTGGCCCGTCTCGTGCAGCACCAGGTCGTAGAGCGAGAACGTGTCGGTCCTGCCGGGCACCGGGTCGATGGCACCGTTGACCGAGAAGCACACGTTGCCACCCTGGCCGCCACAGTCCTCGACGTAGGTGCCGCCGCGGGTCTCATGGTGAGAGTTGAAGCCAAGGACCATGTCCCAGGCGTCCATGTCGAAAGGATTCTCGATGTTGGTGCAAGGGACGCCATTCTCGTCCACGATGCCCAGCTCGGCACCGAGGTAGACCGGGTCGACGCCGATGCCGATGCCCCCGACGGGGTTGGTGGCGATCACGACGATCTCAGGGTCGACCAACGGGTATGTCGTCAGCTCACCGCCGTTCTCGCCGGTGAGATCGATCTGGTCGACGGTGACGTGGAAGTCAACACCCTCCTCGAGCCAGTCCAGGCCCATCTCGTCCGAGAGGTAGTCGATGCCTCCCTCCCACGACTTCACCGCCTGGCGCATGATCCGCATGTCACGCTCGGCGGTCGGCGAGGCCGGCACGAGGATGGCGACGTCCACCTGCGGGGAGTCCAGGGCGTTGAGCCCCAGCTTGCCGTGATAGCAGATGTTGTCCGGGTTGTCCCGGCTCATGTCCTTGACGCACCCGGGCGGCAGGTTGCCGTCACCGAAGTAGGGGCCCACGTAGTCGTCGGCCGGGCTGGCCTGGGCGGGCGCCGTCGCGATGGTCGCTGTGGCAACCAGGGAACTGCTCGCCAGGAGTGGGGCAAGCACGAGGGACGAAAGTTTGCGCAAGGTCGGTCCTTTCGAGGCGCCCCTGGGGTTTGGGCGGCTGCCGGGTCAACGCCGCATGGTGATCGGCGTTACGGCCCGTGCCAGGCGATGCACGCTGCTGCAGTCGTGGACCCGCTCCTGCCGTTGTCGTCCCGCAGTGTGGAGGCGCCCGGGTCAGCGTCGCTTCGTGGTCAGGGTCTGGGAGTGGATGCAGGTCAGTGCGGCCCTGACGTCGACCATGCCGCTTGGATTCGATTGGGTCTGCTGCAGCATGAGGTGTCGGGCCACGCCAAACATGTGTCAGCTTGAATGCACTCAGAACGGAGCTGTTGTCGCCCGCCAACGTCGCAAAGGGAGTGTGCCCGTCGCGATCCAGACCGCCCTGCCATCGAGGCCAGCCGCGGTCGCTCACCCCGCTCGCTTGGCCGCCGGCCTGACATGTCTGGCATCCATCGCCGTAGCCCGTTGCGCCGCCAACGGGTAATGCACAGTCAGCGATCGGGATGGCGGGCATCGGCAGCAATCAGGGCGAGACGCGCTCTAGGCAACGTCAGAACTGGTGACGAGCTGTCAGGGGACCGGTCTGGCTCAGGCCTGGAGGTACCCGACGGTGCAGGTCACCGGACGGCCTGGAACCGGATCTCCGCGACCAGGCCGTCGTCGGGGCTGACCCCGCCGCAGGCATAGATGCTGAACGAGCCGCACTCGACCATCGTCGTGCTGCCGTTGGCCACGGTGACCTCGACCGAGGTCACGTCGTCGGCCGCAAACGGCACCGTCACGCTGCCCTTGCCCTGCCGGTTGACCGACACGTACGACGTGGTGCTGGTGCCGTCGACCCGGTGGACCGTCACGGCGGCTTGGGCGACGTCGGTGGCGCGGAGGTCGACGCGGACCTTGAGCTCACGGCTGCCGGCGAAGGGCAGTACGGCGCCGGTGGCGCTGGTGAGGTGGTCGAGCACGGCCGTACGTGCCGCGGAGGGCATCTGGCGGGAGAGCTGGACGGTGTCGAGGGTGTTCGGGGCGGTCGGGTAGAACTGCTCGACGGCCTCCTCGTACACGCCTGCCGGGTGCTGGTTGGCGGCAGCAAACGCGACGGACTGCTGCGGCGTCGAGGTGCCGCGGGCAGCAAGCACGCTGTCCAGCGCCGTCAGCGAGAAGGCAGGGTTCGAGCCCTGGGTGGTGTCGAGCGCTTCCCAGACCTCACGGACCAGGTTCGGCACACCGGCGGTCTCGTCGTCGTGCTGCTCTGTCAGGTAGCGCCAGAAGCCCCAGTTGCCGTAGGCGGTGAAGTCGAAGGTGTCCAGCGGAGTGGACGGGCCGGCGAGCGGATAGCCCAACGTGTCCGGGTCACCCATCTGGCCGTAGTTGAGGAAGAACGCGTTGTCGTTGACGTCGTCGTACAGCTCGTCCTCCATCGCGGTCGCGGTCGACTCCATGAGCCAGCCGTCGTCCTCGGCGTCGTAGGCGAACTGGACCGCGTGGAAGTACTCGTGCGCGACGGTGACCTGCAGCAGGGAGGTCGGGTCGAGCCACGGGGAGTTCGCGTAGTCGTTGTCGAACCCGCAGTAGCCGTACCAGGCGCTGCCCACGACCGGACCGTCGGCATCGGAACGGCAGAACCCGAGGGCGCCGTACTGGTCGAGGTCGCCGAGGTAGAAGTCGGTCCGGGTGTCACCCTCCTGGCCCTCGTCGGGCAACGGGGCGCGGAACCCGGCGGCGGCATAGACGCCCGCGACATGGGCGATGGTCTCGAACGCCGCCGCGGCGAACGCGGCAGTGCTGGCGTGCTCGCCCTCCTCGACCCAGTGCAGGCAGAACGTTTCCCCGCACTGCGTCTGCAGGTCGGCGTCCTCGCCGTAGTAGATGTCGCGCGGGTCGGTCGGGTCGTCGGGCGGCGTGGTGGGTCGCAGCAGCAGGCGCTCGGCATCTGCCCGGTCGTCGCCGCGCAACGCGTGCTTGGCGACGAAGAGGTCGCGCATGGCCAGGGTGAGGTCCCGGTGGCGGGCGTCATCAGTCTCCCCGACGACCGCGGCCTCGACCGCGGCCAACGCCGCCTGGGCCGCCACGGCTTGGGCGGCCCGGCCCGGCTTCCCCGCGGCGCCGGCACTCGCCGGGAGGGCGAGTGCCGGACCGAGGGTCAGGGCAAGAACGGAAGCGAGCAGGCCGGCCGTGGTGCGAGTACGCATGGGATCTCCTGGTCAAAAGGGGTCCCGGGCAGTCTTGCGTGGATGCCGGGCCGCGTCCGGTGAATCCACGCAGCTCCCAGACCTGACTTCTCCCGTGGAGTGTGCAGTGCCGCTCAGAGGCTCGTGGAGGGTGCGAGACCTCACGCCACTTAGATTCCTGGCACACGGCTCGAACACAGTTCTGTGCCGCTTGGTAACAGCGCACTTGTATGGCAGGCGCCCCCAAACGGGAGCACTACTTTGGGGGGCCCGGGAAGACGATTGCGAATGCGACCGTGGGGGAAGCATTTCGATGTCCATCGGCAAGCAGGCCATCGTGCCCCCGCCCGATACCGGTCAAAGGCCGGGCACGGCCATGTGACCTCGGTCACAACTGATCCGTAACAATCCCAGCGCTGCCAATCTTGTCGCTCAAGGAGCTGCCAACCCCTGTGGTCGGGCGCCGGAACCTGAGGGAACCGGTATGACGATCGGCGGCTCCGAAGGCTCGTCGGGTCAGGGAGCTGGCCTGCGACTTGACCCGGCGAGCCCCGTTGACACGCATCTGCCTTCGCCGCGCACGCTCCGCGGAAGATCCGGGCATGCCCACCGTCACCGCGACAACAGACCGAGCGCGTCCCCGCTGTCTCGGCTACACCCGCCAGGTGAGGGCAGGGCAGAAGTGGGTGCGTAACCGGGATCAGCACCAAGTGCTGGAACTGGATCGGGCAAGTCCTTCTTGATCGTCTTCGTGATCGCGAGCACTGGAAGGTCGTTGCTCCGCCTCTGGCATATGGGATCGGTTGCGGTTCGGTGTCGTCTGGGCCAGCTGCGAACATGTCGCGCCCGTACACGCGTCGAAGCGCCGCCTTTGACTGTCAAGAAGACGCGCGCTCGCATTGAAGTCAGGCCTCGAGCAAGCGAATCAAAGAGTCTGCCGTCGTCCCGATCCTCGGCCGAGGCCCTAACCGAAACGGTCCCTTGTGCCTCGGAGAGTGAGTCAGTGTGCGCCGCGAACAGCTGCTAGTGGCCAGCGAGGCGGAGACCAGTCCGGAGCGGAGTCTCGAACATTGACGGCCTGCTCGTCATCATTCGTGCGGCCCCTTCGTGGTCCGGGTGCGGGGGAAGGTCTCGTCTGGTCCGTCACCGATGACCTCGCCGGTCTCGCGGTCGACGACCACGAGCCGCGGCCATTCCGAGACGTTCGTGCCGGGGCTGGGTGTCTTCGAGAGCGCATTGGCATCCTCGGCGAAGAGGTCCTGTCGGCGCTGCGTCTGGGACGTCGCGGTGTACTCGCTGTGACTGGGCCGGCCGGGCCAGGGCGCGTGGGCGTCGTCGCAGCGCCCGCGCAGCCGGTTCTGCATGCGGTCTACGAACGTAGGTAGGCAGTAGCGGTGCCATTCCTCCAAGGCGTCGCTGGTCTTGGCCAGGACTGATCGGCGGCGCTGGTCGGCGATCACTGCAATCTCGTGGATCAGGTGTGGGTGTTCGGGCCAGCACGGCGGTACCAATGCGTGCGCACCCCAGGTGTACTCATGGTTGAGCCAGATCACTACCTGCTCGAGCCATTCCCACACCTGGTGCCGCAGACGGGGGTCGGTGCAGGTGCTGGGCTCCCAAGGGCGCGGCAACTGCGAGTGCGGACCCAGCGCCTTCTGTTCTGCAGGGGTGCCGTTGGCCGCGACGTGCAGCTCCCAGTACGCGAGCCGGACCAGCTCTCCTGGTTGGGGAAAGGGCAGGATCATCGGCCTGTGCTGGGGGCGTGGCTCTGGGCGGGCGGTCACGAGGCGGCGCTCCGGTCGTCGTCATGGCTGAATCCGAGTCGGCGGGCTTCGACCTGTGCCGCGGCGGTCCGCGCTTCGGGCGTAACGGTTTGGCGGCTGCGGTCCCTGGTGAGTTGCTGTCTCAAGGCTCGCTGCTGGGCCAGCAGGTCGGCACCTTCTTTGCCTTCGACACAGCGCTGCAGCTTCGCGATGATGGGTTTGCCGTTCTCGGCGATGACCAGTGCTTTGCGTTCGGGCAACTGGCGCACTTCTTCGGGTCGCATGATCGCGATGTCGTCGCCGGAGTAGCTGCGTCCTGCGCCGCGGCCTCCGGAGTTGTGGGTGACGCGACCGACCCGCACCGTGCCCAAAAGGTCAGAGATCTCCTGGTTGAAGGAGACGTCCTTGGAACCACCGAACATGACCAGGACGTTGGTCAGTCCCAACAGCGCCCGCGACTCGTGTTCGCCGAACAGCGAGGTGAGCTGGGCGCGGGTCTGCGCCGCGTAGATGAACGACAGGCCCAGCGCCCGTTCGTTGGCCATCCGGGTCCGCAACGTCGGCAGCGGTGCGGTCGAGGGCAGCTCGTCGAGGCACGCGAGCAGCGGTGGGCAGAGCCGGCCGCCCCACGGTGACGTGTGGGCCAGCATGAGAGCGGTGTCGAGCACGTGCTCGGCGACTGCGGTCATCAACGGGCTTGCCGAGGCGTAGGGGTCCTCGCGGCCGAGAAGGTAGATCGTGCCTCGCTGGTCGATCACCTCGGCCAGATCGGTGGCGGGTCTTTTGTGGCTGGGGACGCAGCGGCGTCGGGTGTCGGCTTGGAAGAACAGCGACAGCGCCTGCTGGACAGTGGTGACGGTGTTCCCGGCGGTCCGATGGTCGCCGTTGAGGGCTCCATGGAGCAGTCCGTGCCAGAAGGGTTCGGCATGCGGGTGTCGGCGCAGGATCTCGGCGGGGTCGGATGCCGCAGCGGGGTTGGCGACCCAGCGGAGCAGGTCGTTGAGGGTCTTCCCGGTGAGGGCTGCGGCGTGGAAGTAGCCCTGCAGGACTTTGGCGGATTCCGCTGCGTAGAAGCGGGCGGCGTCGTCGCCGGTGCCGCCGTTGATCGCGCCCTTCACCGTGCCGGCCGTGAACGCCTTTGCGCGTCGCTCGGCCACCTTGGGATCCACACACCCGGCGATCGGGTCCCACACGAGCTCCTGGACTCCCCCACCTCCAGCGGGGCCCCACAACCCGTCAGCCAGACCGAACGGGTCGAGGACGACGCAGGGCCGGTCGCCCGCTGATCGGGAGGTGAGGCTGAGCAGAAGGTCCTCGACCTTGGTGAGGGTGACCAGCGCCGCACCCGGGGCTCCCAGCAGAGCCGGAGTGAGCAGGTCGAGCGTCTTCCCGGACCCCTGCGGACCAATCACGCCGGCCGTGCGATCCCAAGGCACCCACAGATCCCCGCCACGCGGCTCGTGCGCCCGACCGATACGCCAGCCGACGTCCCCGGCGTTCACGCGCTGTCTCATCGCGTCTCTCCCCGATCGCGGCTCACCATCAGCCAGGGACTGCGGCGTTCGCCGTTCGGGTTGAACGTCGACCTCAACGGGTCCTGCTCGATAGGGGCGGACAGCAGAGCGGCCTTCTTGCCGTAGACATCGGGTCGCACCAGCGCCGAGACCTTGCCCAACTTGGTCAGCCCCAGGAGTTGCTCGGCCTCGGCGGCCGACGCCATCCCTCGCATGCGCCCCGGTCCCCACCGGGTGGCGCACATGACGCCCACCCAGGTCGTGAGGCTGAGGAACAGCACTTCGATGCCGGACACGGCCGCCCACACCAGCCACGGCGGGGCCAGCGCATCGGGCGCCGGAGTCGGCAGCCCGGCGGCAGCGTCTCCACTGAGGACACCGGGCAGGCTGGTCCAAAATTGTGCCCCAATCGGTGAGGACACCTCTACACCGCCGATGCCGGCGGAGGTGTCCGCGTAGGTGTTGGCGGCGGGCCAGGTCATACCGGCCCCGGCGACCAGGTTGGCCAGCGTCCTGCCGACCTGGATACCGAGGACGACGCAGAGCAGGACCACAACGGTCACCGCGGCCGGGATCTCCCAGGTCCACGGGTAGGGCGTCTTGAGTCGTTCACGCTGCATGGTGTGCCTCCTGCCCACCTATGTCGCTGCGGGTGGTGCGGGCGGTCACCCGGCGCGCGATGGGGCGTGGTGCGTGTTGGGCGAGCCAGTCGCTGGGATTGACGTTGTCGGGGCCGTAGATCGAGCCGTTCTCCAGGTGCACCTCGAGGTGCAGGTGGCATCCGCGTGAGTTGCCGAGGTTCCCGGTGGTGCCGATCCGGTCGCCGGCGGCGACGACTTGTGCGCGGCTGACCGTGACCGACTCCATGTGGGCGTACCACGTCGCTAGTGACGTCGGCCCGGTGGCGATCTTGACCAGGTACGGGCCCGCCCATGACTGCGTGGTGTCGATCTCGACCGTGCCGGCGTGGGCGGCGTAGACCGGGGTGCCGCAGGGCATGGAGAAGTCGGTCCCGGTGTGCCACGACGACCAGCTCGAGCCCTCGGCGTGCCAGTTGTGCTGGTCGCTGCCGACGTACTGCTCCGGGACCGGGTAGACCACCTCAGCGCAGCCCGGGGTGCCGGCGACGTCGCCGACACTGTCCACTGAGGTCGCCGGTACGACGTTGATGTACACGTGGTCGCGATGGATCTCGGTGGCGTTCCCCCGGTCGTCCATCGGCCGCCAGCCCTCTCCGGCGCGAGCAGCGGACCAGATCCGCTGGTACCAGATGATGTAGTCGACGCCGAGCCGTCCGGCACGGGAGCGGGCGTACTCGGCGAGCGCTGTCCCCTGCGCCTTGCCCGCCGCTGTGAAGGGCACCATGAAGTCGGCCGCCAGTCCGGAGGGGTGTCCGTTCGGGTCGTGGGCGGACTCTCGGTACCCGCCGACGGTGTGGATGCCGAACATCGGCGCGAGGATCCCGACGAGTCGTGCGAGCTCAGGCGTCACGGGACCGAGGGCGTAGCCAGCAGGCTGGATCGTGCATGCGCTGCTGGTGCTGGTGGTGGCGCACTCCCCCGTCGACGTCGACGTCGGCGTGAAGGAGGTGGTGAGGTTGCCGCTGACAATGGCGGCGATGTCGCCGGCGACCGTCTCCCACGCTGCGTAGGCGCCGCGGAGGTTGTCACTGGGTCGTTGAACACGAGCGGCCGCCTCGGTCAGCGAGAGCTGTTCCCAACCGCTGACGTCGAGGAGCCCGGGGTTGGTGGTGTGCGGGGCTCGGCCGAAGAACGCCTGCGTCGCAAGCGCGGGGTCCGTGACGTTGGCCCTGGTGCCCCATCCAGTCGAGGGCCGTTGCTGGAACAGGCCGGCGGAGTGTGCGTGACCCCCGCCGAGGTTGCGCAGGCCAGACTCCTGGAGCGCGGTCGCCAGCGCGATCTGCAGCCCGAAGGTGGGTACCTGCAGGTCGTCGGCCACCCGGGCAATCTCGAGCGCGTTGCCCGCCTGCTCGGCGGTCAGCGAGGGAAGGCCTGGACCGAGGGGCAGCGCGGTCAGCTGCGTCACCACGTCGCTGGCCAGGCTGGGGGTCGGGGTGGGGGTGGCGGGCGCTGCTGGGCTGGTGGTGGGTCCGACGCCGTTCATCGCGAACTTGGCGGCGATCCAGGGGTGGTCAGACTGCATCGGCCCGGACCAGCTTCGGGTGAGGGTGACGCCTAGCTGGTGTGGGTAGAAGATGAAGTCGACTGCCGCCGAATGCCAGCCATACCCGGCCGCGCTCATCTTCGCGACCGCCGACCACGGGAGGTCGGTGTAGGTGGCGTGGGTGTTCATGTCGCCGGCGACGAGGACCGGTCCGTGAGCAGCCAGCGAAGTGGCCAGCCCGATGAGGGTGTCCATGCCGTGGCCGTACTGCTCGGCGCGGGTCAGGGGCGGGTGGCCGTGCTGGCGGGGGTACTTGTGCGGGTTGATCATGTGGTGGGTCGAGAGCATCGACACCACCGCACCGTCGGCGCGTTGCAGCATCGTCCAGATGACGTAGCGGTCCCACACGATCGGGCGACCGTCGTAGAACCCCCGGTCGCCGTCGACGATCGTGACCCGGCCGCCGGCGACGCGGGTCCAGGTGTCGGTGCGCCAGGCGACGACGTTGCTGATCGACTCCCGAGCGCTCGAGCCGGGGACGGCGTCGGGTTCTCGGTAGGCCGCATAGCCGGGCGCCGCGGCCTCGATCTGCGCGAGGCTGCGCCCGGCCATCTCGTTGAGCGACACGAAGTCGGGCCGGGTGGAGAGCACGCGCGGCATCGAGGCGTTGAAGCCGACCATGCCGACCCGGTTGGGGATGTTGGCGTGCGCAACCACGATGTCCCCTCTCACGGGCCCGCCCACCGGCCCCTCGACCGGGACGGTGCCGATGGTGGTGGGCTGCGAGGCCTCGATCGAGCATTCGGTGGCTGCGCCAGCGCCCATGGACACCACCACGGCGGCCGCGAGCGGTAGCCCGAGCAGGATCATCAGGACGGCGAGGGTCGCTCCGAGTGCCTTCTTCACCGATACCCCTAGGCCTTCAGGACGCGGCCGCGATGGCGTCGTTGGTGTAGAACAGCTGCCGCTCGACCGGGTGCAGCACGGTCTGCACCTTGTAGGCGGACTCGCCCACGCTCCACAGGGCCCGGCCCTTGCCCTGCATCGCCCAGCCGCTGACCAGGGACTGGGCGATCGGCCCGAGTCCGAGCATCGAGTCGAGCTCCTCGGCGACCCTGGGTTTTTGCCCGCCGAGGATCTTGATGTCGGCAAGCTCGAGCAGATCCTTGGCGATCATGGCGGCCTGTGAACCGGCGTCACCGACCGAGAGCAGGTCGGAGGGCTTGTGCAGGTTGGCGAACTGGATGTCTCCGCCCTTGCCGGCCATGCCGCGGGAGAGCCGCAGGTCGGCGTCGAAGCTCATCACTGCCGCCACTCCGAGGCGCATCTGCTTCCAGACCTCGTCTCGGACCACGATGCGTAGGTCGCCGGGCTCGGCGATCTCGCGCAGGCCACGGCCCCAGGAGTTGAGGCACAGCAACGCGATGCCCATCGCCTCGTCCCCCAGAGGGTCGAGCCGCGACAGGCTCAAGGACTGGATCGGTGCGCGCCAGTCGATCTCGATGTTGGTGTGCTCGTCGAACAGTCCGGCCAGGGTGCCCGTCACGAGCTGACCCAGCGCGTTGCGGAGCAGCCTGGTCTCGTCGAGGAACTGGCGTTCGCTCTCGTAGCGCGATAGGGCGATGAGGTCCTGGGTGGGGTTGTGCAGCAGGTGCCACAGCTCGGGGATGGTGGTCTCGCGTACCCGGGTGTCGCCGGCCGCGTAGCCGGTGAGGATCTGCAGCCCGGTACGGACCACGTCGCTTTCGTCGGGTCCGAACGGCACATGGGCCTGACCGATCTTCATGCTGCCGATGAGTCCCCGGACCAGGGTCAGCCAGCGTCCGAAGAGGATCGTGGCCCGCTGCTGGGCCTCCGCGGCCGAGAGGTCGTCCCAGCCGTGCGCGAGCGGGCCTATCGACATGGGGTTGATCCGCGTGCCCATCCCGGGGCCGATCACGAACGGCTGCACGCCATGTGCCCGGCACAGCGCCTCGTACTCGTCCTTCGGATCGCCGAGGACCAGAGTGCGGTACCCGAACGGCATCATCCGGTTACAGAAGCTCTTGGTCGTCCCGGACTTCCCAGTGCCGGGTTTGGCGAACTGGAAGATGTTCGGGTTGGTCACCGGCACGTCGTCACGCAGCACCCACCCGAACGGGTCGCAGTAGAACGACCCGCCCGACAGCTGGTCGATACCCATCAGGGCGCCAGAGGGCGGCAGGGCTGGCGCGGAGATGAACGGCCACAGCACCGGCGCCTGATCGGACGTCATCCGCCACGCCGCCGCAGGCGCCTTCGCCGGCGCCCACCCTCGGCCGCGGCGCGTAGCACCGCGCGACGGCAGGTGACGCCACAGCTTCGGCTCCTTGACCGGTGCCGCCGGCGCAGGAACGGCGGGCAGATCGTGGCCGAAGTCAGCGAGTAGAGACGCGACATCCCTGCTCTCGCCTATGCGGGCGCTTCGACTTTTCGCCATCACGCGGCCCCGTTCCGGGTGAGGCTGATCCCCATCGGCACCGTGGAGGCAGCGAACCCGACGTCTTGGGCCAGGTCGAGCCGCAGCGGCGCGAAGCCGGACCGGCGCACCGCCGCGTCCAGACGGCGGCCGAACTCCGTGATCCGCATCGTCTTCGGAACGGTGACGGTCGCTACGGCGTACGGGCGAGTGAGCGCGCTCCCCCGGGCCAGCTTCGCGTCGAACCCTCGAGTCTTGCTCTGGGCGTCTCGCTGGGCGGCCCGGGTCTTGCGGCCGAGCTTGTCGTTGACGCCTTGGGACAGGTCGGCGGCCCACTCCGCGTTGCCGGACTGCCGGTCCGCCTTGGCCTGCGACATGATCGGGTAGGCGACCAGGAAGGACCGCCGCTCGCCGGCCTCGCTGGGAGTCAGGACCGGAGCCAGCGCCCCCATCACGGCTCCCCGGTTCGGGAGCTTGAGGGTGGCGCTGATCGAGTTCCACGCGTCGTGGCTGTAGTGCCGCACGGTGGTGTCCGCGCCCGAGGGGCCAGCCATGGCCCAGGGCACGTCGGCGTTGACCCCGGCATCGGCTGCGCGTTGTGCCAGCGCCTCGATGATTCCGGCCCGGTCCCCCGGGGCGAACCCGGTACGACACGCCATGGACAGTTCGGGGCTTCGCAACCACCGCACCGACGTCATGCCCAGCGGACCCATCAGGTGGGCCTCGACCTCACCCATGAGCAGGTAGATCTCCCGGCACCGGCCTTCCAGGCCACCACCGGACTCCTTCGCGGCGCGGGCAATCCGGGTCTCCGGCACCACGATCGTCACGAACGTCTCGGTGCGCACCGACGCTTGGGTGAGGCTGTGGGCCAGGTCGGTGTTGACCTGCTCAGCCAGGACGGGCGACCCCGGCCGACGGTGCCGGGAGACCCACAGCTCCCGCTCCGCGCCGTCCTCGGGAACGGTACGAACCAGGATGAGGAGCTCGTCGATCTTCTCGGTGCGGGCCGCGACGTCCAGGAGACCGGCCAGTGCCTCGCCGTAGGCGTGGCGGGCGCTGGCGTCCTGCATCCCGATGCCCGGGTGGACCACGGCTGCGGTCACCGCCCAGGTGCGGGTGGCGTGGTTCTGGATGATGGCGACCCGGGTCATCTGAGGCCCTTGCGGTGGGCCCTCGTGCACCTGGACGCCTTGGAGCACTCCCGGGAGGTCGGGTGTGGCGAGGTCCTCGGCTTTGCCGGCGGTTGCAGCGGCTCGGAAGGACGTCCAGCCGGCCAGCCCACCCGCGGCATAGTTGAGCGACGCGGCCAACCACCCGAGCGCCGAGCGGCCGTGCACGGGCACGATCGTGACCAGCAGCATCACCACCCAGATCGGGGCAAAGAGCAGCGCCGACGTCCACGCGCTGCGGCTGATCGACCAGAACACCGGGAGGATGGTCACCGCCAAGAACCCGAGCTGAAACCCGGAGAGTCCGAAGAACCAGCCGATGCGGTCACGGGTGTAGGCGCTGTACGTCGTACTCATGATGGACTCGCTTCCTTAGGCGACGGGCGGGATCACGGCGGCACCGCCCCCAGCGACGCCGCCAGGGGCGGCCCCTCCTGCCGGCAGAGCCCCCGATGCGCCACCGGCAACAGCGGGCGTGGACCAGGGATTCGGTGCGGCGTCGGGCGCGGCAGGGCTGCCGGTACCGACCCGGTTTCCGGGGAGTGGTGACGCCGGTCGCGTCGCCGGGCTCGGCGGGCTTCCAACGTCGCCGTCGGAGGAGTTGTCGTCGGAGGGTTCGGGCCGCCCACCCGAACCGGACCCGGACTGGCCGCCACGGCCGCGGCTGCCCATTGCGCTGAAGTCCGGGCCGTAGATGCCCTGACCCACACCGGCCTGGTTGGACGCGTCCGACATGAGTGAGACCGCCATGCCGCCGGCCTTGGTGACCATCCCCATTCCAGCGGCAGCGGCCTGGCCCATCGGGCCGAGCGTGCCGATGAGGCCCTGGGCGGACTTGTTGAACCGGTCGCCGGTGGCATCCTCGGCAGTCTGCTCACCCGATGACCGGCCGTTCCCATCGGCGCTGGCGGCAGTCGCGGAACCGCCGCCTGCCCCGCCCGCTCCCCCACCCGCGCCGCCGCCGGACAGGAGACCTTGTACGCCACCAACAGCGGCCATCCCGTGGCGGAACGAGGCACCCGAGGGGGTGCCCGGGTCGACGAACGCCAACAGCTTGAACAAAGCCAGGGGCGCGACCACGCTGACCAAGATGAGCATCACCGCCGGCAGTGCGGTGCCGACTGCCTTCTGGGCGCCGTCGGACATGGAGGCGGCCACCCCGTTGCTGAACTGCACCCCGATGCCGAGCACGAGCACCATCAACACCGGTGTGAACGCGGCGGCGTGGAACCAGCGGAGGCTCTTCCAGAACCACGACCTGGTCGCATCGGCCACCAGCCCGGCCGCGGCGATGGGCCCGGTGGCAGCGAGCACCAGCAGCGACGCAGCCCGGGCCAGGTAGACGAGAATGTGGCCGATCGCGGCCAACCACAAGAACACGCCGAGGAACGCCAGCACCGTGGCCGTGCCGGCGTCGGTGATGTCCTCGGTCGAGACGCCCTTCAGGGGGTCGAAGTCCGGCCAGGTCTGGATGCTCAGAAGCGCGTTCATCAGCGCCCTGGACAGGGCCCCGCAGGCCGCGACGATGACCGCGCAGTAGCCGAACCAGCAGGCGTAGGCCAGCACGAACTGGGCGGCACCGATCACGGCTCGCGCCAGGCTCTTGCCCTCGCGTTTGAAGGCGGCCGCGCCCAGCTGCACCAACACCAGGACCGTGGCCAGCGCGCCGGCCATCCACAACGTGAACGCGTAGACGTCACGGCCCGGTCCGTCACTGCCGATGTCGGGGGTGAGGAAGGCCTCGGAGAAGGTGAGCACGATGCGCAGCACGAACAGGCCCGAGGCCCAGACGGCCATCATGGCTGATGTCCACACGTCCGCGGCCGCCTTCGCGATCGTCGAACCCAGGTCGTCGAGCGGGTTGAGATCGATGTCAGGGACCAGGTCGATCTTCGCGGCCGGCGGTGTGCGATGTCTGCCCGGCCGCGCGGGTTCGGTGGCGCACAGCGAGTCCAGGGTCGAGCACGTCGCGGGTTCGCGGTGACGTCGATCGGCGGCTCTCCTGGCCCGCTCGGACGTAGAGAGAGTCACCGTCGCAGTGCTGCTGACCGTGGCGGTGCTGGAGCCATTGCTGGTGCTGGTGCTGGCGGCGGTGGCCGGACTAGCCGGACCGAGGAGGAGCCCGGCGGCAAGGCAGGCGACGATGAACCTGAACGGTCGTGCGAGCATCCCGCCGCACCGGCGCCCGCACCCAGGTGTCGTCATCGGTTCACGTCCTCGATCAGCACCCAGCCGGCGCGGGTGAACGCGTCGCTGCCCGAGGCGGCAGTGGGTGGCTGCTGCTCGGCGAGGTCGCGGCGCAGGTCAGCCGCGGGTGTGATCAGTCGCCAGTCGCCGCTCCACCTGAGCAGCTGCGTGCCGACATAGAGGTGGTCCTTGATTTCGGCGGTGGTCGAGGTCAGCGTGATCCAGCTGAGGAGGTGGACCGCGTACAGCTCGGGGGCGACCTCGTGGACGGTGTAGGCCAGGGGTGTGGCGGCGTACGATGCCGGAGGCGGTGGCGGCTCCGTCGCCCCGACACCCGCCTGAGCGCGCCGGTCGGCCACCGCGGCCCGCGCGCGGTCCTCGTAGGCAACCCGTTCTGCGGGGTCGGCATAGGCGGCGGCCACGGCGGCCGCCTGATCGGGGTCGAACCCGATCTGGGCGCGCGTCACCGCCACCGCGGTGGCCACCGCGCCCACCTCGTCGTGCGCGAAGCCAGTTGGGAGCCCGTCAACGTGACGTGTGCCGGTGAGCAGCGACGCATGGGGTGTTGCCTCGGCGGAGATCGCGCGCACTCCAGCGCGCGTGCCGTCCGCCGAGGCTGCTCGAGTGGCGTCGGGGGGATCGCGATGCAGGGAGACCGCACCGACGGTCACTGCGGCGAGCACCGCGACGGCGACGAGAACGAGCGTGCTTCGCAGGGAGACCCGCGTCATCACTGTCCTGCCGCCTCTGGCTCGGTGGTCACCCACGTGGCCCAGCCGGCCTCGACCGCCAGCGGGGTCTGGGGCCAGGTCGAGGGCGCCGGGGCAGGTGGGGCGCCGGGCGCGATCATCCAGCGGCCACCGACCCACTGCATGCGCTCGCAATGTCCCAGGGCGGTCTGTCCCTCGCTCCGGTAGGTGGCGGTGACCTTCATCAGCACGCACACGGTTGTCCAGTCCGGCCCGTCGACGCCCTTCACTAGTGCGGCCGCGGGCTCGACGCGGACCCACACCGCTGAGTCCTTGACCTGCCCCATGCCGGCGCCGTCCAGGAAGGCGCGGACGCTGGTGGTGATCCACCACGAGTCGACAGGGGCGCCTCCCGGCAGCGCCCACGCGGCGTGCACCTCGCGTGCGGCGGCCACGCTCATGGCGTGCAGCACCGCAGCGTCGATCTGCGCGAGCTGCCCGATCGCCCCCTGGGGCGTTCGGGGGTACCCAGTCATCACCAGGGCCGGACCCGGCACGGCAGTGCCAGCAGGGACCTTGATCGTGGAACCGTCTGAACTGGTCTGTTCGGTGGGCCTGGCCGCAGTCGGGCTGACCTCGAGCATCAGCGCGGCCGCGATCGCGTCGCGTCGCTGCGGTCCCGCCTCAGGAAGAGACGACTCGCCGGTCCCGGGCGACGAAGCCTTCGTCGTAGTGACGGTGTGCACCCCGGAGATCGCGAGGTAGATCCCGTACGCCAGGGCGCACAAGAGCACGGCGGCCACCCCGCCGGCGGCGGCGAGGATCCCCACCAGCCGCCCGCGGCTCCACCCCGCCGGCGAGTTCTGGGACGTAGTAACGGCTGCGTCCATCAGATGCAGCCGCTGCCGAGGAGGGCGCTGAGCATGCTGGGCAGCACCAGATATCCGATGGCGGCCAAGAAGACGACCACCACCGAGATGACGCCGACCTTCGAGGCGTGGGGCATGGCGAACACGCGGCCGGCGACGATCGCGCCGATGGCGATGACGATGCCGATCACGAAGAGGATGCCGACGCCCCACAGCACGTATCCCGTGATTGTGTCGGTGGGGACCTGGGCGCCCGCTGGCGCCTTGGGGCAGACCGCCATCACGGTCGACGATGCGTGGGCGGTTGCGGTGACGATGTCCATGCCGAGTGCTTCCCTTCGGTTGGGTGTCCTCGCCTCAGGAGGCGAGTCAGGGGTTCGGGGTGGTGCACCTGAGGGCGCCGAGCAGCTGACCGGCAGCCGTGACCAGGGCAGGCGGCACCGGCCGGGAGTCCAGGCCGGTCACGGCGATGCCGCGGCACTCGGGGATCTGCACAAGAGCGCCGCTCGCCAGCACCCGCTGAAGGTGCGGGCCGGCCGCGTGTTCCACGCCTCGGTCCCACCTGCGTCGGCGGGGTCCGCGTACGGCGACCACGACCCGCTCGTCGAGGTGTGGGCTGGCCGGGTCGGTCAGCAAACCGAGGGCCACGCCGAGGCGCCGCATCCCCGGCGTGGTCGCCGGGGTCACCAGGACCAGCAGGTCGGCCTCGGCGACCGAATGGGTGAGCCAGCTCGCGGCGGTGTGCAGCTGGCCGGCCTCCCAACCGACATCGAGGAAGGTGAGGGTGCCCGAGTTGGCTGGCGTGGGGACCGGGACGTCGTCGAGGGCGGCCAGGACCTCACTGGCCCGCTCGAGCAGCACATGCTCGCGCCGGGCCTGGCTCCAGCCACTCGGGTCGACCCCGAGCTCCGCGGTGGCAGCCGAGGCGAGCCCCGACGCGGTCGCCGAGCAACACTCGAGCACCCGCACCGGGCCGGGCGCGGCCAGCGCGGCCGACAGCGCAAGGGTGCTGGCGCCGGCCGAGCCCACACATCCCACGATCGCCACCGTCCGCTCGCCCTTGGCCCGCGTCCACTCGGCCGCGACCGCAGTCCGGCAGGGCACGATGGGTCCGACTCCTTCAGGTCGAAACGTCCCGGCGGTCACGGCCTGCCAGGCTCGCTTGAGCTCGTCGACTGCCACCGGACGCACCGGACTTGCGGTAGTCGTCCTCGTCATGCGCTGATCCCTCGGACGCTGATCGTCCGGCGGCGGGCCACGGCGTCCTGGACCTCGGCGGACGTCAGTTCAGACAGCTCGCGCTGGGCGGCATGTGCCTGAGTCAGCTGCTCCAGGCAGTCGGTGAGGTGTCGGATCACCAGTGCCTCACTGGCAGCGATCTCCAACAGCTCAGCCACCCCCTCCGGGCTCCGCGCTGCCGACCTGTCGTGGGTCATCTGGACCACCTCCACTCCCCTACGTCCGCTGGGCCGGTGTCGGCCGTCAACAGGCATTGGTGAACCTCGGCGCCGCGTCGGCCAACGCGCGGACGGTGCGCGAGGTGTGGCGTCGCACCGTGCTTTCCGAGACCCCCATACGGGCTGCGACCCGACGCGACAGCTCGTTGCTCATGAACCCGCCGCACCCGCGTCGCAGGTTGCGGGTCTCCAACGCGGCCGCCTCTTCCAGGACCGAAGCGAGCAGCTGCCCGTCGCTGGATGAGATCACCTCCGACTCGTCCGCCCACGCCAGCAGGTCGGCGAGCTCCGAGACCGCTTCGCCGCCGTGCTCGTCTGTCGCCGGGGGTGCCGCGTTGACTGGGTCGTCTGTCACGAGCGTGCGCGCCCAGGAGCGGTCACGGCGCTCCACCTGGAAGTGGTCGCCCAGCTCCAGCAACACCGCGGCACGAGTGTCAAGCAGGATGTTCGCGGC
The DNA here is from genome assembly GCF_025965415.1 of Nocardioides sp. Taxonomy (GTDB): domain Bacteria; phylum Actinomycetota; class Actinomycetes; order Propionibacteriales; family Nocardioidaceae; genus Nocardioides. Next base: position 43,477 of record NZ_JAOPWY010000114.1, read on the forward strand.
CACCCGCCGTATCCGCTGCCACCCGACTGTGCGGACTTCGATCCACAGCTGGGAAGCGACGAGCTCGTCGACGACGCTGGCCGTACCCACGCTGACTGCGGGTTGGTTGTCGCGGAAGGGCTGGCTCTTGTGCCGCCGGTGCAGCCAGGCGGCGAGCTGACATGCGCCCGGCATCAGGCACTTGGCGAGCACGCCCGCGGCCACGACGTCGTTGCCGCCGTCCGGTGCCGCCAGCTCTGCCAACGCCAAGAAGATGTCGTCGATCGCCTCGTAGTCGGCTTCGCGGAGCCACGGCCGCAGCTGGTCGTATTCGGCGACAACCCGGAACCGGGCATCAGCCTCCGACCACTCAGCCCAGCGGCACCGAGCAATCTCCAACAGCTCGCCGCCGTCCTCCAGGCCAAGTAGTTCTTCCACTGCACTCATCGATCAAACTCCTTCCACGACATGAATCAGCACGTCGTGAAGGTCGCCGAGCGGCGTCCCCGTACCCGTCCCCCCATCCCGTAGAACGCGTGGGGGGACGCCCCCGCCGAAGCGCGTTTACGCAGGCCAGAGGGCGTCCCCCCGAAAGTGGAAGGGGCCCCGGTGCTCGCTACCTCCAAGGCCGGTCCCCACAACTAGATGTAGAGGATGCGTCTCGCGCGCCGGCGCCGCGTGACTACTCTGCGCGTCGAGAGCGCTCAGCTCACCGTGGCGGGCGGGCACCGCGTGGCGACCGGCCGACCCGGCCCTTCCCGCCTAGCCTGAAAGCGTGGTGACCATGCCTCTGTGGGCCGTGTTTGCGGTCAGCTTCGGCGCCCCGGTGCTCGCGTTCCTCGGGGTGCTCTTCGCGCAGCTCGTCGGCAGGAAGGGCGCCAAAGAATTGGAGACCCGTTCCAAGCGTGAAGAGACGATGCGCAACCTTCGGTGGGCCGCCGAGCTCGCCGTAACCGACGACGAGGCGAAGTCTGCGCTCGGTGTCGCACAACTCGTCGCCCTTGGAGACTCCGACCTGCTCGACGTCGACCAACAGCTCTTCGTCGATGCGGCGCTCGCAGCGGTTGTGAACGACGCCGTCCAAGAGGTCGAAGCCGCGGGACCAGAGGTCGAAGTCGTGCGCGACTGGGAGCCCTCTTCGCTGGAACCGCCACCCTCGGACGACCTAGACTCAACACAGGACGACGAAGCGGAAGGATCTGCCGATGGCTAAGCGAGTCACAGTGACGGGCGCTGAACAGTCCGCTGCTCGCAACATCATCAAGCGGAATACGGCCAAGGGCGTGACCACGCGTTCGTCCGTCACGAAAATTGCCAACGCCCGGTCGTCTTCGACAGGTCGACACCTGAGCGCGTCGACGGCAGCCAGGAAGCCTCAAGCATCCTGACCTGGCCCTCCGGCCGTGGTGTCACCATTCGAGAAGAGCACGCGGAGCAGTTCTGGTGAGGTCGCGCAGCTCGCGACCCGCTCGACCAGAGCCGTATTCCGCCGCCGCAACTGGTCGCGACCAGGCGCACTGACGAGGCGTTTGACCTCGCGACCGCGGTTTGCTCCTACTCAGGACGTGGCTGAGCCGCAACCGCCCTGCGTACGGCATCTCCCGCCCCTGCCCCTACTGGGTAAGGACCTGGGCCTCGCCGACCCTGACGTCCTCGGTGCTGGCCAGATCGAACTCCATCGTCCCAGTCATCCCACCACCGGCCCACTCAACCACCCAGTACGACGAGGCAGTCACCGTGTACGCACCCGCGGGCTGATCCGCGCTCGTGAGCTGGTAGCGGTGGCCACAGGTCGGAGAATCCTTCTTTCCGAAATGATCTGCATACGGCGTGCCCGTCCCACACGAGATCGGTTCCGAGCCGTCGCCCATGTCCCACACGACCTCGACGACGGACGCGCTCGCGGTCACCGTGACGCCCGCTTCGGATGCGGACCTAGTGATGGGTCCGTACGTATTCGGCGTCGGGTTCGCGACCCACATCCAGACGGGTAGACCGATCAAGCCCATCCGGTTCTGACCCGGCTCCGGGACGATCCCGATCCCGATCGGCTCGAGATCCATCGCCGCCACCGCTCTAGCGGCCAGCTCGCCCGGATTCACCCAGGTTGTCGGAGGCTCCTCGATCCACACCTTCGGAGGTCCACCGGGCGGGGCGATGTAGGGCGGCGGAGGAGCGCAGTAGTACCAGTCGCCGTCCTCGTCGGTCTTCCCACTAGGCGGCGGGTCCTGCGGGTCAACCCGCGTCACCCAACAACTATGTGCCGCGCTCCACCGCGCACCCTGATTCTCACACGGGATCTCATTGGGCGGTTCGAAGCTGGTTGGAGGCCCACCAGTGGGAAGCACCACGTTCTAATCGACTTCAGCCCGGAACCATGTAGAGACCGCGCTTCGGAGCTTCCATGGCAGGCGCCGCAGGTGTCTCCAGACGCTGCAGTTGCAGGTTCGCTACTGGCTCGCCCAAGCGACACCACAGCGCAGCGAGGACGCTGCCCAACCCGAGGCTGACCACCAGGTCGTCTGCCCGCTCCATTGCTCGTCCGGAAAGCTTCTGCCCGGCGGCGGGCGACAGGTAGCTCAGCGCGATCACCACGCCACCCAGCACGCCGCTCCATGGCCGGTCCTCCACTGCGGCTTGTACGACGCAGATCACGCCAATCACGCCTCGGAATTGCCATGCGATCCCGCCCAGCGGGAGCCGGGACATCCCGCCCGTCATCTCGCGGAACACGGCAGCCAGCACTCGCCACGGGACGGTGACCACCATCATGGCCAGCTCGCCACGCCCGGTCATGGCCCGGTGCCACCCCTCGGTGTGAGCGATCACGGCGGCGACCTCAGAGACGGTGAGCCGTCGCTGGTAGAACGCGTCGAGTAGGCCTGGGGTGATCACCAGAGACTCCTGGCCGAGTCGAACTACCCCTTGAGTCGTGTTCCGCGGCGATCGCCTGATCAACACGTGCCGCTCCTCCAACCCGCACCGGGCCAGGTACGCCTGCAGCGGGGCCCACATCTGAGCTCAGCACATGACGCCGGCCGAGACCAGGTCACCAGCCTCACCGTCGGGGACTCGAGGAAGCCAAGGGCCAGTGCGCCGACCAGGACCGCGAAGACCAGCATGGTCGGCCCTGCGACCGGGTCGGGCAACAGGCTGAAGACCGTCAGCTCGATCATCAGGCTCACCACCAGGACTGGTCCGGCGCGGACCAGGCGCAACAACGGCGTCGGAACGACTCTCAACGCGACCCTCTCCTCTCGGGTGTCCAAAGCCGACGGCGCGCGCGCCGACCATCTCCTGACCGCTCCCGGCGGTCCCTTGCCGTAGGTACTCGTGACCAGTGTGTGCCCAACCGCCGACACCGATGCGGTTATCCACAGGTCGGTGGTCCTAGGGCGTGAGCGGCCGGCCGTGTGGGTTCATCGGGCATCACGGCCAACCGAAGGGAACCCGCGAACGTGAGTGCCTCAGCCACCATCGCCGAGGACTCCCACCGGGTGATCGGGGAGATCGTCGAGCTGCTGCATCAGGCCAGCGAGCAGACGTGGCACGACGCGGCGACCGAGTCGCCGCGCGTGTCCCTGGGGCTGGGGATCGACCTCGCGCACGCGCAGGCAAGCCTCTTGCTGCCTGTCGACTACCAGATCCCGCTCGGGGTCGTGGACGGCCGCACCGTCGCGCAGCTGCTCCGAGATGCAGAGCACCGCACCCAGACTCTGCCGTTGCACCGGCCCGAAATGGCGGAAACCTCCGACCTGGTCGTCGCCCTGTGCGACCTGATCCGCGAGGCCGGTCACCTTGACTGCTAGCGGCGGGCCGGGCAGGTATACCAACGCCGACGTCGAGCTCTTCGACCTCGACCAGCTCACGCACACCAGCGACCAGCGCAGCGTCGGAGAGCTCCTCGTCGACGTCGATCGCCAGGCACGCCTTCTGTTGATCGACGTGACCGAGGACGACGCCGCACAGCTGCTGCATGCCTGGCCGACACTCGTCTCCAGGGCTGTCGACCTGTGGCAGGCACTCCCCCACACCCCCGGGCACCCCGCCCAGACGGCAACCTCCATCGACCGCGTCGCCCAGATCAGCCACAGGATCTCCCAGCGGCTGAGGACCAGCCCATGGCCACCCGCCACGGCTCCCGACCCACGCCTGAGCAACATGGCGAACACCCTCGACCAAGCGGCGTCCCTCGTCCGGCGATTCGCCGACCGCACGCCTCTCAGCGACGCAGCGCGCGAGGACCTCCACGCAGCGCGAGCTCGAATCATGCACAGCCTCTACGTCGCCACCCACGCGGTCACCGTGTCCCTCCTCCAGCACGGCCGAATCCGCTACCACCAAGCCGCAACCAGCCGCCGGCCCTTGGCCACGCCAGCCAACCAGACCCCGTACGCCGTGGCGCCGACCACCGCATGGGTACGGCGAATGTCCGCGGCCGAGGCCGCCGCGGCCAGCTTCGCCCCCCACGGCCGACTCCCCGCCCTGCTCAACGGCGAACAACGCACACCGCCGGCGGACGCCGGCCGGCTCGTTCGAGCCCTGGCCCACTGGGAAGTCCAAGCACACCGAGGACTCGTCTGTCCCGACTGGCTCGACAACATGGTCCTGATCACCCGCACCCAAGCACTCATCACCGGGACCGCCATGGTCCTGGTCACCGCTGCGGCCGCCGGCGGGATACTCGACCTCTCGCCGCGGCTCGGGCCTGCTCTCGAACGATCCGGTGCCGCCTGGAACGACCTCGGCAGCCGCTGGGACGACCTCACGCCTGCGAACGTGCGACCCTCGCCCCAACTACTGGTCGCCGCAAGCGAGATCCGCGCCGCGACACGAAACCTCACCCACGACGGCGCCCCCATGGCGACTCCGCACACGATCGCAACCCGGCCGGGATTCCACGAGGACCTCCAGGCCGTCCTCCACGCGCTCGAGCACGCCGACGAGCTCGCCCACGCCGTCGCCGAGAAGGGCACCACCCCGGGACTCACCGGCCGAGCCCGGGCCCTGTCCATCCGAGCGCACAACGACATCGAAGCCGGCCGCGTCGCCGCCCTCGAAGGCGATGTCGTGTGGGTGTCCCCCACCGACATCCTCGCCAAGCACATGGTCGCCGCTCCACCGCCGGTCACTGAAGGCCTCCGGGCCTCCGGCGAAGCAGTCGTGCAGGCAGCGACGGTCGCTGGAGCTGTTGCCTCGCCGGCTCAGTCGGCTTTGGCGAACGCGCAGTGGGACCAGAGCTCCGCGCCAGTGCCTACGCGCAAGCAGGCCGAGCAACACACGTTATCCACAGGCTGCACTGATCGCTCCGAGCCAGGTCGGCAACATAGGTGACCATCAGACATGGGATGGGTGACGACAACCCCGATCCAGCGGCAGTTGGAGGAGACAAAGAGATGGACAACGTCGAGCAGACTCCCAGCATGGGTGAGGTCATCCAACGCTGGTTGGCCAACACGGCGAACGCACCCGTCAGCACCAGGGCCAGCACCCCAGGTCAGCAGCAAGGCACGGCCATGAAGGAGCAGGAGACGGTGCGTGGTGGCGACCCAGACCCCACCGCACGTGGTGGGCTGGTACTAATCCCCGCCACCATGACCATTGCGCAAGCGGCCGACTACATCGGCATCGCGAAGTCGACCCTCTACACCTGGCGCACGCGGCGCCCCGGTTTCGGGCCACGCGCAGTGAAAGCGGGAGGCGCGCTGCGGTACCGCCGTTCGGACCTCGAAGCATGGCTCGAGGCCCACACCGAGGCACTCGATCTCGCACCGGAACTGGACGCCGAGCAGCACGACCAGGACTCGAGGCTCGACAAGCCGGCCGCGTCCCGCGCTCCAAGGTCCATGTCACGACGGTCCGGTCCACGCAGTCGCTAGCTCGCCCACGTCGACAAGGACGCCGCATTGGCTCGCCCCACACTTCCCCTCGGAACATTCGGGAGGATCACGACCACGGAGGTGCGCTCCGGCGTCTACCGCGCCCGAACCCGTTTCCGCGACTTCGACGGCGTGACCCGCGAAGTCAAGGCGACCGGTCGCAGCACCGCCGCAGCAACGCGAGAGCTCAAGACCAAGATCGCCGACCGGAGCGCACCCACCGGTGACCTCATCGATCCCGACATGCGCATCAGTCACGTCGCCGAGATCTGGCTCTCGCTGTATCGCGCCGAGCAACGCTCGGAAGCAACCACGGCGAACGAGTACCAGCGCGTCATCGAGAACGTCATCAACCCCGCCATCGGCAACATCCGTCTGCGCGAGGCAACAGCTGGGCGCCTGGAACGGCTGATCAGGTCGCAGGAATCGCACAGCCGCCGTAAGAAGACCAAGACGGTGCTCAAGATGATGCTCGACGCTGCTGTCATCGATGACGCGCTCCCCGCCAACCCTGTCTCCTCCACATCGAGGCTCCGTGGCCAGAAGAACGAGATCCAGGCGCTCTCGCTCGCGGATCTCAACGCCGTCCGTTCAGCCGTCGACGCATGGATGACCCAGAAGCGGCCCGGCCCGAAGCCGAGCATGGACATGCCCGACATCATCGACCTGCTGCTCGCTACCGGTTGCCGGATCGGTGAAGTACTCGCGTTGCGATGGACCGACATCGACCTGTCTGCGACCCCGCCGACGGCCACGATCAGCGGGACGATCAAGACGGAGACCGGAAAGGGCACCTACCGCAAGTCCAAGCCCAAGTCCGATGCGTCCAAGCGCACCATCGCCCTGCCGCCGTTCGCGGTCGACGTGCTGATGAGGCGCCGTGCTGAGCAGCCGGCGAATCGGCACCACGCGGTGTTCGCC
>NZ_JAOPWY010000119.1 GCF_025965415.1 Nocardioides sp.
AACTCCGAATCCGCCCGCCGAGCGGCTCTGCCAGCATGGCTCCACGAGTACAACCACCACCGGCCCCACACCGCACTCGGCAGGTCAGCACCCATCACCAGGTTGACCAACCTCACCGATCAGTACACCTAGCCCATTCCGCCGCTTGTCGACGTAGTTGAAGTCGCTCAGGCCCGTGTCGCGTGCATCGCAATGGGGCGGTATTCGCGGTGAATGGCGCACCGCCGGCATCAGTGGTGGAACCAAGCGACGTCGCTACCGACTACACGGGCGGTGCCACAACAACACGCCAGAGTGGGCGGGCCGATCGCCACCCAGACCCGGTCGATCGGCTGACCTGGATCACGAGGTCACGGCACGGACGGGAGCGGGCAGCCAACGGCGGTGAGGTAGTTCGAGTCCGCGTCGAACTGCGAGCTACTCACCGTCGGCGTACCACCAATGTCGTTGCGGGTCTGGACCCACGAGTTGACCGCGGCGTTGTCGTGGGCGCCGCCCGAGTAGCCGACCAGCTTCAGGTCGGCGTCGCCGGCCATCCGCAAGCGCACGTCTTGGTAGCCCTGGGCGCTGTTGCCGGAGCCGAAGAATCGGTTCTTGAGCGCGGTGGTGGACGGGTCGCCGAGGTCGAAGCAGGACACCCCGTTGTCACCATCGTCGCTGCCGACCACGAACCGGACGCCGTACGCGTAGTCGATGCCCGTGCCGGGTTCGAGGAGCTGGTTGCCCTTCATGGTCACGTTCATCGCCGCGCTGCCGCTGTTCTGTACGGCGTCGACAGCGGTGAAGTCGGTCTGCATGATCGTGTTGTTGGTGATCGCGAAGTTCGCGGTGCCATTCCCGATGATGTTGATGTACAAGCCGCTGTTGGCAGCCGAGCCTGAGTTGACGACGCCCGCGTCACCGATCCGGTTGTTGTTGACGGTCCAGTGCGTCGTCGGGGTGCTGCCGGTCGAGGTGTTGAACGACATGGCGGCGCCTCGGGCGTAGTCGACGTCGTTGTTGTCGACCGTTACTGCCTGAGTGGCGTTGCCGCCCGCGACGAGAGAGATGCCGCCGCCAAGGACCGTGCTACTGCCCGGGGTGCTGGTCAGGGTGTTGTTCCTGATCTGGATGCTCTGCTGGGTGGTGGTGGAGTTGTCGGTGGCGATCTGGATGTGGTCGCCCCGGTTGTTGGTGAAGTCAGCGTTCTGGATCGTGCCGGTGGTGGCTCCGGTCCCGTTGTTCTCGATCCGGATGCCGTCGTCGCCGCCCGCGCTGCTGGTGTTGGCGAAGGTGCCGCCGTCGATCGTCAGCGACGAGATGGTCGCGGCGTCGTTGGCGATCGAGAGGTTGTCCTCGTAGTTACCGGTGACGGTGGCGGCGGTCATCGTGACCACGCCGGACAGCTCGGTGAGCTCGAGCCCGTCCTCACCGCCGGCATTGCCGTTGCCGGTGACCGACATGTCGGTGGTGGTGAGCCCGGTCAGCCCGGCACCGCGGATGCCGTCGTTGCCACCGTTCCGCACGGCGAGCGAGGTGAGGACGACGCCCTTCGTGTTCGTCAGGCTGACGCCCGCGTCGGTGGAGGCGTTGATGATGCCACCGGTGTTCGAGGCACCCGTACCAGTGACGGTGAGACCGCCGGCGGTGCCGGTGTCGGCCAGCAGGATGCCGCTGGCGGCCCCGTTGGACGAGATCCGCTGGAAGGTGACGCCGGCCGCCCCGATATCCGGGCCGTTGAGGGACAGCGCCGTGCCGGCGGCCGTGTCGATGGTGTTGGCGCTGCCCGAGACCACGACGGTGCCGGTGCTGCCCGACAGGGTGAGGCCGCCGGCGGTGCCTGTGGCCGCGATGGCCAGGCCGCCGCCGGTGATGCTGAGGGTGTGGTTGCCGGTGAACGTCGCGGACACGCCGCTCCCGGCGCTCACGCCGATCACCTTGCTCGTGCCGCTGAGGGTGGTCGAGCCGCCGCTGTTGCCGCTCATCGTGATCCCGCCGCCGGCGTCGTTGGTGTCGGTGATGTCGCCGCTGAGCGTGACGGCCCCGGTCGTGCGGTTCTGGATGACCGCCGACGTGCCGGTCCCGTTGCCGACCGTGCCGGCGTACGTCACATCGCCGGTGCCCGCCGTGACGGACAGCTCGGTGCTGGTGTGGCCGGAGATGGTGCCGGTGCCCAGGTCGATGGAGCCGGTGACGGCGTTCAGCGCCCAGCCGTACGAGCCGCCGGTGGACGTGGTCGTGTCGATCGCGCCCGAGACGGCGGTGCTCAGCGCCGAGAACGCCGGGCCGGCCGCGGTGACCGAGATGGTGCCGGCGGACGTGAAGTTCACCGTACCGGCGCTGCTGACGAAGATGCCCTGGGCGCCCGACGTGGCCGCGATGGTCGTGTTCGAGATGTTCCACGTGCCGCCGGTGCCGTTGAGCGAGATGCCGGCGGCCACGCCGCTGGGCGTGAGGACGAGGTCGTCCAGGGTGCCAGACGCGTCGCCGGTGCCGCCGTTGATCGCGTTGGCGGCCGAGACGGTGATCGCCAGCCCCTCGACCGTGTTGCCTGCGGCGAGCGTGACGCTGCCGGAGATGGCCGGCCGGTCGGCGTCGGCTCCGGACTCCAGCGTGGTGCCGGCCACCGTGAGGTCCTCGGCCGCACCGACGAGGCGCTGGCCGGACAGCAGGGAGATGCCGCCGGTCAGGCCGGCTGTCGTGCCGTCGCCCTGGTAGACGAAGACGTAGGCGCCGGTGGTGGTCGCTGCGGTGTCCGCCTCGGCGAGCGTGTCGTACGGCGTCGCCGAGCTGCCGTCACCGCCGGCGGAGGCGGTGTTCCGCACGTACCAGACACAGTCGGTGATCGCGATCGTCACGCGCCCGGTGTCGGTGGCCGGCGTCGGGCTGGCGTCGTCGGTGACCGTGTAGTCGAAGAAGTCATTGGCGTCGCTGCAGCTCGTGCCCGCTGCCGGGGTGAAGGTGAAGTCGCCGTCGGCCTGGACGGTGACCGAGCCGCCGTCGTTGGAGGCGAACGTGCCCGGCACGGCGGACACCGTGTCGCCCTCCGCGTCAGTGTCACCGGCAAGGATGCTCGCGCTGATGGTCTTCTGCGGTCCGGTCGGGTCGGGTGCGCCGTCGGTCGCGTCGTTGCCGACGAACGACGTGTTGCCGATTGCAGAGTCGTTCCCGGTGAAGGAATCGTCGTCGGCGACGGGGGCGTCGTTGACCCGGGTGACGGCAACTGTCGCCGTTGTCGTGCCGGAGAGCGATCCGTCGGTCGCCGTGTAGGCCAACGTGCGTGCGGACGTCGACGGGTTGTCGGAGGTGTTGTCGTACTTCACGGCACGGAACGCGGCCTGGTACTGCGTCACCGTGCCGGTGCCGCTGAGCGTCAGCACGCCAGTGGCGCTGTTGTAGGAGCCCGAGATCGGCGCCGCGTCGGTGAACGAGAGCCGGTCCTGACCTACCGAGAAGTTGTCGGTGATGGTGACCGTCGCGCCGGTGATGTCGGCGCTGTCAGCGTCGGTGAGAGCGAGCGCCGGGGAGATCGCCGTCGCACTGTCGCCCTCGGTGTAGGAGAGCACACCGCCGCCGGTGAGGACGGGCGGGTCGCTGACCGGTGTGACGGTGACGCCGTGGGTGACGTCGTTGCTCGGGCCGGCGCCGTCGGAGACGACGAAGCTGATCGTGCGCGACGTGCCGGGATCGTCACTGGCTGACGAGAAGGTGATCGTCCGGAGCGCAGCCTGGTAGTTGGCGACGGTCGTCGTGCCCGTCAGGGCCAGCGTCCGCGACCCGGCGCTCCAGGTGCCGCTGATCCCGAACTGGTCGGTGAAGTGGAGCTGGTCTCCCGCGACCGACCCGACCGAGATCAGGACGAGCGCGCCGGCGAGATTCACGCTGTCCACGTCGGCGACCGCAATGGCGTCGTCGACGACCACGGCGCTGCCGCCCTCGGTGAACGTGTCCGTGTTCGCGGTGCCTGCCGTCAGCGTCGGTGCGTCCGGGTTCTGCGCGATGGTCACGGTCGTGGTGACCGTGTTGCTGTCCTTCTCGCCGTCGTTGACGACGAATCGGACGGTCCGGCTGGCCGAGGACGGTGCGACGTGGTCGGTGTTGACGTACCTCACGGTGCGCAACGCGGCCTGGTAGGCCTCCTTCGAATCAGTGCCGCTCAGGGTCAGGGTGCCGGTCGCCCGGTTGTACGAGCCGTTGATCGACGCGGTGCCGACGAACACGAGCTCGTCCTCGGTGGGGTCGAGGCCGCTCGTGATGGTGACCGTCGCACGGTCGATGTCGGTGTCGTCGGACACCGTGACACCGCTGTTGACCACGGTGGGCCCGTCGTCCTCGGTGTAGGCGACGGTGTTGCCGCCTCCGTCCAGGACTGGCGCATCGTTGAGACTGACGACGACGACACCCTTCGAGGTCACATTGCTGTCGGCGCCTCCGGCGTCGCGAACCTGGAACTCGATCGTGCGGGTGTTGCCGGTCGCGGTGCTGGTGTTGGGGTCGCGGTAGCGCACGCTGCGCAGGACGTCCTGGTACTCCGCTGAGGTCGCGGCGCCGGTGAACGTGAGCACGCCGGTGGTGGCGTTGTAGCTGCCGGTCACCCCGTGCAACGCGCCTGGGTAGACCAGCTCGTCCTCCCCGTCGACGAAGTTGGTCGTGAGCGAGACCGTGGCGCCTTGCAGGTGTGCGCTGTCCGGGTCCGTGACCGCGATCGCGGCGTCGACGATCACCGGTGAGGCGTCGCCCTCGGTGAACGTCTCATTCGCCTGGGCGCCAGCCGCGAGGACGGGTGCGTCGTTCGCCGTGGCCACGGTGACGGTGCGGGTGAGCGTGTTGCTGTCCGCGCCCCCAGCATCGGTCGCGGTGATCGTCAGCGTCCGGGTCGCTTCGGACGGGGTGTCGCTCACGCTCCTGAAGGTGATCGAACGCAGCGCGACCTGGTACTGCTCCACGGTGGCGTCTCCCTCGAGGACAAGGACCCCGGTGGTGTCGTCGTAGCTCCCTGTGATCCCTTCGACCGTCGTGTAGCCGAGCCGGTCGGTGCTCTCGCGGTTGGCCGTGAGCGTCACGAGCGCGACAGCGAGGTTGGTGGAGTCAGGGTCGGACGCGTCGAGGTCCGTGGCCACGGCCGCAGGAACCCCGTCCTCGGTGTACGCCGCGGTGCTGGACGACTGGCTCAGGGTGGGCGCCGAGTTGACCGCGTCCACGGCGACCGTCGAGGTCGCCCCGGTGCTGGTGAGAGCGCCGTCGGTCACCGTGAAGGTGACGGTGCGGGTCGCCGTCGACGGGGCATCTGTGTCGGTGTTCCTGTAGGTCACCGACCGCAGGGCGGCCTGGTAGCCAGCGTTGGTGTCGGTTCCGGTCAGGGTCAGCGTGCCCGTGCTGGTGTCGTAGGTGCCGGCGATGTTGGCGGTGTCGACGAAGGAGAGGACGTCGTCGGTCGAGTCGTATCCGCCGGTGATCTGGACGGTCGCGCCGGCGATGTTCGCGTCGTCGACGTCGGAGACGGTGACGGTGTCGTCGACGACGACCGGGGAGCCCCCCTCGGTGAAGGAGGCGTTGGTCGAGCCGGCAGTGATGGTGGGCCGGTCGTTGACCGGGGCGACGGTGACATTGCTGGTGACGGTGTTGCTGGTCGCGTTCGCCGACGAGCCGTCGGTGACCTGCAGGCGGACGGCGCGGGTGGTCGAGCTGGGGTCGCCCGTGTCGATGTTCGTGTAGCGGACCGAGCGCAGAGCCGTCTGGTAGGCGGCCTTCGTATCGGTGCCGGCCAGGGTGAGCACACCGGTCGTGGCGTTGTAGGTGCCGGTGATGGCGGCCGTGTCGGTGAAGGTGAGGCGGTCGTCGGTGGCGTCGAAGCCGATGCCGATGGAGACGGTCGCGCCGGTGAGGTCGGCGTCGTCGGCGTCGGAGACGGTGACCGCGCCGTGCACGACCACACCCGTGGCGTCGCCCTCGGTGAAAGCGGCGGAACCGGTGCCGCCAGCCAGTGTCGGGGCGTCGTTCACGGCAGTCACGATGACGGTGACGGTCGCGGTCGACCCGCCGATGAGCGTGTAGGTGAAGGAGGTGCTGCCGTTGAAGTTCGAGGCAGGCGTGTACGACACGTCGCCGTCGGCGAACGTCACGCCGCCCTCGCCTGCGGAGGGCTGGCCTACAGACGCGACGACGGGGCCGTTGCCGTCGGGGTCGATGTCGTTGGCGAGCACGTCGATCACCGTGTCACCGGAGTCCTCGGCCACGGTCTCGGAGTCGGCGAGGGCCGTGGAGAGGTCGTCGCTGGAGGTCACCGAGAGGGTCAGGATGTCGTCGCCGTCGTCTCCAGCAGTGTCGGTGACCGAGAAGGTCACCGTCCGCGCCGACGTGTCCGGCGTGTCGGAGCCGGAGTGGAACGCCACCGAGCGGAGCAGGTCGCGGTAGTCCACTCTCGACGCCACGCCCGTTGCGCTGAGGGTCTGGGTGGTGTCGTCGTACGCCGCAGTGATGCCGCTGTCGAGCGGGATCGTCCAGGTCAGCACGTCGGTGTCCTCGCCGCTGGTGATCACCACAGTGGCGCTGGCAACGTCGGCGTTGTCGGCGTCGGTAAGGGTGAGCGACGGCGCGAGGAGCTCGTCCGCGTCGTCCTCGGTGTAGTCGGCGCTCGTCGTGCCCAGGTCGACGACCGGAGCTTCGTTGTCGCCGATGACGCGCACCCGGATGGTCACGGCGGTGTGCGAACCGGAGGGGTCCTTGACCGCCACCTCGAACGTGTCGATGCGTTCCGCGCCCAGGACCAGGTCCTCGAAGGCGCCGTCGGGGTCGTAGTCGAAGCTGCCGTCGGCACGGATCTCGAAGTGACCTCCCGCGGTGCCGGTGCCGGCGCCGGGTGTTGCGGTCAGGGGGTCACCGTCGATGTCGCTCGCACCGGCCAGCAGGCCGGGTGCCGCCACCGGGGTGCCCGGGTCGTCCTCGTGGACGCTGGTGTCGAACGGCCCGCCGGTCGGGCCGTCATTGGCCGACGCGACAGCAATCGCCACCGTCGCGGGTGCCGACGCAGAACCGCCGGCATCGATCGCGCGGTAGGTGAACGAGTCGGCGCCGTTGAAGTTGGCCGCCGGGTCGTATCGGACGCCACCAGCCGACGCGGTCAGGGCTCCGTGCTGGGGCTGGCTGACCACTTCGAACGTGATCGGGCCGCCGTCCGGGTCTGCCCCGGAGAACGTGACAGTGGCTGACCCGTCCTCGTTGACGGACAGCGACGTGTCGTCGGCCGTCGGTGCGTGGTTCTCCGGCGCGGTGACAGCGACCGGCGCAGTGACAGCGACCGGGCTGTAGACGAGCGGGGCGGGCGCCTCGGTGATCCGGTCGACCAGGGCTGCTCCGGACCCCAGGGTCCAGGCCCGGACCAGCATCCACGCGACGAGCGAGCGGGCGTTGCCCTTGCCGAGCACGGCCTGGTAGTGGCCGAGCTCGGTGCCGGAGGCCGTGAACTGGCGCAGACCGGTCAGGACCCGGTTGGTGTGCTCCTGGAGCTGCTCGGGGTTCGCGGAGTTGCGCACAAAGGCACCGTTCGACCGCACGCCGGGGAGGTAGCCGAACGTGGGGTTGGAGTGGCCGCCCGGCGTGAGCACAGCATCGATGTTGGCGCCCTTGGTCAGGCGCCCGGTGAACCGGCCGGTGTAGGGGGCGTCGAGCACCAGGCTGATACCGAGGTCCGGGTGGTCGGCGGCGAGCGCAGACAGGTCGGCCGCCGGGAGGTCGCTGACGCTCACGCGAGCGTCTCGCCCGCCCGTGATCGACGTGCCGACGTTGACGGCCGGTGCGCCGGTCGCGTAGCCGCCACCGGCGGCCACGATGAGGACTGAACGGCAGGCACGGTCGGTGATCAGAGTGTCGACGAACGGCCTCAGCGGCGATGTGCGGGGCGACCACTTGACGTTGACGAGGCGGGGCGCACTGCCGGCCAGGTCGTCGAAGAACGAGCCCACGGCCGACGCGGTGCGGTTGGTCCCGGCGTAGTCGACATCGGTGCTTCCGGCGCGAACGATGCAGGTGCGCTGCTCGGCCAGGGCCTGTGCGACGGCAAGCTCGGCGGCAGGCACAGCACGTTCCGCGGGCCGGTGTGTACTGATAGCACTGGTATCGGCCGACCAGTCGCGAGCGAAGACCGTCGGCCTCGACAGGTAGCGGGCCGGGCCGCGCAGGAAGCGCGGCACGGCGCCGTTCACGACCGGGGCGAAGGTGGTCTTCCGGACGGTCAGCGCGCTGCCGTCTCGGGGGACGACCACGACCCGGCCGCGGTGCTGGTGGAGGGTGTACGGGGCGTCGTCGGCGTAGAAGAGGTAGGACCGCGTCGTCAGGCGCACCACCAGCGGAGCCTTGAAGGTGGTCCGCGCAGACCGCACACCCCCCGGCCGGCCGGCCTGGGTGATCCGGACCCCGGGCCTGCCGGACCTCTTCAGCGCGAAGACGCGCACCGCGTCTGTGCTCTCCTTGACGCTCAACGCCTTGAGTGCCCGCTTCGTGGCCTGGGCTCGAGTGAGCTGGCGCGGAGCGTGTTGTGCCGTGGCTGTGGCTGTCACCCCCGGCGCTGCTGGTTCCGCCGCCGTCGCCACTGCTGGCGTGAGCCCGGTGACGAGAGCGGTCGAGAGAATCACGAGGGGGGTGACGACCGAGAGGAGCCTGCGCCTTGAGCGCGGAGAGAGCACGTCACGACAGTAGGTCGTGCGCGTCCGGGGCGCTTCGGAACGGAAAGACTCGACTGGAAAAGTGAAGTTGTCGTCCGTCAGGGCCGTCCTTGGAGGGGCCTCGCAGGTGCGCCGGGTGAGCGCAGCTTTCGCCGCGAATGATCGCGGCGTACTAGGACTGGTGGTCGGCGAGCTTCTAGCTGGGGTAGATGTCCACCCCGGCTGGGGCTTCGAGGATCATCCGCGCCTTCTCGGGGTGGATGCGGCGGGTGCCTGTGTGGTCGACGAGGAAGGCGAGCCCATGGGGGGTGAGCCAGACGTAGCGTCCTTCGCCGCACTGGCGTGACTGGTAGCCCGCGTGGGTCTTCCAGCGATGGTGTCGTCGGCCGAGGGGGCCGGAGTTGTGGGAGCCGGTCTGGTCCGGCGGGGGTTCTCGACCGGCGCACGTGCCGGTGCCGTGGTCGAAGGGAGTGGGGTGGTCGAGGTCGACCGTGCGGCTGGTGGAGGTGGCGTAGGGCCAGTAGTCGCCGCCGGTGATGAGGTGGACCTGGTCGCGGAGTGACTCGGGGTGTTCGTAGGCGGTGTAGCGGACGCGGTCGGAGAGGTCCTTGACGGGTTGGATCTTGAGGTCGACTCGTGCGAGCAGCTCGGTGAGCCGGGTGAGGGGGACCGGCCCGAAGCCTTCGACGCGGGCGACGCCTTCGGTGCCGTGGAGGGCTGCCTCGTGAAGGTGGACGTGCAGGATTCCCCTGGGGCCCAGGGGGGTCAGGTCGATGTCGCGCAGCGCGTCGAGGAGGTGGGCGGGGAAGGCCAGCGCGCGTGACACGGACGTCGGCTCCGGCTCAGACTCCTGCTCGGTGACGTCGAGGTCGAGCTCCGGGTCAGCCCCCGCTTCGGGCTCGGTGTGCTCGAGGAGAAGGGTGAAGAGCTCGGCAGGACGCGCGAGCCAGGCAAAGGCCAGGGCGCGGAGCTCGTCGGGGGTGGCCTCGGGGTGGCGTGGGGCGATGATCTCCGCGACCCGGCAGACAGTCGCCTCGACGGCGACCGCGTCGCCGGCGTCGAGGCGGGCGATGAGCATCCTCAGGCCGAACTCGTCGGTGCGGCCGAGGCGGGCGAACCGGCTGCGGCGCTCGGCCTCGCACTTCTCCTCGTGGAGGGCCGGGTCGGCCTCGATGACCTTCGCCTCGGCGACCTCCAGGACGCGTCCGGCGGACTCGGTGGCGATCATCCGCGACATCGCGGAGTCGACCAGGGCGACCTTGTCCGCGTCCAGGTGGCGCGAGAGCTTGGCGACGCGGCGCGCGACCCACACCTCGCACTCCCCGCGCCGGCACACCGCCCAGGTCAGCGGCAGCCGGTGCTGCAGGTCGAGCACGTCGGCGAGTGCGTGGCGCGACGCCATCACACCGGTGCCGCGAGCCAAGGCGATCTCGCCGAGACAGAAGTCCTGCACGCCCGGGGTGCCGTCGCCGCCGACCTGGACCACCACGTTGCCGAGGCGTCGGGCCACGGCTCCCTCGGGTCCTTCGGTCGGGTCGCTCGAGTGGACCGCAGCCCACTGCGCGAGGACCTCGAGGTCGTGGATCTCCGCCCGTCGGCGGGCCTGCACGGCGTCCGACGCTCGGGCGAGGAGCCCGGCTGCGTCGAGGTCTGGCAGGTCATCGATCATGTGTTCGATTATAGCTTGGGTTACTGACAGTGACTACCGGTTGGCACAGGCTGTGGAGAGACTTGGTTTCGACACGGTCGCTGCGCGACCTGCTCAACCGGCGAGCCGAGACGGACGCGGGGCGCCCCCTCATCCGGGGAGCTCGGCGATGACCATCAGGGCTCAGAACCCGCCGTCGAACCCGCCGCCGTCGAACCCGCCACCGTCGAATCCACCGTCAGATCCGCCATCACCACCGCCTCCGTCACCGCCACCGTCATAGCCGCCACCGAGATCGCCGAACATCATCCCGCCCATGAACATCCACGTCATGGGTCCGAAGGCACCGAAGTAGCCTGCGGCGTACGGCTCGTAGGCGCGGCCGCCCTGCCAGTAGGGGACCCGCTGCGCGCCGACCATGACCTTGCGGACGTCCGGTTCGGCGCCCGCGTTGACGCGCTCGACGTCGAGCGCGCACGCGGGCACGTCTCGCTCGACACCGTCCGGCGGGACGAAGGGGACGTCGGCGACGGAGGGCCCGTGGCGCGGGTCGAAGAAGCACGGCGGCCTCCGGGTGGGGAGCGGCCGCCCCTCGACCCGGGCACGCACGCATGCGATGGCGTAGCGACCGTCCTCGACGATCGAGGTGATGTGCCGGATGTCCTCCGGCTCGGTGATGGAGTCGCCGGCGGTCTTGGCCGACTCGTAGGCGTCGAGCGCACGCTGGTAGTCGGCGTTCGCGCCGGCGTCCAGGTCGTGACCGCTCATCTCGTAGTCGAGCTCCTGGAGGTCGACACCGAATGCGGTGATGTCCTCGAAGGCCAGCTTCTTCACCGGTGCGAGCTCGTCCTCGCGCCGCCGGAGCTCCCGCTCCTTGCCGCGACGTGCCAGGACGACCGCGACGGCGCCCATCACGGCCAGGACCACCACCAGCAGGACCAGCTCCATGACGAGAGCCTATGTCGCCAGGCGCAGCCGGTGCTCCGTCTCGTCCTCGCCGACATAGACGAAGCCGCACCGCTCCCAGAAGGTCCGGGCCCGACGGTTGTCCTTCTCCACGCCGAGCTCGATCGGGAGGCGGTCGGCGCGCGCCTCCGCGACCACGAGATCCACGACGGTGCGCCCGACCCCCTGCGACTGGTGCTCCGGCAGCAGCTGGAGCCCGGCGATCTCCACGAGGCCGTCACGGCGTACGACGCGCAGCCGGCCCGCGTCCCGGCCGTCGACCCGGACGACCGAGATCGACGAGCCGCTCCCGTCGCCGTTGACCTGCTCGGCAGTCCAGGCGCCGAAGCCGGCGCGGTAGTCGACCTCGTCGAAGTCGTCCGGCAGCCGCCCCTGGTCGAGCGTCGCCTCGATGACCACGGTCGTCAGGAAGTCGACGTCCGCCTCGGTCGCGGGTCGGATGGTGACGTCCACCCGGCTCAGGCCTCCCACGCGGGGCCGTCGCCGCCGAGCCGCTCGACCAGCTGGTGCGCGACGTGCGCGGCGTTGGCACGGCGTACGTCCTGGGGGACCTCGGGGAGGTTCTCCTCCCAGTCGAGGAGCGTCGAGCCGCGCAGCTGCGGCATGCGGGCGGGCCGGCCGAAGAAGAAGGGGTGCAGGTGCGCGCTCCCGTCGCCGTAGCGACCCACGTGGCACCGCCCGACGCTCGGGAGGGACTCGATCGCGGCGGTGATCGCGACCATCAGCCGCCCCATCTCCGAGGCCAGGTCGTCGGGCAGGTCGGCGAGGTCGTGGTGGTCGCGCGGCTGGAGGATGAGCGTGACCGGCAGCCTCATGTCGAGCGCCTTGACCCTCCACCGCTCGTTGCTCCAGACGACCTGCGCCTCCTGCTCGGGCGTCGGCGGCTGCTGGCAGGGGCAGTCGGCCGGGTCGTCCCCGCGGCGGGGCGGTTCGGCGTCGACCAGGGGCTCGAGCGGCTTGATCCGCAGGCCGTGGAGCTCGAAGGGGAAGACGTCCCAGCCCGGCATGAGCTCGATCGCGACGGGCAGTCGCCCCTCGCCGTCGGTCGCGGCGGCGACGCGCGCGTGGAACTCGTCGGCGGTCTCGAGGCTGCTCATGGCCCGGAGTCTCTCAGGTGCCGCGGTCACCAGGGGGAGGGCTGGTAGTCCTTGACGAAGCAGCCGAACAGGTCGGTGCCGGCCTCGCCGAGCACGATCGGGTCGTAGACCCGCGCCGCGCCGTCGACGAGGTCGAGCGGCGCGTGCCACCCCTCGGCCGCGATGCGCAGCTTCTCCTGGTGGGGGCGCTCGTCGGTGATCCAGCCGGTGTCGACCGCGGTCATCAGGATCTTGTCGGTCTCGAACATCTCGCCCGACGACGTGCGGGTCATCATGTTGAGCGCGGCCTTGGCCATGTTGGTGTGCGGGTGGCCCGCACCCTTGTAGCGCCGGGAGAACTGCCCCTCCATCGCCGAGACGTTGACGACGTACGCCCGTCCCGAGGGTGCTGCCGACGCCGCCGCGGAGAGTGCCGGACGCAAGCGGGAGACCAGCAGGAACGGCGCGATCGAGTTGCACAGCTGCACCTCGAGGAGCTCGAGCGGGTCGACCTCGCTGACCGTCTGGGTCCACGAGTTGTTGGTCTGCATGTCCGGCAGGAGCCCGCCGGCGTCGACCGCGGTGCCCGCGAGGTGCGCGTCGAGCGAGGCGTGCCCGGCCTTGAGCGCGAGGGCGGTGAGGGTCGCGGCGTTGTGCGCGGCCAGGGCCTGCTCGTCGGACTCCCCCTCGTGGTGGGCGACGGCGGTGTCGGTGAGCGCGCCGGCGATCGCCGCCGGGTGGGCCTCGGAGATCCGGTCGAAGGTCACCAGCTCGGGCAGGTCGATCCCGGTCGGGAGCGGCTGCTGCTCGGCGTCGACCAGCGGGGCGTAGGCGCCCGGCGTGCGTCGTACGGTCTGGCAGGCGTTGTTGATCAGGATGTCCAGCGGACCGCTCGCCGAGACGTCGTCGGCGAGCGAGATGACCTGCGTCGGGTCGCGCAGGTCGATGCCGACGATCTTGAGCCGGTCGATCCAGTCGGCGGCGTCGGGGAGCGAGGAGAAGCGGCGCACCGCGTCCTTGGGGAAACGCGTCGTGATCGTGGTGTGCGCTCCGTCGCGCAGGAGCCGCAGCGCGATGTACATCCCGATCTTGGCGCGGCCGCCGGTGAGCAGCGCGCGCTTGCCGGTGAGGTCGGTGCGCTGGTCGCGCTTGGCGTGGCTCATCGCCGCGCAGGAGGGGCACAGCCAGTGGTAGAACGCGTCGACGAGGGTGAAGTCGGTCTTGCAGATGTAGCAGCCGCGGGCGACGAGGAGCTCGCCGGCGAAGGCGCCGACGGTCTGCGACACCAGCGGGATGCCCGC
The DNA here is from genome assembly GCF_025965415.1 of Nocardioides sp. GTDB lineage: Bacteria > Actinomycetota > Actinomycetes > Propionibacteriales > Nocardioidaceae > Nocardioides. The sequence goes on from NZ_JAOPWY010000119.1 coordinate 13,631, forward strand.
GGTCTCGTCGTCGATGCGCATCGGCGACCCGGTCGCGGTCCTCTCGATGATCGCGCGGTCGTGCGCCAGCTCCTCGGCTCGCTTGCGGAGCTTGCGCTCGGCCTTGATCGACTTGTACATGTGCGACGCCGCGCGCTTGACCGTGACGTGGTCGGGGTGGTCGTCGGGCACCTGGTGGAGCGACTGCAGCACCCGCAGCGTCGTCGCCAGGTCGTCGGGGTCGATCCCGGGGTGGTGCTGCTCGGTCACCGGAGAAGGGTACGGCTGGTGGTGCGATCCCCGGGTATCCGTGGAAAGCAACAGCGAGCGAGCCCTCAGCCCTCGCGGGCCGGCGACCCGTTGATCCGCACCCGGTCGGCGCGCATGCCGTGCTCGACGCCCCAGAGCACCGCCTTGGAGCGGGAGTCGACGTCGATCTTGCGGTAGGCCGAGCGGATGTAGGACTTGATCGAGTTGAGCGACAGGAGCGTGCGCTCGGCGATCTCCTGGTTGCTGAGGCCCATCGTGATGAGCGAGAGCACCTCGGCCTCGCGGGCGGTGAGGCCCTCCTCCCGCCCGGGCCAGTCGCCGCCGACGAGCGACGAGCGCCCACGCGAGGGCGACACGACCAGCTGACCGGCGGCGATGGCGTGCAGCGCGTCGACCAGGCGCGCGGCCGGCAGGCTCTTGGAGAGGTAGCCGCGCACGCCGGTGCTGAGGGTGTCGCGGGTCAGCCAGGGCTGGAAGTTCCAGGTGTAGACGGCGACGCTGCGGACCTGCGGGCTGTCGACCAGGCGCTGCACGGCGGGACCGTTGCCCTGACCCATCCCGAAGGTGTCGTAGAGCGCCACGTCGACCGGCTGGCCGACGGGTCTGCCGGCCACCAGCTCGACCACCTCGACCCGGTGGCTGTAGCTGCGCATCATCGCGTCGAGGCCGCGGACGACCACCTCGTCGTCGTTGACGAGCGCTACGCGAATGACCATGCGCTCAACGTACGGCAGTTTATGTATCTTGAAGCCCGTTGTTTCATCAAAAGGGGGGGACGTGCGGGAGAGCGCGACTGCGGTCGAGGAGACCCGTACGGGCGGTCTCGGCATCCGCTGCGAGGGTGTGGTGCACCTCTACAAGACCTTCGGCGGGCACGACGTCGTGGCCCTGCGCGGGGTCGACCTGACCATCCGGCCGGGTGAGCGGGTCGCGTTCCTGGGCCCGAGCGGCTCGGGCAAGTCGACGCTCCTGGCCCTGCTCGGCGGCATCCAGCGGCCCAGCGCCGGCAAGATCTTCCTGGGCGAGGAGGAGGTCTCCCGGATGGGCGAGCGCTACCTCGCCCGCATCCGCTCGCGCCAGGTCTCGACCATGCTCCAGGGCGCCACGCGCAACCTGCTGCCCTACGCCACCGCCCGGCAGAACATCGCCTTCGCCCGCCTCTCGCTCTCCGGCGGCGAGCGCGAGGAGGCGTTGGCCGACACCGAGCTCCTCGACCGGGTGGGGCTGGCCGACCAGGCCGACCAGGTGGTCTCCACGATGTCGGGCGGCCAGCGCCAGCGCCTGGCCCTCGCGTGCGCCGTCTCGACCTCGCCGCGGCTGCTCCTCGCCGACGAGCCCACCAGCCAGCTCAGCCACGCCGACCGCGACCACGTGCTGCACCTGATCCACTCCCTCGGCGACGACTTCGGCACGACGATCGTCGTGGTCACCCACCAGCCCGAGGTGGCCGCGACGTTCCCCCGCACGGTGACCATGAAGGGCGGTCGCGTCGGCGCGGAGGGCCACGGCGGCTCGGAGTACGCCGTCGTGGGCGAGGACGGCGTCCTCCACCTCCCCGGCCACATCGCCGCCGAGTGGCCGCCCGGCACCCTCGTGCGCTTCGAGGACGACGAGCAGGGCCGCATCATCGTGTCCCGCGCCAGCAGCGAAGGAAACCAGCCATGAGCGGCCTCGGTGGATTCAGCGGGCGGGACTCGATCGGCGGTCTGGCCCTCGACTCGATCACGTACGTCGCCGGGCGCACGCTCCTCGACGACGTCAGCGTCACCTTCCCGGCCGGCAAGGTGACCGCGCTGTCGGGCCCCAGCGGCTCGGGCAAGACCACCCTGCTCTCCATCGCCGGCGGCCTGCTCCAGGCGACCTCCGGCACCGCCGAGCTCGACGGGCGCGAGATGTGGACCGGCAGCGGCGACCCGTTGCCGGAGGTCGCGTTCGTCCTGCAGGTCTACGGCCTCGTGCCCATCCTCTCGGCCCGCGAGAACGTCTCGATCGCGCTGCGCGCCCGCGGCACGGCGCCCGCCGACGCGGACGAGGCCGCCGAGGCCGCGCTGGCCCGCTTCGGCATCGCCGACCTCGGCGAGCGCCAGGTGGAGGAGCTCTCGGGCGGCCAGATGCAGCGCGTCGCGTGCGCCCGCGGCTTCGTCGTCGGCGCCGACGTCCTGCTGGCCGACGAGCCCACGTCCGAGCTCGACGAGGGCAACCGCGGCGTCGTGCTCGCCGAGCTGCGGGAGGAGGCGGCCCGCGGCGCCATCGTCGTCGTGGCCACCCACGACCCTGCCGTCGTCGAGGCCTGCGACCTCCACGTCGCGCTCGACGAGGGCCGGGTCGTCCGGTGAGCGCGCGAGCGAAGAGGGCGGGTCGTTGAGCCGTGTCCTGCGGGGCGCCTGGAGTCGTCGGGGTGCCCTGACGACGCTGGTGCTGATGACCGTCGTCGTCGTCGGCGGCGCCGTGACCGTGCTCCAGTTCGCCGAGGCCGCCGACACGTCGCGCTGGCTGACCGCACCGCTGCTGCTGCTGGGGGGCGTGGCCGTGCCCAGCATCGGCGCCGAGCTGGCCGTGGCCCGTCGCGAGGAGATCGGCCTCGCCCGTCTGCGCGGCATCCACGGCCTGCGGCTGTGGCGCTTCCTGCTGGTCGAGCCGCTCCTCGCGATCGTCCTGGGCACCGTGGTCGGGCTGGCCGTCGGAGCCGCCGGCACCGTGCTGGCCACCCGGGCCTGGCTGGGTGGTGCCGCCCCCGCCCTCGAGCGGCCGGCCCTCCTCGCCGCGGCAGCCATCGCCGGTGCGGCGCTGCTGATCGTCGGGCTGTCCGCCGCGGCCGCCCTCCGCGAGCCGCTCGCCGTCCAGGTGTCCACGCGCCGCCGTCCGCGCCGGGCGACGACGCTCGCCGTGTTCCTGAGCGTCCTGGTGTTCGTCGGTGCCGGCGTCGCCGCCTACCGCAGCCGCGACGCCGACGGCGAGCCTGACCTGGTCGTCCTGCTCGGGCCCGCGCTCGTGGGTCTCGCGCTGGGCCAGGCGGCGATCTGGGTCATCCGGATCGCGGCCCGCGGCCTCACCCCGGTCACCGAGAAGCGCGGCATGGGCGCCTTCCTGGCCGCGCGCCGCCTCGCTCGAGCCGACGACCTGGTCACCCCCATCCGCCTCGTCGTCGCCGCCGCGGTCGTCGGCGCCCTCGCCCTGAGCGGCGCCGTCAGCGTCAGCGGATGGACCCGCGAGCAGGCAGCGGTCGAGGTCCCTGGTGCGCGCACCGTCGACGCCACCGACCTCGGTGCAGTGGGTGCCGTCGACCTGACCGAGGAGGTGGACCCCCAGGGGGAGCACCTCATCGCCACCGCCATCGTGCGCAACGAGTCGCGCCTGCCCGAGCGCCGGGCGTACGTCGACGCCGACCGCTGGGACGCGGTGGTCGGCAGCTTCTACGACGACACGCCGGCGCGCGCGGCCTCCGACGCGATCGACCGGCTGCGCAGCGACATCGCACCCTTCCAGGCGGCCGGCGACAGGCTCACCGTCACGGTCTCAGGACTGGAGGTGCCGCCAGCGCGCACCTTCCGCGGCCCCGACGGTGAGGACGTCGAGGTCGGGGGCGGCCGGGTCGAGCTGACCCTCGGCTTCGTGACCACGACCAACGCCTCGGGCGCGGTCACGCTGCGGACGCCGATCCCGCAGGACGGCTCCCCGGTCACCCGCTCGGTCCGGGTGCGGGCGTGTGCCGAAGGCTGCACGATCACCGGCCTCGACGTGGGCCGCGACAGCCGCGGCGTCATCGACGGCAGTGACTTCGTGGTGCTCTTCGACAGCCTCGCGCTGGGCGACACCGACCTGCTCCAGCGGCCCTGGGTGCCCGACCCCGTCTCGGTCGAGTCGGCGCTCAACAGCAACTTCTTCCGCAACTACCGCCCGCCCAACGCCCTCGTGGTCAACCGCCCGGACGGCCTGCAGGTCGCGATGCTCCCGTCGGTCGCCCTGGCCCTCGAGCTCGAGGACGGCGGACCCCGCGTGCCGGTGCTCGTCGCCGACGAGGAGGAGCCGCTGGCCCTCGACCTGGGCGGTGACGACCTGCCGACCGACGTCATCGGCGTGGCCCGCACGATGCCGCTGGTCGGCAGCGTCGGCCTGCTCTCCGACATCCGCACCTCCGCGGCCGGGTCCGGGCCGACGGTGCCCTCGGCCGAGGTGCAGATCGTCGCGGCCGACGGCACCCCCCAGGCGATGCTCGACGAGGTCGCCACCGCCACCGGCGCGACGTGGCGCACCCTCGCCACGGTGCGGGAGTCCCTCGGTGAGCGCCACGGCGGTGCCCAGTCCGTGGCGTACGCCCTCACTGCGCTGGCCTGCGCCCTCGTCGCGCTGCTCGCGCTGGGCGCCGGCGTGGCCAGGCACCTGCGCGACTACCGCCGCGACGTCGCGTCGCTGCGTGCCCTCGGCGTCTCCCTCGGCACCGCCCGCCGGGCCGGTCGCGCCGAGCTGGTCAGCCTCACCGTGCTCGTGCTCGGCATCGTCGTGGCCGGCGGCTGGCTGGCGGTCACCCTGCTCCTCGACGGCCTGCCGCTCCTCACCCTCCCCGTCGCGGGGCTGCCGCTCGACACCGCGCCGCACGCCTGGCCGCTGGCGATCCCGGCGGTCCTCGCCGCGGTCGCGGTCGTGGTGGTCGGCGGGCGGGCCCGCGCCGTGCGCGCGTCCACGACCCGTCCGAGCTCGCTGCGTGAGGAGGAGGGGCGATGACCGCACCCCACGACCTTCTTCTCCTCCGCTGCGCTCCCCCGAACAACGCCGTAGGGACCCCGAGATGATCCAGCTCCTCGGCGCCATCGTGCGCGGCCTGCGCTCCCGCGCGCTGCTGTCGGCGGGGTCGGTGCTGCTTACCGCGCTCGCGATCGGCTCGGCCGTGCTCGGGCCGGTGTTCTCCGAGGCGGTCACCAACTCCTACGTCGTGACCCGCCTCCAGGAGACCGCGCCCGGCCTCACCGGCCTGAGCCGGGTCTTCACCCCCGACGACGGGTCGTCCCTCGAGCAGGCCGAGCGTGACGCGGTCGCCGCCTCGAGCCGGGTCACGAGCGGGCCCTGGCGGGAGCCGGTCACCATCGCGCAGTCCGAGCGCTTCAGCGCCCTGCGCGGGGTCGTCACCTTCTGGTCGCGCGCCGACGCCTGCGAGACCCTCGAGGTGCAGGGGCGCTGCCCGGAGAGGCAGGGCGAGGTCCTCATGCTCGCCGCCGACCTGGAGAAGACCGGCGCCGAGATCGGCGAGCCGCTGCCCCTGGCGATCTTCGAGACCCCGGGCGTCGCCGGCCTCGACCTCCCGCGTCCGGCGCTCGACGAGGTCGTGGTGGTCGGCTCGTACGTCACCCCCGGCCCGGGGGAGGGTTGGCTGATCCCCGGCCGGCTGACCAGCACCAACGAGCAGACGAGCATCCGCGGCGGCTACCAGCCGTACGCGCCGGCCCCGTTGATCACCACCGACGACACCGTCTCGGCGATGGGGGCCTGGGACGTCCGCGTGGACACCGAGCTCGACGTGCCCCCCGACCTGACCCCCGAGCAGCTCGACGAGGCGGCGACCTCGGCGAAGGCGGTCCCGCGCGACACCGAGCTCGAGGTGGAGGGCGGCACGCTCCGCGCCGACGACACCAACTCGCTCGCCGACGCGGTCGAGGAGGTGCGCTTCCAGCAGTCGACCGCGCGCAGCTCGATCGCGCCGGCCGTGCTCTCGCTGGTCCTCGTCGCACTCGCCCTGCTCATGCGGCTGCTCAACGCGGCCAGCGAGCTCCGCGTGCCCGAGCTCGCTCTGGCCTCGCTGCGCGGCGTGACCGCACGCCGGCTGTGGGGCCTCGGCCTGGCCGAGCCGTTGGTGGTCCTCCTCATCGCCACCCCCCTCGGCCTGGTGTTCGGGGTCGGACTCTCGGTTGTCCTGGTCCGCAGCTGGCTGGTGCCGGGACTCCCGCTGCCGCTGCCGTGGGCCAGCTGGGTCGCCGGGGGGCTCGTGCTGGCCGCGGCCTTCGCCGTCGCGTGCGTCGCGGTCGGGCTGGTGGTCCGCGAGTCGCTCGCCTCCCAGCTCAGCGGCGTACGACGTCCGGTGGCGGCACGCCGCTGGTCGGTCATCGCCCAGCTCACCCTCGTCGCGCTCGCCGTGGCGACCCTGGCCAGCAAGCTCTCCGCCGGCGGGCCCGGCGAGCCGGACGCGACCGACCTCGTCCTGCCGGTGCTGCTCGCGGTCGTGGCCGGCCTGGCTGCCACCAGGCTCACCGCAGTCGTGGCGACCTGGTGGGCGGGGCGCTCCCGCGGCCGGTCCCTCAGCGGCTTCGTCTCCTGGCGCGCGATCTCCCGCCGGCAGGAGGGCACGCTGGTGATCCTGCCGATCACCGCCGCGATCGCGGTGGCCGTCTTCGGCGCCGGGGTCTACGACTCCGCGGCGACGTGGCGCACCAGCGTGGCCGCGACCGCCTCCCCGGCCGACACCACCTGGTCCACCTCCCTCACAATGTCGGAGGCGGTCGACCTCACCCGCACGGTCGATCCCGAGGGTGACTGGATCATGGCCGCCGCCAGCGCCGCCAACCCCGGCGCGAACTTCTCCATCGTCGACAGCAGCCGGCTGGCCCGCATCGCCACGTGGCCCGCGACCTGGAGCCCGGGCCGCGACGTCGGCCAGGTCGTCGACGACATCGCGCCCGGGGGCGTGGTCCCCACGCTCACCGGCACGCGGCTCTCGCTCACGATCGACAACCAGGCCGACATGGACCGCGACCTGTCCGTCGAGGTCCGGTTCGGCAGCCGCAACGGCCTGCCGTTGAAGGCCTATCTCGGTCCCTTCCCCTCGGGCGAGTCCACGCGGTCGGCACGGGTCCCGTTCTGCCGCGAGGGCTGCCCGCTGGAGGGCATGACCCTGGGTGGCGGGGCCGGCACCAACACCCGGATGTCCGGCTCGCTGCGACTGGTGAGCGTGGAGATGGACGGCTCCCCGGTCGCCGGCGGCATCGAGGGCGCCGGGTGGACGGCCACCCCGGACCCCGCCGTACGCACCTCCATCGTCGACCTGCAGGAGTCCGGCGGCGAGCTCGACATGACCGTCGACACCGGCGACTCGGTCGGCATGGCCCGCATCACCGCGGGTGGCATCACCCGTGCCCGGCCGGCGCTGGCCGGACCGGGGGTGCAGGACCGGGCGATCACCACGCTCGACGAGGGCTACGGCCTGATCCCGGTCGACCGGGTGGGCGAGATCGAGGGCATGCCCTTCACCGGTCCGTCCGGCCTGCTGGTCGACTACTCCTCCTTCATCACCGACCGCCCGGTCTACGACAACCTCGTGACCGTCCACGTGCTGGTGCGCGAGGGTGCCCCCGCGTCCATCACCGAGGCGCTCTCCGAGGCCGGACTCACGATCGGGACGACCCTGGCCCAGGAGCGGCACGTCCTCGACCAGAGCGCGTACGCCCTCGCGCTGCGGCTGTACGGCGTCGTCGCCGCGCTGGTGCTGCTGATGGCGCTCGCCGGGCTCTTCGTCAGCGCGGCCGTCCAGCTGCCCGCTCGTCGCCGCGACGCCGCGGCGCTGCGGGTGGTCGGGGTGCCCAAGGCCTCCGTCATGGTGGCCGTGATCCGCGAGCTGGCCGTCGTGCTCGGCAGCGCGGCGCTGGCCGGCATCCTCGCGGGCTCGCTGGCGCAGTGGGTGGTGCTGCGCACCATCACCCTCGGCTACGCCGACGACCCGACCACCCCGGCCCTGGTGGCTGCGATCTCACCCGTGCGGCTCGTGGTGCTTGCGCTGCTCGCGGCGGCGGTCTTCGGGGCCGTCGCGCTGGTCAGCGCCTCGATGACGGTGCGCGGCGCGCGCGGAGCGACGCTGCGGGAGTCGGCCCGCTGACCCGTCGGGTCAGTTGCAGCAGGGGTCGAAGCGGAAGCCCACCCCGCGGATGGTGCGGATCCACTGGTTGTCCGCGGCGGCACCGCGGAGCTTGCGGCGCAGGTTGGCCAGGTGGACGTCGACGACGTGGGTGCTGTCGGGGACGAACTCGGTGTCCCAGACCGCGCGCAGCAGGTCCTCGCGGGGCACCACGACGCCGGGGTTGCTGACCAGGTGGGCCAGCAGGTCGAACTCCGTGCGCGTGAGGTCGATCTCCTCGCCCAGGACCAGGACCTCGCGCGCCTCCGGCTTGAGGGTGAGGTCGCTGCAGCCCAGCGGATCGGTGTCGGCCGGGGGACGCGGACGCTCGGCAACGGGCGCCAGGGCCGCTTCGACACGGACGGCGTCCTGGTTGCGCGGACGCCGGAAGAGGGCGGCGACGCGCGCCTGGAGCTCGCGCATCGAGAACGGCTTGACCAGGTAGTCGTCGGCGCCGACCTCGAGGCCGATGAGCCGGTCGACCTCGGCGGTGCGACCGCTGACGACGATGATGTAGCAGTCGCTGACCAGGCGGATCTGGCGGCACACCTCGACGCCGTCGATGTCGGGCAGGGTCAGGTCGAGGGTCACCAGGTCGGGCAGCTGCTCGCGGACCACGTCGAGCGCGTCGGAGCCCGTGCGCGCGATGACCACGTCGAAGCCCGCCTTGTCCAGCAGCCGCGAGATGACGTCGCCGACGTCCTGGTCGTCCTCGACGACCACGGCGGTGCGGTCGTTGGTCATGCGGTCCCCCCGGAAGGTCAGTGGCTGGTGCGGTCGCGATGCCGATCGGTGCGCCGCGCCGTACGCACACTTCCCAGCCCGTCCCGATGGTATTCGGAAGGGGCTGGGAAGGTGTTCGAATCGGCGAACCCGCGCGGCGGCGGCGCCGGCGCTCAGAAGTCCAGGCCGCGGGCCCAGTCCTCGGAGTCGATGCGCGCGACCAGGTAGGGGCCGCCTCCTGCGCGCCGCTCCTGCTGCTGTCCCTCGCGGTCCATCCGGTAGCCGATGCCTCGGATCGTGTGGATCCAGGTGGCGTCGGAGTGCCGGCGCAGCTTGCCGCGCAGGTTGGCCACGTGCACGTCGACGAGGTGGTGGTCGTGCGTGAGCGCGCTGCTCCAGATGGCGAGGACCATCTCCTCGCGGGTGCAGACCCGGGAGAGGTGGGTGGCCAGGTATTCGAGCACGTCGTACTCGATGCGGGTCAGGTCGACGATCTCGTGATCGACCTGCACCTCCCGGCGCGCGGAGTTGATGACCAGGCCGGCGCCGCACGAGATGGTGCTCGGCTCGTCGGCCGGCTGGGACGGGCTCGGCACGAGCGGAGGCTGGGACGCCGCGGGCGTCTCGTCGGTCGTCGTACCGGCCGAGCGTGGGCGGCGGAACAGCGCCGCCACGCGTGCTCGCAGCTCACGCGGCGAGAACGGCTTGAGCACGAAGTCGTCGGCGCCGACCTCCAGGCCGATCAGCTTGTCCACCTCGTCGGACCGCGCGGACACGATGACGATGTAGCAGTCGCTGGTCTCCCGGATGCGTCGGCACACCTCGATGCCGTCCATGTGCGGCAACGTCAGGTCGAGCGTGACCAGGTCGGGTGGATCGGCTGCCGCCACGTCCACCGCTGCTCGTCCGTCGCGCGCCGAGGTGACTCGGAAACCCGCCCCCTCGAGGGTCTCCACCAGCGCCGAGGAAATGTCCGGATCGTCTTCGACGACCAAAGCGTGTAGATCTTGCACGAGTACCCCCACAGAAAACCCGAAGCAGGGACCCCACGTCCCCGCATGGCGCCGCCCGATCTGGCGTCGATCGATGGTAATGGCAGCCCACCCCGTCTAGGAATTGATGTTCCGTCCTGTGGATGAGGTGTCTAGACCACCACAGATGAGCGGAATCTTTTGCAACCCACCCTTCAGGGTGCGATTTCCTTGGTCGTTCCCACGTCGATCCCACGGTTGACCCAGATGTGGTCGGTCACCATGCCGACCCGCTCGTAGAGGCCGAGGGCCCCGGACGGTGCCCCCGCCGTCCACGACCACGCGCAGGTTCCACGGCTCGAACCCCGGCCGTGCGGTGGTCGCGGCCTCGAAGTCCTCGAAGTCCTCCCGCTCGCGCACCGACCACTCGAGGAAGGCCTCCTCCAGCACGTCGTGGGCGGCGCGCACCTCCCCCGGCTCGGCCGCGCGGACGACGTACCCCTCCGGCAGCTTCCGCTCCGGGATCGTCGCGCCGGCGGGCAGCATGAGCACCCAGCTGGTCCACCGCACCCGGAAGCCGAGCTGTTCCAGGAGCCGGTCGCCGGGAGAGCCCTGCGGACGGGCATCCCCACCACGGTCGACCCGACGCGGCGGCCGAGGTCCTGCAGCCAGTGGGCCAGCCAGGTGCCGATCCCGCGGCCGCGGTGGGAGGGCAGGACGGCGGTGTCGGCGCGGTCGGCGCCCATCAGCTCGGCGTACGCCACCAGGGTGTCGCCGTCGAACACGCCGACCGAGCGGGCTCCGAGGTCGTGGCTCGGCCGGGCCCAGTCGCTGACGATGTCGGACTCCTCGATGGCGACGACCCCCATGTCCTCGAGCTCCTGCGCCGCCATCAGCTCGAAGACGGCGCGGGCGTCGGTCTTCTGCAGGGGCCGGGTGATGAGGCCCGCGGGGAGATCGGGGAGGGTGGGCGCCGACAGGTCGCGGCGGGGCTGCTCGGGCACGGCGTCGGGCATGGGGGAAGTGTGCTGCCTCACGTGCGGCGCTGTCGCGCGCTTGTCCACGTCCCCGTGGCCGGCTGGGGAATGTCCGATTCCCTCGTGAGGCCCTACCGTTGTTCGGGTGAGTGACGACCAGACCGAAGCCCCCCAGCAGACCTTCTCCGACCTCGGCCTCTCGCCCGAGGTCCTCAAGGCGCTGGCGGACGTCGGCTACGAGACCCCCTCGCAGATCCAGGCCCAGACCATCCCGCCGCTGCTGGAGGGTCGCCACGTGGTCGGCCTGGCGCAGACCGGCACCGGCAAGACGGCCGCCTTCGCGCTGCCGATCCTGTCGCAGCTCGACTTCTCCCAGAAGACGCCGCAGGCCCTCGTCCTCGCCCCGACCCGCGAGCTCGCGCTCCAGGTGTCGGAGGCCTTCGAGAAGTACGCCGCCCACATGAAGGGCGTCCGCGTGCTGCCCATCTACGGCGGCCAGGGCTACGGCGTCCAGCTCTCCGCGCTGCGTCGCGGCGTGCACGTCGTCGTCGGCACGCCGGGTCGCATCATGGACCACCTCGAGAAGGGCACCCTCGACCTCTCGGAGCTGCGCTTCCTCGTCCTCGACGAGGCCGACGAGATGCTCAAGATGGGCTTCGCGGAGGACGTCGAGACGATCCTCGCCGACACGCCCGAGGACAAGCACGTGGCGCTGTTCTCGGCGACCATGCCGGCCCAGATCCGCCGCATCTCCAAGAAGTACCTCGACAACCCGGTCGAGATCACCGTCAAGAACAAGACGTCGACGGTCTCCTCCATCACCCAGCGCTACCTGATCGTGTCCTACCCCCAGAAGGTCGACGCCCTCACGCGCATCCTCGAGGTGGAGAACTTCGAGGGGATGATCGTCTTCGTCCGCACCAAGAACGAGACCGAGACGCTGGCCGAGAAGCTGCGCGCCCGCGGCTACTCCGCGATGGCCATCAACGGCGACGTCGCCCAGGTGCAGCGCGAGCGCACCATCAACCAGCTCAAGGCCGGCAAGCTCGACATCCTCGTCGCCACCGACGTCGCGGCCCGCGGCCTCGACGTCGAGCGGATCAGCCACGTCGTCAACTACGACATCCCCACCGACACCGAGTCGTACGTCCACCGCATCGGCCGCACCGGCCGCGCGGGTCGCTCCGGAGACTCGATCGCCTTCGTCACCCCCCGCGAGCGCCACCTGCTGCGCGCGATCGAGAAGGCCACCCGCCAGCCGCTCACCCAGATGCAGCTGCCGACCGTCGACGACGTCAACGCCACGCGCCTCTCGCGCTTCGACGACCAGATCACCCAGGCGCTGGCCCAGCCGGAGCGGATCGACTTCTTCCGCGACGTGGTCTCCCACTACGTCAGCGAGCACGACGTGGCCGAGGTCGACGTCGCCGCCGCGCTGGCCGCGGTGATGCACGGCGAGCAGCCGCTGCTGCTCGAGCCGGAGCCGGAGCGCTCGACCCGCACCTTCGACGAGCGGCCCACGCACGGCGGCAAGGCCCAGCGCGAGCGCGCTCCCCGCGGTGACCGCGCCGACGTGCCGATGGCGACGTACCGGATCTCGGTGGGCAAGCGCCACAAGGTCGAGCCCCGCCAGATCGTCGGCGCGCTCGCCAACGAGGGCGGTCTCTCGCGCGGCGACTTCGGCTACATCTCGATCAAGCCGGACTTCTCGCTCGTCGAGCTGCCGGCCACCCTGCCCGGCGGCACCCTCGAGCGGCTCTCCGGCACCCGGATCTCCGGGAAGCTGATCGAGCTCGAGCTGGACAAGGGCCCTCAGCGCGCCCGCTCCGGCGACCACGGCAGCAGCAGCGGTGGCGGCTACAAGGGCAAGAACCCCCGCTGACCTGACGCTTGTGCACGCAGACGCAGTGCCGACCTGGCGCGTGTGCACGCGCATGACGCGCTGACCTGGCGCATGTGCACGGGCCTCGTGCGCACAAGCGTCAGCTCGGCAGGTGCTGGGTGCGCACAAGCGTCAGGTCGACAAGAACCCCCGCAGCCGGTGGCTGGCGGGGGTTCTCGACGCTCAGTCCGAAGGACTGCGGGGGAGGGCTCAGGCGTTGCGGATCGCCGAGATGTCGAACTCGAGCTTGATCTTCTCGGAGACGAGGACGCCGCCGGTCTCGAGCGCGGCGTTCCAGGTGAGGCCCCAGTCCTTGCGGTTGATGGTGGTCTCGCCCTCGAAGCCGACGCGGACGTTGCCGAAGGGGTCCTGGGCCGAACCGGTCTGCTCGAAGTCGATGGTGACCGACTTGGTGACGTCCTTGATGGTCAGGTCGCCGGTGATGGCCCAGTCGCTGCCGTCACGCTTCACGTCGGTGGAGACGAAGGTGATCGTGGGGTAGGTCTCGGTGTCGAAGAAGTCGCCGGACTTGAGGTGGCCGTCGCGGTCGGCGCTGCCGGTCTCGATGGAGGTCACGTCGACGGAGAGGTCGACCTTGGAGTCGGCGGGGGTCTTCTCGTCGATGTGGGCGGTGCCGGTGAACGCGCCGAACTGGCCGCGCACCTTGGTCACCATGGCGTGGCGGGCCACGAAGCCGAGGCGGCTGTGGCTCACGTCGAGGGTGTAGTCGCCGGAGATGTCGTCGATGGCGGTGGTGGGGGCGTCGAAGGCGGTAGACATGCTGGCTCCTGGAAGTGGTTGGTAGAACTTTCAACCACTAGAACGAACGGCTCCTGCGGTTCATTCCCCGGAGGTGGAAGCAATTCCCCTGCGGGCCCGAAATGCATCGAGCCACGCCCCTGGGGGGCGTGGCTCAGGCGTGGCAGCGCTCAGGCGGCCGCGGTGTGGGCCGCGGCGGGCACCGACCAGCGTGCCTCCATGTGCGTGCGACCCGACGCGTCGGTGACGGCGACCCACCTGCAGACCGGTGCTCCGGTCGTCTCGTGCTTGCTCATGCGACACCTCCCGTTCACTTCCTGTTCACTTAAGGTACCACGTCCCCACTGACGCACCGTGTTTTCGCTCAAGTTTGTAGCGGATCCTCCACCTGTGTCGCCGCACGCCTCCCGCCACCGCCATGTTGCTCCACTTGTGACACAAGTGGCGGTGTCTGTCTGGAGCACCGAAGGCGCAAAGGACGATATCTGCCCGATTGCGGGCAGGAAGTTGCCGATCGACGTGGCGCACGGGCACACTCCTGGGGTGCTGGACCCCGCCCTCGTCGCCCACGTCGTCGCCACCACGTCGCTGACCCCGGGCGAGGCGGCGCGCGTCGTCGAGGACGTGATCGCCTTCCACAGCCAGCCCGTGGAGGTCTACGTCCGCGAGCGGCACGCGCGCCTCCAGACGTACGGCGCCAGGAACGCCGAGATCTTCACCCGGATCGCCGAGGAGCTGCGCGAGCGCGTCGTCGCGGCGCCCGAGCTCTCCGAGCGGCAGCTGCGGCGCATCGTCTACGGCTAGGTCTCGCTCGACCCCTTGATCCTCGAAGCCCTCTCACGAACCAGGAGCACCCCATGTGCGGAATCGTCGGCTACATCGGCCGCCAGGACGCGGCACCCGTCGTCCTCGAGGGACTGACCCGTCTCGAGCACCGGGGCTACGACTCGGCCGGCGTCGCCGTCCTCGGCAACCGCGGGATCCGCGTGGCCAAGCAGGCCGGGCGGGTGCGTGAGCTGACCGAGGTGCTGCCCAAGCGCTTCACCGGCACGACCGGCATCGGCCACACCCGGTGGGCCACCCACGGGCCGGCCACCGACGCCAACGCGCACCCGCACTCCGACGAGTCCGGCCGGGTCGCGGTGGTGCACAACGGCATCATCGACAACTCGGCCGCCCTGCGCGCCGACCTCACCGACGCGGGCGTGACGCTCGCCAGCGACACCGACACCGAGGTGCTGGCCCACCTCGTGGCACGCAGCGACTCCGACACCCTGGAGGGCAAGGTCCGCGACGCGCTGCGCGTCGTCGTCGGGACCTACGGGCTCGCGGTGCTGCACGCCGACTTCCCCGACCGCATCGTCGTCGCCCGCAACGGCAGCCCGCTGGTCGTCGGCGTGGGCGACAAGGAGATGTACGTCGCCTCCGACCTCGCCGCGATCGTGCGCCACACGACCACCGTGGCGATGCTCGACGACGGCGAGATGGCCACCGTGACGGCCGCCGGCTTCACCACGATGCGCCACTCCGACCTCGCGTCGACCGGCAAGACCGCGACCGAGGTCGACATCGACGCGTCGGCGTACGACGCCGGTGACCACGAGTCCTACATGCGCAAGGAGATCCGCGAGCAGCCCACCACCGCCCAGGCGGTCCTGCGCGGCCGCCTCGACGAGCGCTTCGGCACCGCGCACCTCGGCGGTCTCGACATGGACGCCCGCGACCTGCGTGCGGTGCGGCGGGTGAAGATCCTGGGCTGCGGCTCGGCCTACTACGTCGGCCAGATGGGGGCGGCGCTCATCGAGGAGCTCGCCCGGATCCCCGCCGACGCGGAGGCCGCCAGCGAGTTCCGCTACCGCGACCCGGTGATCGAGCCCGACACCCTCTCCGTCGCGGTGAGCCAGTCCGGCGAGACGATCGACACCCTGCTCGCCGTGCAGGAGGTACGCCGCAAGGGCGGGCGCTGCGTCGGACTCGTCAACGTGGTGGGCTCCGCCATCGCGCGCGAGTGCGACGGCGGCATCTACCTCCACGCCGGACCGGAGGTGGCGGTGGCGAGCACCAAGGCGCTGACCAACATGTTCCTCGGCTTCGCGCTCCTCGCGCTGCAGCTGGGACGGGTCCGCGACCTCTCGATCGCCGACGGCAAGCGGCTGGTCGCCGGTCTCGAGCGGCTGCCCGGCCAGATCGAGGAGATCCTCGCGGGCGAGGACGCCCTGGTCGACGTCGCCCGCTCGCTGGCCGAGGCCCGCAGCCTGTTCTTCATCGGCCGCGTGCGCGGCTTCCCGGTCGCGCGCGAGGGCGCGCAGAAGTTCAAGGAGATCAGCTACCGCCACGCCGAGGCCTACCAGACCTCCGAGCTCAAGCACGGCCCGCTGGCGCTGATCGATCCCGAGGTGCCGACGGTCGCACTGGTGCCGCGCGACGAGCTGACCGAGCGCAACATCGGCGCGCTGCACGAGATCGACGCCCGGCAGGGTCCGCTGGTGGTCATCACCCACGCCGAGGTCGACCTCGGCGAGATCGGCGCGCGGCGCATCGACGTGCCCCGCAACGAGCCGGAGCTCGACCCGATCCTGCTCACGATCCCGCTGCAGCTGCTGGCCTACCACGCCGCCCAGCACCTGGGTCACGACATCGACAAGCCGCGCAACCTGGCGAAGTCGGTCACCGTCGAGTGAGGCCAAGGACGTACAGGCACGCCGACCCCCGAACGACGTGGAGGCCGCCGACATCCCGCCGCGCGGCGGCCGAGATGGAAGGCCGCCCCTTGCCGCATGGGGTCGGCAAGGGGCGCGCCGTGGAGAACGATCCCACCTGACCGACGCCCTGTCCGAGGTTCCCTCGAAGTACTCGCGCATTTTGCTGTTGCCTGCGTCACCCGTGGTGGAAACCGTCGTCCCGTGGTGCGGGAGAGGACGGAATGAGCGGCCCAGGCGTCCCTCGTCGCACGGCGCGCCCGACGGGGAGACGCTAGCCGCGGGCGAGTGGTCGTGACCCGGTGGCGACGAGGTCGAGCGCCCGCCGGGCCAGCGGCTCCGTGACCGTCCGGTCGTTGGCGACCAGGCCGACGCGCGTACGCCGGTCGAGCAGGTCGGCGACGTCGTGCGCGCCCTCGTGGGTGATCGCGAAGACGAGCTCGGCGAGCGTCACCGGCACCTCGTCGGAGACGGGCGTGAGCAGCTCGTCGTCGGCCAGCCCGGTGACCTCCCGGGCGGTGGCCAGGACCTGGTCGGCGTCGGTGCCGAAGCGGCGTACGAGCCGGGGCGGGGCGCTCGACCGGCGCAGCTCCTCCGCCGGTGCGGCACCGACCAGGGGGAGCGAGCCGGTGCGGCACGGGCCGGCCGCGAACCGCCCGTCGGCGACGAGGGTGTCGAGGGTGTCCTCGGCCATCCGGCGGTAGGTCGTGAGCTTGCCGCCGACGACGGTCGTCACACCGGTCGCCGAGGTGAGGATCGCGTGCCGGCGCGAGAGGTCGGCGGTCGTGCCCCTGCCGGCGACCTCGAGCAGCGGGCGCAGCCCGGCGAAAGAGCCGACCACGTCGGCGCGTGTCGGTGGGGTGGTGAAGGCGGACGCGACCACGCCCAGGAGGAAGTCGACCTCGGCCTCGCTCGGCGTCGGGACATCGGGCACCGGACCGGTGACGGGCTCGTCGGTGAGGCCGACGTAGAGGGTGCCGTCGGGCTGCGGGAGCACCATCGCGAAGCGGGCGGTGGTGCCCGGGATCGGCACCATCACCGCGACCCGGGTGTGCGGCAGCACCGACCCCCGCAGCACGAGGTGGGTGCCGCGGCTCGGCCGGAGCCGCACCTGGTCGTCGAGGTCGCCGGCCCAGACGCCGGTCGCGTTCACGACCGCGCCGGCCCGGACGACGTGGGTCTCGCCGGTCAGCTCGTCGCGGAGGTGGACGGCGGTGCCGGTCGCGGCGGTCACCCGGGCGCGCGTGCGCACGTCGGCGCCGTACGCCGCGGCGGTGCGGGCGACCGTGACCACGAGCCGGGCGTCGTCCTCGAGCTGCCCGTCCCACGCGAGCAGCCCGCCGCGGAGGGTGTCGGCACGCAGCGACGGCGCCAGGTTGAGCGCCTCCGTCGCATTGAGCCGGCGGGGCCGCGGCAGGGTGCGGGTGGTGGTGTGCGCGCTGCGTCGCAGCACGTCACCGGCCTGGAGCCCGGCCCAGGTCATCGCCGTACGGCTGCGGGACAGCGCGTCGTTGACCGGCGTCAGCATCGGCAGGGGCCGGGTGAGGTGGGGGGCGGTGACGTGCATCAGGATGCCGCGCTCGACCGCGCTCTCGTGGGCGATCGCCAGCTGGCCCTGGGCGAGGTAGCGCAGGCCGCCGTGCACGAGCTTCGACGACCAGCGCGAGGTGCCGAAGGCCAGGTCGTGCGCGTCGACCGCGAGGACGCTCAGCCCGCGGGTCGTCGCGTCGAGGGCGACGCCTGCTCCCGTGATGCCGAGGCCGACGACCACCACGTCGACGTGGTCGGGGATGCCGGCCAGGCCGGGGGTGATGCGTCGGGCGCTCACGGCGCGAGTGATCCGGTGATGAGGCGGGCGAGCTCCGCGTCGAGGTCCGCCAGGCCCACACCGGCGTCGACCATCGTCAGCGCGGAGAACACGAACCCGTGCCCTGCGAGCATCAGCGACCGCGCCATCAAGACGGCATCGCCCTCGCGGATGGCCCCGGAGCGCTGACCGCTCTCGATCTCGGCGGCCAGGATCTCGATGAGCGCCTCCTGCGAGCGGCCGCGGCGGGAGAGGAGGTAGGGGAGCATCAGGTCGGGGTCGAGCTCGACGATGCGGACGAAGAGCTCGTTGTCGCGCAGCGCCCGCACCGTGGACAGCGCGGCCGCGGCGATGCCGGACGGGGTCGTCGTGTCCGGCGCGGCCACCCGGGTCGCGGCGGCGATGCCGACCCACTCCCGGGTCATCAGGTCGCCGAGCAGGGAGCCCATGTCGGACCACGCGCGATAGATCGTCATCCGCGAGACGCCGGCCCGCCTCGCGACCTCGGTGAGCGTCGTACGCCGCCACCCGACGTCGAGGATGCAGTCCCGGGCGGCGTCGAGGTAGGCGTCGAGCCGAGGTTCCGGGGTGTGACGAAGTGACGACATATGTCACACTGTAACGCATGACCGCCGAGACGCCCATTGTCGAGATGCATCCCCAGCGTTGGGGCGACCCCGCCGCCGCCACCGACCTGCCCGCGTCGGCCCGCGGCCTGGTCGAGCTGGCCTTCGGCCTCCAGGACCGGCCGGCGACGACCGGCGCCACGCCTCCCGCGAGCGCGCTGGCCGACGCCCTCCTCGACGGGCTGCGGGCGATCGTCGGCACCGAGCACGTCCTGGTCGACGACCAGACCCGCACCCTGCGCACCCGCGGCAAGTCCACGCCCGACCTGCTGCGCGCCCGTGCCGGGGACCTGTCCGACGCCCCCGACGCCGTGGTGCGCCCCGACGGGCACGGGGAGGTCGCCGCCGTGCTGGCGTGGGCCCACGAGCACCGTGTCGCGGTCGTCCCCTTCGGCGGCGGCACCTGCGTGACGGGCGGCCTCGCGGCCCGGCGCGACGGCTTCGCCGGACTGGTCAGCCTCGACCTCGTCCGGATGAAGCGACTGCTCGCCGTCGACGAGGTCTCGATGACCGCCACCCTCCAGCCCGGGCTGCGCGGGCCCGAGGCCGAGGCCCTGCTCGCCGGGCACGGGCTCACCCTGGGCCACTATCCGCAGTCCTTCGAGCACGCCTCCATCGGCGGCTTCGCGGCCACCCGGTCCAGCGGCCAGTCGAGTGCCGGCTACGGCCGCTTCGACGCCATGGTCGTCGGCCTCACCGCCGCGACGCCGACGGGGCCGCTCGATCTCGGCTCGTCGCCCGCCAACGCCGCCGGGCCCGACCTGCGCCAGCTGCTGCTCGGCTCCGAGGGGGCCTTCGGCGTCATCACGTCGGTGACCCTGCGCGTACGACGTGCGCCCGCCGTGGCGACGTACGAGGGCTGGTGCTGGCCGTCCTTCGACGCCGGGTCCGACGCGATGCGCACCCTGGCGCAGTCCGGCCTGCTGCCCACCGTGATCCGGCTCTCCGACGAGTCGGAGACGGCGGTCAACCTCGCCGACCCCACGTCGATCGGCGGGACCGACGACCCGGGCTGCCTGATGATCACCGGCTACGAGGGCACCGCCGAGCAGGTCGCCGCCAGGCGCGCCGCCGTGACCGCGGTGCTGGGCGATCTCGGCGGCACCGCACTGGGTGAGGAGCCCGGCCGGACGTGGGTGCACGGCCGCTTCGGCGCCCCCTACCTGCGCGACTCCCTGCTCGACCACGGCGTGCTCGTCGAGACGCTGGAGACCGCGACCTTCTGGTCCAACCGCGAGCGGCTCCACGCCGACGTGAGGACCGCGCTGCAGGAGTCGCTCGGCGAGGGATCGCTGGTGCTGTGCCACGTCTCGCACGTCTACGAGACCGGCTGCTCGCTCTACTTCACCGTCGCCGCGCGGCAGGCCGACGACCCGCTCGCCCAGTGGCAGGTCGCCAAGGCTGCCGCCAGCGACGCGATCGTCGCCGCCGGCGCGACGATCACCCACCACCACGCCGTCGGCACCGACCACAAGCCGTGGCTGGCCCGGGAGATCGGCGACGCGGGCGTGCGGATGCTGCGCGCGGTCAAGGCGGAGGTCGACCCGGCCGGGATCCTCAACCCCGGGGTCCTGATCCCCTGAGCGTGCCGCTGGTTGAGCAGCGAGCGCAGCGAGTGTGTCGAAACCGAGGTGCTGGCGGTGGCCGTGGTTTCGACTCGGGCTCGTTCCTCGCCCGGCTCAACCGACGGCGGGGTCAGGCAAACGCCCAGACCAGCAGCTCGCTCGCCTCGTCGGCGCGCACCAGGTGGCCCGGCTCGTCGGTGAGGCGTACGGCGTCGCCGCCACGCAGGGCGAGCCCGTCGAGCGAGACCGCCCCGGTGGCCGCGAAGACGTGCTGGCGCGGGTCGTCCGGCAGGACGACCGACGCACCCGGATCCAGCCGCGCCACGAGCAGCCGGGCGCCTCGGGTGCCGATCGGCAGCCCGTCGCCGCCGACCACCTCGACGAGGTCGGTGCCCGGCGCCGGCGCCCCGCCCAGGACGTACGACGGCTCCGTCCCCGGGGTGGTGGGCGTGACCCACGCCTGGATGAAGCGGCACCGGCCCGACGAGGGGTCGGCCACCTCGCTGTGCCGGATGCCCGCGCCGGCCGACAGCACCTGCGCCCGACCGGCCTCGACGACGTGCGAGGCGCCCGTCGAGTCGGTGTGCACGAGCGCGCCCTCGAGCACCCAGGTGACGATCTCCAGCTCCGCGTGCGGGTGCTCGGGATAGCCCGCGACCTCCGAGCCCGTGGGGTCGAGGAGGTCGTCGTTGTGGCAGACCAGGGGACCGAAGCCGAGGTTGGCCGGGTCGTAGTGCGGACCGAAGGAGAATGAGTGCTGCGTCACCCTCCCCGCGTCGGTCGACGACGACCTCTCCCAACCGGCGTACAGGGTCACTGACATGCCGATATCTTCGCGGATGTGCCTTCCCCGCAGGACTTCCCGATGCTCCCACCCGGTTTCCGTTTCGGAACCAGCACGGCGAGCTACCAGATCGAGGGCGCCGTGGCGGAGGACGGTCGCGGCCCGAGCATCTGGGACACCTTCGCCGCCGAGCCCGGCCACGTGGTCGACGGCAGCACCGGCGACGTCGCCTGCGACCACTACCACCGGGTGGATGAGGACGTCGCGCTGATGAAGGAGCTGGGCACGGGGGGCTATCGCTTCTCGATCGCCTGGCCCCGCATCCAGCCGACCGGACGGGGGCCGGCCAACGAGAAGGGGCTCGCGTTCTACGACCGGCTCATCGACACGTTGCTGGCCAACGGCCAGCAGCCGATGGTGACGCTCTACCACTGGGACCTGCCCCAGGCGCTCGAGGACGACGGCGGCTGGCTCAACCGCGACACGGTCGACCGGTTCGCCGACTACGCCGCGATCGTCGGAGAGAAGTTCGCCGACCGCGTCGAGCACTGGGTGCCGATCAACGAGCCCAACGTGGCCTCGATCCTCGGCTACGGCATGGGCACCCACGCCCCCGGCAAGGAGCTGCTCTTCGACTGCCTGCCGGCCGCGCACCACCTCCTGCTCGCCCACGGCCGCGCCGCGATCGAGCTGCGCAGGGCGGGGGCGACGTCGATCGGCTGCGCCAACAACCACTCGCCCATCTGGCCGGCGAGCGACGACGACGCCGACGTGGGGATGAGCAAGATCTTCGACGCGCTGTGGAACGGCACGTTCCTCGAGCCGATGCTGCTCGGTCGCTACCCCGCCGACCTGATGCCGCTCTTCGAGGGCGTCATGCGCGACGGCGACCTCGCGACGATCCGGCAGCCGCTCGACTTCTACGGGGTCAACTACTACAGCCCCCTGAGGGTCGCCGCTGCCGACGAGGACTCCGACATCCCGTTCGACTTCCGCGAGGTCGTGGGCTACCCCACGACCGAGTCGGGCTGGCCCGTCGTGCCCGACTCGCTGCGCGAGTGGCTGGTCACCTTCCGTGCGCGCTTCCGCGCCGCCCTCCCACCGATCTACATCACCGAGTCCGGCTGCAGCTACGGCATGGGCCCCGACGAGCACGGGGTGGTCGATGACCAGGTCCGCATCGACTACCTGCGCGCCCACATCGGCGCGGTGTCGGAGGCGATCACCCGCGGCGTCGACGTACGCGGCTACTACTGCTGGTCGCTGATGGACAACTTCGAGTGGGCCGAGGGCTACACCCAGCGCTACGGCCTGGTGCACGTCGACTACGAGACCCTGAAGCGGACCCGGAAGAACTCCTTCCACTGGTACGCCGACCTGCTCGCCGCGCAGCCCCAGCACCTGTGACGGCCCGCTGGTTGAGCAGCGAGCGCAGCGAGCGTGTCGAAATCAAGGTGCCGATGGTGACCTTGGTTTCGACTCGGGCTCGTTCCTCGCCCGGCTCAACCGGCGGGAGAGTGACGGCCCGTTGGTTGAGCAGCGAGCGCAGCGAGCGTGTCGAACCCGAGGTGCCGATGGTGACCTTGGTTTCGACTCGGGCTCGTTCCTCGCCCGGCTCAACCGGCGGGAGAGTGACGGCCCGCTGGTTGAGCAGCGAGCGCAGCGAGCGTGTCGAAACCAAGGGGCCGCGGTGGCTTTGGTCTCGACTCGGGCTCGTTCGGGAGAGTGACGGCCCGCTGGTTGAGCAGCGAGCGCAGCGAGCGTGTCGAAACCGAGGTGCGACCAGGGCTCAGTCCTGTTTCGTACGCCAGTAGCCACGAGCGAGCTCGGGGAGGTCGGTCTCACGACCTTCGATCAGGGCGATCCGTTTCGCCCGGGACCAGCCCTGGATCTGCTTCTCGTAGAAATAGGCCTCGTCCACCCGCGCGAAGTCGGCGGCCCACACGAGCCGGACCGGTCGCCGGCGCTTCGTGTAGACGGCGCCCAATCCTTCCTGGTGCTCGTACACCCGCTGCTCTAGGTGCACTGTGCTTCCGACGTAGAAGCTGCCGTCCGAGCACTCGAGGATGTAGGTCCAGGCCATCGGCTCAGTTCAGCCGACCCGCTGACAACGCGACAGGGCCTTCGTTCGATCTGTGGATGGCCTGGGTTTCGACTCGGGCTCGTTCCTCGCCCGGCTCAACCGGCGGCGGGTGTGCGGAGGGTGGCCTGGGTTTCGACTCGGGCTCGTTCCTCGCCCGGCTCAACCGGCGGCGGGTGTACGGAGGGTGGCCTGGGCTTCGACGCGGCTCAACCGGCGAGGGTCGCTGTCCGGCGCTTTGGCAGACTGCCCGCATGGCCGACGACCAGATTCCTGACCGTCCCGTCCCCGACCGCCCGGTGCCCGACCGTTCGGGTGCTCCGGGTGGCGGCTTCTCCGGAGGCTCGTCGAACAACTACGGCATGACCTGGGTGGCCCTGGTCGCCCTGCTCCTGATGGTGGTCGTCGTGGGCTGGCGGCTGTTCGACTTCTGGGACAGCCGGCAGCCGCCGTCGGGCGTCTCGACGCAGGAGGCCACGGTCCTCGGCTTCGAGGAGCTCGGGCCCAGCCGCGCCGGGTCGAGCTCGCCGGAGTACTCGTCGGTCGTCTTCGAGCTTCCTGACGGCACGCAGGCCTCCGCCCTCTACGAGCTGCGCCGCCTCGGCGACTACGAGAAGGGTGACGAGATCACGGTCTACGAGACGTCGGGCGAGTGGCGCACGACCGCCGAGAAGGCCTGGGGAAGCACCATCGGCTGGGCGCTCGGCATGGTCGCCCTGCTGGTGATGATCGCGGGCTGGTTCCGGGTGCGATCGAGGGTCAGGAAGGGCGAATCCCCGCTCTGACGGGGCTTTCCGCGTTTGCCGGTGGTGGCGGTGGGTAGGAGTCGGGTCGACTTCGACGACTCCGACAAGGACCGCAACCGTGAGCTTTCAAGTGGACCCCGACGCGCTGACCGCAGCGTCCAAGGTCGCGTCCCGGCAGCACGACCACATCGGCACGATCGACGACTACATCCGGTCCTCGTGCAGCAACTTCGGTGCGTTCTCCGGGGTGCTCAACCTCTTCCAGGGCAGCTATGAGTCGGCGGTGAGCACCGCTCACGACGGCATGCGTGACTCCCGCGCCGTCGCCACCAAGGTCAGCGACGCGTTCATCGACTCCCGCGACGACTACCTCGACACCGACCAGGCGACGTACGACCGCTTCCGCGCGTTGTCGCCGACGCCGGCCGACTTCCCGCCGTACGACCCCGCGGGCAGCGGCAACGACACCCCCGGCGGCCCGGTGACCAACGCCCCGCAGGACGGCGCCAAGATCCCCGACCTCGAGGACAAGCACCCGGGCATCTCCGACGGCTCCGAGGCGCTGGGCGACAAGGTCAAGCCCCGCACCGACGTCGACAAGGTGCCGCCGTGGATGGACCCCCAGAAGGCCGCCGAGGACCGCGTCAACGACGCCATCGAGCGGCGCACGGACGAGTACAAGTACTACCACTCGATGGGCTACAGCGACGAGGAGGCCCTGCAGTACGCCAAGGCCGACGGCATCGACGGCCGGGCCGACACGGTCAACCACGACCGGATCAACCGCAACGCGGAGACCGCCTACAACGACGAGTACGACCGCGCGATCGCCGGCGGCGCCAGCGAGGAGGACGCCCGCGACCGGGCCAACGACGCCTACGCCGACTCCCGCTCGCGCGACTCGGCCGACCACGACCGTCGCAACGACATCGGCAGCACCGCGAGCACCTACCAGGACCTCTACGACGAGGGGAAGAAGACCGTCGACGGGGTCAACGACCTCGTCGACAGCGTCAACGAGATCGGCGACAACGCCGGGGACCTCGACGAGTACGACGACTACGAGTCCGAGCACGAGGACGAGAGCGCACAGGAGTGGGCAGGCCGATGACGATCACCGAGCACGTCAACCCGATCTCCGCGGTCTCCGGCGGCACCCCGCCGGGCACGCAGGGGCAGTACATCGAGGACAAGAAGGGCGAGTGCGGCCTGATCATCCCGGCGATCGACGGCATCGTCGACAAGATCACCGGGTGGAGCCTGCTCGAGGCGCTCTTCAAGCCGGTCGCCGGCGACTTCAACGCCGTCTCCTCGATGCAGCTGGCATGGGGCAACGTCGGCAACGCGTGCGCGGGGGTCGGGCAGAACTACACGTCGCTCGGGCAACAGCTGCCGTCGGTGTGGCAGGGACCCGCCGGCAGCGCCGCGACGTCGCGGATGGGCGACATCGGCGAGATGCACGCCGACCAGCAGGAGGCCTCGGGCTACATCGCCGAACAGCTCGGGCACGTCATCGAGGTCGGCAAGGCCACGCTCGACGTGCTCGTGATCGCCATCGACTTCATCGACAGCATCATCCAGGAGCTCATCGTCTCCGCCCTGGCGGGACCGATCGGCTGGGTGAAGGCCGGGGTCACGGCGCCGGGCAAGGCCCGCCGCGTGGTCGAGCTGATCCACAACGGGCTGCGCGCGATCGAAAAGCTCACCAAGGCCGCCGAGGCGCTGCTCAAGGTGCTGCGCTACGTCAACGCCGGCCTCGGGGGCGCCAACACCGTGCTCACCTCGATCAGCACCGCGCAGCACGCCGACGCGGGCAACCGCACCGACGACTCCGCCGAGCAGGGATTCTGATGGCACTCTCCGACGACCCGGGCCTCCAGGCCGCCCTCGCCGAGTCCCGGCAGCAGGCCCGCGAGGCCACCGCGTCCCTCAAGCAGCTCGCGGCCCACCTCGGCGCCGAGCGCGACAAGTTCAAGGCCGAGTCGGCCCGCCGCATGCAGGAGATGCAGGGCCAGGCCCGCCGCGGCGAGCTCGGTCCCGACCAGGAGCGCCTCCAGCGGCGCGTGGATGCGGGTGAGACGTCGTGGCGTGACATCGCCTCCGGCGTCGACGAGGACCCGAGCGCCGAGGTGGCCCGCGTGCACCTCTCCACCAACCTCACCGCGCTGCGCGAGGAGCTCGAGGACGACGAGGCCTTCCAGGAGGCCAACGCCGCCGCCCGGGCCCAGCAGGAGCAGGCCGACCCGGAGCACTGAGCCCCACCGATAGTGTTCGACGCATGAGCAGTCGTCGCGTCGTGTTCGTCGTGGGCTCGGGCCGCAGCGGCACGAGCACGATGGCCGGGACGCTGCGCACGCTGGGCCTGCACGTGCCGCAGCCCGAGGTGGTCGCCGACGCGACCAACCCCAAGGGCTTCGGCGAGCCGCGCTGGGTCGTCGACCTGCACCACGAGCTGCTCCAGCGCAGCAACGTCCAGGTCTCCGACGCGCGACCGCGCGCGTGGCTCGACACCGGCACCACCAGCGGCGACCACGCCACGCGCGAGCGCGTCACGGCGTGGCTGGCCGAGCAGCTCGCGGTCGGTGACGAGCTCGTCATCAAGGACCCGCGAGCCTCCTGGTTCCTCGGCCTGTGGCGTGCGGCCGCCGACCGCTGCGACGCCACGTCGTCGTACGTCACCATGCTGCGGCCGGTCACCGAGGTGGTCGGCTCCAAGCAGACCTATTACGGCCAGATGGGCGCCGGGTCCGACCAGGGCGCCATCACCCGCACCGCCGCCTGGGTCAACATGATGCTGCACACCGAGCGCGCCACCCGCGGCCAGCAGCGCGCCTTCGTCCACTACGGCGACCTCCTCGACGACTGGACCCGGCCCGTCTTCGCGCTCGGCGAGGTCTTCGACCTGGCCGCCGTCAAGACCGCGATGGCCGTCGACATCGCCGAGGTGCACCGCTTCATCGACCCCTCGCTGCGCCGGGTCACGATGACCTGGGACGACATCGGCGTGCCCGACCGGCTGCGTGAGCTCGCCGACGAGACCTGGCAGGCGCTGGACGCCCTCTCCGGCGACGACTCGAGCGACAATCAGCAGTGGTGCGACCAGCTGCGCACCGCCTACGCCGCTCAGTACGCCGAGGCAGAGGCGTTCGCCCACTCGACCGTCGTGGCCCAGCGGCGTACGGCGGCAGCACAGGCGCGCCGCGAGGCGAGCGAGCAGTCCGGCCGCAGCGGAGCCGACCGGGTGCCCCACGCCGTGCGCGCCATGGTGCCGCCCGCCGCGCGGGCCAAGCTGCGCCAGGCGTTGGGCCGGGAGCGCCCCCAAGGATCCGCCTGATGCCCGACATCGCCTCGCTGGAGGGGGATCCCGCCTACGACGTGACGTGGCCGTGGACCTCGGGGGAGCCGCTGGCGCCGGGCCTCACCTGTGTCTTCCGGGTGCGCAACGAGGCGCGCAACCTGCCGTGGGTGCTGCCCCCGATCTTCTCCGCGGTGCAGCACGTGCTGCTGGTCGACAACGGCTCCGATGACGGCACCGCCGACGTGGCGCGCCGCGTCGCCGACCACTGCGGGGCTGCCGACCGGCTCACGGTCCTGGACTACCCCCACCGGGTGGCGCGTGCGGGTGGGGAGCACCTCGCGACCCCGGCGACGAGCGTCCACTCGCTGACCCACTTCTACAACTGGTGCTTCTCCCACGTCCGCACGACCTACTCGATGAAGTGGGACGGCGACATGGTCCTCACGCCGGAGGGTGCCGGGATCCTGCGCGACCTGTCGTGGCAGCTCGAGCCGACCCGTGCGATCGTCGCGATGCCGCGTCACCCGCTCACCGTGGTCGACGAGTCGACCGGGTGGCTCGACCTCTCGCTGCGCTTCCTGGAGCCGTGGGTCTACCCGATGGGCCCGGACTTCACCTTCGTGAAGGCCTTCGACTGGGAGCTGCGCGAGTTCCCCCCGGGCGTGGAGCGGATCGTGCTGCAGCAGGGCCTGTGCGTCGAGGTGAAGTGGCTGGACGCCGACGAGTACGCCCACTGGCGGCGCGACGGCGTCGACTTCACCAACACCCGCCTCTACCGCAAGCTGCGCGAGTTCGAGGTGGACGAGGCGATCCGCAACGGCGACCCCGAGGCGCTCGGCGGCCTGGTGAAGGTGACCGCGCCGCCGGGCGTGCACATCATCGACCACGTCAGCCGTGACTGGCTCTGGCGCCAACCCCGTCCCCTGGTGCAGCACTCGCTGCCCTCGTCCCTGAAGGAGCGCGTGCGGCCGTGACCTCCCAGCACCCCCTCGACGACGTCCGCCTCCCGGGCCCCACCCTGGTCCTGGTCGACGACTCCGACAGCCTGGCGCTCGACGCGCTGCAGGGCATCGAGGACGTCGCGGGCATCGAGCCGCAGATCGTCACCCTCTCCGCCCTCACCGGACCGCTCAAGGGCTGGGGCTCCGTGCTCGTCGTCGCCGCCGACCGGTCCCGGCTGCGACGGATGGCGAGCGCCGTACCCCTGCTGGGGCAGTGCAAGGTCGTCGCCTGCTGGCTCACCGACGCGCCCACCCCGTGGGTGCTCGTGCCCCGTCCGGAGTGGCCGCGGCTCGTGCACCTCGCCGCCCGCGAGGCCGGTGACCGCGGGGTCCTGACGGTCGTCCGCTTCGCCGCCGGGGCCCGCGCGCAGCTGGTCGTGATGGAGATGGCGCGGCAGGCAGCCGGACCCGGCGACACCACGCACGGGGGGCTCGTCGTCTCGTACGCCGGTCGGCCCGCCGCTCCCGGCCTCGACGCGCGCAGCGTGGTCCTGCCCGACGTCACCGGTGCCGGCGACGCCGCACGCGACGTGCCGCCCGACGTCGTGATCGCCCGTCGCGGTGGCGAGGTCGCCGGGCACCACGTCATCGACCGCGCGCCGACGGTGGTCACCGACCCCGGCCCGGAGCCGGTCGACGAGCGGGTCTTCAACCCGATGGGCTTTCGCAAGGACTGGGACCACCCGGTGGTCGACCTCGCGAGGATCAGCCGCGGACCGGTCACCGAGGGTGTCGTCGCGGCCGCGCGGGCCTTCCAGGGGGTGCGGCTCTCCGCGGAGACGCCGACCGCCGACCTCCTCGCGCTGGCGATCTCCGGGGTGCCGCTGGAGACCGGTGGCGTCATCGACGTCGCCCCGCCCCTGGCCGCGGCACTGGACGCGCCTGTCGACCTCGACGACCCGCTGCGGCGCGAGGAGCACAGCCTCGCGGTGCGCCGCGCCGCCTTCGACCACCACTCCACGCTGGCCTGGCGGTCCGCGCTCGCCTCGCGCGCCGGCGTACGACACGTCGGGCTGCCCGCGGTCAGCGCGCTGCTGGCGACCAAGCGGCCGCAGATGCTCGACTTCGCGCTGCGCCAGGTCGCGCGCCAGCGAGGCGCCGACGTCGAGCTGGTGCTGGCCGCCCACGGCTTCGAGCCCGACCGCGACGCCGTACGCCGGGCGCTGGGCGACCGGCCGCACCAGGTGCTGACCTTCGACGAGTCGGAGTTCTTCGGCGACGTGCTCACCGGTGCCGCGCGGGCCGCGTCGAGCGAGGTGCTGCTCAAGGTCGACGACGACGACTGGTACGCACCCGACGCGGTCCACGACCTGCTGATGGCGCGTCGCTTCTCCGGGGCAGACGTGGTCGGCATGCCGTCGGAGTTCGTCTACCTCCACCGCGACGACCTCACCGTGCGCCGCAACCACCCCTCGGAGATCTTCGCCCGCTTCGTGGCCGGCGGCACGCTGCTGATGGATCGTGGGCTGCTCCGCTCCCTGGGCGACTTCCGCCGCGTCCGCAGGTTCGTCGACGCGCAGCTGCTCGCCGGCGTCGAGGCCGCGGGCGGCCGGATCTACCGCACGCACGGCCTCGGCTACGTCCTGCGGCGCACCGGCGAGGGACACACTTGGGAGCGCGACGACGAGGAGTTCCGACGACCTGACATCGTGGCCTCCGAGTGGACCGGTTTCCGGCCGAGCCTGGCGCTGGAGGTCGACCCGCTCGACCGGCCCGGCACGAGTCCGTCGGAGACCGGACCACAGGACGGGGGACAGTGAATGCCGCGGCAACCAGTGGTGCGCCACAACGACTGGAGCGCGCTCACCCCGCCGACCCTCGGTGACTGGGAGCCGACGCTGTCGGTGACCGTCGTCGTCCCGACGTTCAACTACCAGCGCACGCTCCCCTACGTCCTCGCCGGTCTCGCCGCGCAGTCCTACCCCGCGCACCTGCTCGAGGTCCTCGTCGTCGACGACCAGAGCTCGCCCACGCAGGAGCTGCCCGAGGTCCGCCCGGAGAACACCAGGCTGATCCGCGTCGAGGAGGGCTGGGGCCGCGCCAATGCCTGCCACCTCGGCGCGCTCGCCGCGGAGGGCGACGTGCTGCACTGGTACGACGCCGACATGCTCGCCTACCGCGAGGAGGTCGAGGCGCACGCCCGCTGGCACCACCTCGTCGACTACGCCGTGCCCGGTGGAGACAAGCGCTTCGTCGACCCGGCGTCCCTCTTCGACCTCGACCCCGCCGTCGTACGCGACCGGGTGGTGGCGGGCGGGGCCGCCGACCTCTTCCCCGGCGAGCAGCACGAGCCGCACCAGTGGGTCGAGGACTACTGGGCCAAGACCGACGACCTGCGCACCGCCGGGCCGCGGGCGCAGCGCTTCCACATCGGGATGACCGGGTCGGTGTCGAAGGCGCTCTACTTCGACTCCGCGGGCTTCGACCGCACGCTGCGGCTCGGCGAGGACATGCACCTCGGCCACTCGCTCGCCCAGGCCGGCGGCGTCTTCGTCGTCGAGCGCGAGGCGAAGAGCTGGCACCTCGGCCGCTCGCAGGTGCTGCGTCGCGCCGAGCAGGTCAACCGCTACAACGACCCCTACCTCGCCGACCTCGTGCCGACGATGCGGCCCAAGCGCAACCGCCGCGGGCGCGCCTACCAGGTGCCCTATCTCGAGGTCGTCGTCACCGCAGGGCCGGCCGACGAGACGGTCCACGTCGTCGACTCGCTCCTCGACGGCGACGTCCCCGACCTGCGCGTGACGCTCGTCGGTCCGTGGGGATCGGTCCACGACGACCGCGTCCAGCCCGTCGAGGACCCCGTGCTGGAGACCCGCATCGTGCACCGCTCCTACCTCCACGAGCCGCGGGTCCGCCTGGTCGAGAGCCCGCCCGCCTCCTCCGACGCGGAGTTCGTCCTGACCCTCCCCGACGTCTCGATGGCCCCGCTGCCCGCGACGCTGTCAGCGCTCCTCGACGACCTCGACCGCACCCACCACGGCGCCCGCCTGCTGTCGTACGACGGGGGAGCGGTCGCGCGGCTCGAGCGCACGTCGGCGCTGGCCCGGGTCGCCCGCCTCGCGGCCGACGGTGACGACCGCGACGCGCTGCTGGACGAGTCGTTCGGTGTGAAGACCTATGCCGCGGCGTCGGTCGGCTTCGTGCCGGTCGAGGAGCGCGACGTGGAGCGCTTCACCCTGGGCGCCCGCCCGCCGATGGACCCGGCGAAGTCGGAGAACCGGCTGATGAAGGCGCTGCGCAGAACCGACGTGCTGCCGCCGGCCGGCCTCGGCTCCGCGCCCGAGGCCGTCGCCGACCCCGATCAGGGCAAGCGGGGGATCTTCGGCCGCCGCCGCTGAGCCGAGTCTGATCGTCCCCGTGCCGAGCGGTGATCCAGCCACATCCGCGGGCTGCAGAGTGTGGCTCCGCCACCGCTGATGGCGCGTGTCAGCGTGGCTCGCGCAACTGCGGTGATCCAGCCACAGTCAGCAGCGCAGGAAGGTGGCTCCACCACCGCTCCACCGACGGAGCTCAGTCGGCGCCGAAGAGGTCGCGCGTGTAGACCTTGTCGGCCACGTCGCGCAGCTCCTCGACCATCCGGTTGGCGACGATGAGGTCGGCGCGCTGCTTGAAGGAGGCGAGGTCGTGGGTGACCTCGGAGCCGAACCAGGAGTCGGCGTCGAGCTCGGGCTCGTAGACGACCACCTCGACGCCCCTGGCCTTGACCCGCTTCATGATCCCCTGCACCGACGACTCCCGGAAGTTGTCGGAGCCGGCCTTCATCAGCAGCCGGTGGATGCCGACGACCTTCGGTCCGCGGTCGAGGATGTCGAAGGCGATGAAGTCCTTGCGGGTCCTGTTGGCGTCGACGATCGCGGAGATCAGCGTCTGCGGGACGTCGGAGTAGTTGGCCAGCAGCTGCTTGGTGTCCTTGGGCAGGCAGTAGCCGCCGTAGCCGAACGACGGGTTGTTGTAGTGCGTGCCGATCCGCGGGTCGAGCCCGACGCCGTCGATGATCTGACGCGTGTCGAGCCCGCGGGAGAGGGCGAAGGAGTCGAGCTCGTTGAAGTAGGCAACCCGCATCGCGAGGTAGGTGTTGGCGAAGAGCTTGATCGCCTCCGCCTCGGTGGGCTGGGTGAGCAGGACCGGTACGTCGTCGGCGTCGGCGCCCTTCACCAGCAGGTCGGCGAAGGCGCGGGCCCGATCGGAGTCCTCGCCCACGACGATCCGGGCCGGGTGGAGGTTGTCGTGCAGCGCCCTGCCCTCGCGGAGGAACTCGGGGGAGAAGATGACGTTGTCGGTGCCCAGGCGGGTGCGTACGTCGTCGATGTAGCCGACCGGCACGGTGGACTTCACGACCATCGTCGCGTCGGGATTGAGCCGCATCACGTCGCGCATCACCGACTCGATGGACCCGGTGTCGAAGTAGTTCGTCACCGCGTCGTAGTTGGTGGGCGTCGCGATGACCACGAAG
Source organism: Nocardioides sp. (assembly GCF_025965415.1). Lineage (GTDB taxonomy): Bacteria > Actinomycetota > Actinomycetes > Propionibacteriales > Nocardioidaceae > Nocardioides. The sequence continues at coordinate 46,127 of NZ_JAOPWY010000119.1, forward strand.
TCCGCGCCGGTGTGGGCCTCGTCCGCGTCGGTGGTGAAGGTGACGTCGAGGTCCTCCTCGGCCAGGAAGCGGGAGATGTCGTCGTCGTGGATCGGGCTCTCGCCGCGGCGGAGCCGTTCGATCCGGGCGGCGTCGAGGTCGAGGCCGACCACGGTGTTGTGTCGGGCGAGCAGCACCGCCATGGACAGGCCGACGTAGCCGAGGCCGGCGACGGAGATCTTCGTGGTCACCGGGTCAGTCTGCCGCACGCGCGCGGCCGGGAGGTGGTGCGAAGCGGTCGCCGGGGCGACCGCCTCGCCACACGTCGTGGTGGAGCTGCGATCAGCTGCGGTCGCTGGAGTCGCCGGTCACGACCACGTAGAAGCGCTTGCGGGCGCCGTCGGTCGTGAAGCTGCCGTCGCTGTTGCGCGGGCTGATGACCACGTGGTTGGAGTTGCCGGTGCCGGGCGGGGCGCAGTTGACGACGCCCGGCTGGCACACGGCCGCGGAGATCTCGCCGGAGAACTCCGGGTTGGCGTCGGCGCCGGCGGCGCGGCCGTTGGTGATCGTGTCGCCGTTCTGGTCGACGGTGTTCTGCAGCGCGATGACCGCGAGGACGCCGTTGTTGGCGAGGTTCTCGCCGGCGTTGATGTAGACGTTGCCGTTGGCGCGCAGGCCCGCGGTGTCGGTGCCCATCGGGGCGAGCGTCGGGTAGGCGGCGGTGACGGCGAAGCCACCGGACTGGGCGATGATCGCGCCGGTCGCGTCGACCAGGGCCCACCGACCCACGCCGGCGGGGCCGGCGGGGCCGACCGGGATCTGGCCCGCCTTGAAGTCCTTCGACTTCAGCGACCCGTTGCGGATCTTGTTGGACCCCAGGACGTCGTCCTTGATGTCGCGACCCTTGAGGGAGTTGTCCTTGATGTCCATGGAGGTCAGCGAGTTGTTCTTGACGTCGTCGGAGCCGATCAGGCCCGCGGCGTACGACGTGCCGGTCGAGGCCACGAGCAGGGCCATGATCGAGACGGCCATCGAGGGCGACGGGCGGCGGATGGAGGGGAGGCGCATGGCGAGGAACCCTTCGTCGGAGGCACCGCCTGGTCGACGGCTTTCGAGGGATTCGGAGTGACCCGCATCACGGATTGGTGCGATCTCCCCGCTTCTTCTCGGGACCTTCTGCCCTGCCGTCCTCCGGGGAGGTCGCCTAGCGTCGGAGCAGGACACCAGCAGCGCGAAGGAGTGATCGCCATGAGCGACGACGAGGGCGTCACCCGGCTCAGCCAGGACGAGTGCTGGCAGATGCTGCACGAGGAGGAGTTCGGCCGGCTCGCCTTCCGTCTGGTCGACGAGGTCCACATCACCCCGATCAACTACGCGGTCGACCACGACACGCTGCTCTTCCGCACCGCCGGCGGCAACAAGCTGCTGTCGGTGGCGATGGCCTCGGAGGTCGCCTTCGAGATCGACCGCTACGACGACGAGCACGCCCGCAGCGTCGTCGTACGCGGGTCGGCGCGGATCCTGGACGAGGACGAGGAGCACCGTGCGGAGAACGTGCCGCTCCGTCCGTGGGTCGGGACGCCGAAGTACAACGTGGTCGAGATCCGGCCTCGCGTGGTCACCGGGCGCGCGTTCATGCTGTCGCGGCCGTGGCTGCACCTGACGCTGCACGAGTGAGGTTTGGCCCCGACTGTCACGCTGGGGGCATGGGAATGATGAAGAAGGCCGGCGCCCTCGCGATTGCCAAGAAGGTCTACGACGAGGCGCGCAAGCCGCACAACCAGGCAAAGATCAAGAGCGCCGTGGCCAAGGTGCAGGAGCGCCGCAAGCGCCCCTGATGGCGCGGGCCTGACCCATCGCGCGCCCCTAGGCCGGCGCGAAGACGCAGAACTCGTTGCCCTCCGGATCGGCGAGCACGGTCCACCGCGGCTGGTCCCACAGCCTGGTCGCCCCACGGGCGAGCAGCTCGTCGACGTCTCCCTGGACGTCCCAGTGCACCCGGTTGGGCTTGCTGCGAGGCTCGGGCACCGATGCGAAGTCAAGCGTCATCCGCTCGTCGACGGCGACGCCGGTCAGGGTCCAGCAGTCGTGCTGGGACTCGTACGTCGGCTCGGCGCCGAAGAGGTCGCCCCACCACCGGGCCTGCGCCCGGGCGTCGCGGCAGTCGATGCCGATCCCGTGGAGGCGGTAGGACGGGAGCCGCTCGGGCAGGCGCACGAACGCGCAGAAGTCGTTGCCCTCCGGGTCGGCCATCCGGGTCCAGCCCAGGCCGGTCTGCTCCGCGGGGGCGGTCACCGTCGCCCCGAGAGCGACCAGCTCGTCCACCGACGCGCAGTCGACGTCGAGGTGGACGCGGTTCTTCGCGTGACGCGGCCGGTCGACCTCGTTGACCCAGAGCGTGTGCCGGCTCGTCGGCCCCCGCAGCCTCGCCGGCGCCTCGGGGTCGGCGACCTCGAGCCCGCTGACCGACGCCCAGAAGCGCGACATCCGCACGACGTCGACCGCGTCGACGCACAGGTCCTGCCAGGTCACGAGCGCCATGGAAGGAGTCAACCAGAGCCGACCGACACGCTTCCTCATCGCTGACCAACCACGTGCGCGAGGGCGGGCTCGAGGTGATCCGTGGGTGCGCGCGAGGTAGCGCGGGCTCAGGCGCGCCCGCGCCGAGGCGCGGCTGTCGCACACTGGTCCCGTGGACCTCCAACGATTCGTGGCAGCGCAGGACGCGCGCGAGACCTATGACCGCGCCCTGGCCGAGCTGCACGCGGGCCGCAAGCGGAGCCACTGGATGTGGTTCGTCTTCCCGCAGCTCGCCGGCCTCGGCTTCAGCGTCACGACGCGCGCCTTCGCGATCGCCGACCTGGCCGAGGCGCGGGGCTACCTCGAGCACGACGTGCTCGGACCCCGGCTGCGGGAGTGCTGCCGGGCGCTCCTGGCGATCGAGGATCGCTCGGCCGAGCAGGTCCTCGGCGTCATCGACGCGATCAAGCTCAGGTCGTCGATGACGTTGTTCGCCCGTGCCGCGCCGGACGAGGTTGTCTTCGCCGAGGTCCTCGACCGCTACTACGACGGCCTCGAGGACGAGCGGACCGTGCGCCTGCTGGCATGACGTGACAGCTCGCGTTCTGCCTCGCGGGGCTCAGCCCGCGCCTAGGGTGTGCCGGTGATCGACTTCCAGAACGGAACCTTCGTCAAGCTCGGACCCGTGGACCCTCAGAGCCTGGCTCGTGAGCTCGAGCCGCTCCTGATCCAGGGCGAGGAGGTGCTGCTCGCGTTCAAGGGAATGCGCGACTCGGTGGTCTTCACCAGCAAGCGCCTGATCTCCATCAACGTGCAGGGCCTGACGGGAAAGAAGAGGGACTACACATCGCTTCCCCTCAACAAGGTGCAGGCGTGGAGCGTGGAGACGGCGGGCACCTTCGACCTCGACTCCGAGCTGGACCTGTGGTTCAGCGGGCTCGGGCGCGTGCGCCTCGAGTTCAAGGGAAGTGTGGACATCCGGCAGATCAGCCAGCTGGTCGGTCAGCACGTGCTGTGAGCTGCGGGCGGCCCACCACTAGGGGTGGGAAGCCGTTGCGGTCACCGACCCATCGGCGTACGACTGGGTGATGACCACGACACCCTTCGAGCCCGACGCCGACCCCGAGATCGTCCCGTCCGGCGACCCCGACCTGAACCCGATCGATCCCGGCCAGGTGCCGGACTCGCCGATCCCGGAGACCCAGCCCGACGGCGCACCGTAGGCCCGCTGGCAGGGCTGCCTATGCTCGCCCCATGACGATCCAGCAGCCGACCGACCTCACCCACGCAGCGATGCTCGGCCTCGGGGTCTACCGGCCCGAGCGGGTCGTCACCAACGACGAGATCTGCGAGGTCCTCGACTCCAGCGACGAGTGGATCCAGACCCGGTCGGGGATCAGGACACGTCGCTTCGCAGGCGACGACGAGACGCTCATCGGCATGTCGATCAGCGCCGCCGAGCGCGCGCTGGCCGCCGCCGGCGTGGAGGCGGACCAGGTCGGCTGCGTCATCGTCGCGACCTCGACCCACCCCGAGCACACTCCCGCCTCCGCGCCGCAGGTCGCGAGCGCCCTGGGCATCACGGCGGCGGCCTTCGACATCTCCGCCGGGTGCGCGGGCTTCTGCCACGCACTCAACCTCGCGGCGTCGATGGTCCGCTCGGGGGCGGAGACGCACGTCCTGGTGGTCGGTGTCGAGCAGCTGAGTCGCTTCATGGACCCCACCGACCGCGGCACCGCCTTCATCTTCGCCGACGGCGCGGGGGCCGTCGTGGTGGGTCCCTCCGACGCGACCGGCATCGGCCCGACGGCGTGGGGCTCGGACGGTTCGCAGGCCCACGTGATCACCCAGACGCCCAGCTGCCTCGGGGGTCACTCCGCGACCGACCACCCGGTGGTGCAGATGGAGGGCACGGCGGTCTTCCGCTGGGCGCCGTTCGCGATGGCCGAGGTCGCCCACGAGGCGCTGCGCCTCGCGGGAGTCGGGGTCGAGGAGCTCGACGCCTTCATCCCCCACCAGGCCAACCTGCGCATCACCCAGACCCTGGCCCGCAACATCAAGCTGCCAGAGTCCGTCGCCGTCGCGACCGACGTCATCGACTCCGGCAACACCTCCGCGGCGTCCGTCCCGCTCGCCATCGAGGCGATGCTGCGCAAGGGCGAGGCGAAGCCGGGCGACACCGCACTGCTCATCGCGTTCGGCGCCGGACTCAGCTACGCCGGGCAGGTCGTGGCGCTGCCGCCGCTGGCGTGAGCCCGCGGCCGGTCCGCAGAGCTGCGGCGTCCTACAGGGTCGTCGGGTCGGTGTTCCCACCACACAGCACGACGACGAACCGCTCGTCGGGGGAAGGCACGTAGGCCCCGCTGGCGACGGCGGCCAGTGCGGCGGCCGCGCCGTGCTCGACGACGATGCGGTAGCGATCCCACAGGAGCCCGCGGGCCGCGATGATGGCGTCGTCGCCGACGAGCACCGACCGCACTCGCGTCCGCACGGCGACCTCGTGCGCGATGTCCCCGAGACGCCGTGCGCCCAGCGAGTCGGCTGCGATGCCCGAGACGCGTACGTCGGTCGGCGCACCTGCTGCGAGCGCGGTGTGCAGCGTGGGGATGGTCACCGGCTCGACCCCGACCACCTGGGCACGCCCCTCGGTCGCCGCTGCGACCCCGGCCATGAGGCCGCCTCCACCGACGGCCAGGACGATGGTGTCGACGGCGCCGCCGAGGTCCTCGAGGACCTCCAGGCCGAGCGTGCCCGCGCCTGCCGCGATCGGCGGCTGGTCGTAGGCGTGGCAGTAGACGGCGCCCGTCCTCTGCGCATGGGTGATCGCGGCGTCGTGCGCAGCGGCGTACTCGCTCCCGCGCAGCACGACCTCCGCGCCGTAGGTGCGCAGCCTGTCGACCTTCACCCTCGGCGCGGTCTCGGGGACGAAGACGGTGGCGGGCACGCCGAGCTCCCGCGCCGCGAAGGCGTTGGCCAGACCGGCATTGCCGCCCGACGCGACCACGATCCCGACGCTCGGGTCCAGGCTGCCGTCCTCGGTGGCGCCGAGGATGCGGTTGAAGGCGCCCCGCGCCTTGAACGTGCCGGTGTGCTGGAGCTGCTCGAGCTTGAACCAGCCGGTCCCGCCGAACGCGTCACCGACGGCCAGGAGCGGCGTACGACGGATGCGCCCGGCCATGCGGTCGCGGGCAGCCTCGACGTCAGTGAGCGTGAGCATGCGGGGATTGTCCCCTCGTCACGCTCCGAGGCCGGCCCCGGTCTGCTGGACGGCATCGAGCAGTGCCCGGCCGAGGGCCTCGGCCTCGTCGACCGTCAACGACACGGTCTCCCCGAGCTCGCCGCGATACATCTCCACGCTGGTGCGCAGCGCGCCGGGATGACGCAGGAGGTAGAGGCGCACGGTCTCGCGCGTCCAGGTCTCCTCGTCGACCTGCACGAGCGGCCGGTGCGTCAGCTCGATCTCGACGGTGTCGCCGCGGCAGACCTGGTCCTCCGGGAAGGGGACGTCGGCGTGGCCGTTGCCGTCGAGGCACCAGGGTGCGCAGGTGACGGCGGGGAGAGTCGCCGGAGCCGGACTGGTCGTGGTCATGCGGGTGCCTCCGGGGGAGTGGCGTCGTGTCCTGTCATGGGATTGAACTGCTGAGGCGCTCCCGTGTCACGGCGCGCCCACCCCTGCGGAGGGTCCGCGAGGTGGTGGTGTGGCAGGCGGGCAGCCACGATCGCCCAGACGTCGGGGTCGAACCCCATGCCGAGGTGCGTCGAGGAGATCTCGATGTGCTCCGCGTCGGGGGTCGAGTGGTCGATGCACGCCTGCCACGACACGATGCCGTCGCGCCGCGAGAACAGGACCGTGAGGGGCACCGCGATGGGGTCCGTCTCGTCGCGGCGCCGGGCGACCCGGTGGCCGCCGGCACCGGGCCCGCGGTCGTAGGCGCGCGCGATGGTCGTGTACGACGGTCCGCCGACCGGCGTGCCGTAGGTGATCACCCTGCGCACAGCCTCCGGGTGGAGGCGCGCGACCTCGCGGGCGATCACGCCACCGAGGCTCCAGCCGACCAGCGAGGCGGGTGACCCCTTCTGCTCGACCAGCTCGAGCACGCGAGCCGCCAGGCGCTCGACGTCGCGCCGGGGGTTGCCGGTGTTCGTGCCGAAGCCCCAGCCGCGGGCGTCGTACCCCTGGCGTCGGAGGTAGGTGCGCAGCGGCAGGCCGGAGAGCTCGGGTGCCTTCCAGCCGGGGATGTCCACCACGAGGTGGCCGTCGCCGCGCGGCGCCGACGCCAGGCGGGGCAGGGCTCCGACCAGGCGGGCGGCATCCAGCGCGGCGCCGAGCTCGCCCAGCGCCGTACGCATCGGGGGCGGGCCGCTGGGTCGCTCGAAGGTCACGGTGTCCGAGCTCGCCCGTGCCCGCGAGCGCACGCCGAGGGTGGCCAGGAAGGTCGCGGCGGGGGTGAGGGGGCTGGCCATGTCGGTGACTGTACGTCCGGGGGTGGCTCGATCGACGAGGCCCACATGGCAGTGGGACCGGTTGGGGCGTTTGCGATCATCTGTCGGGGGCAGCAGGGGCTGTAGCCCGCCGGAGCGGACGGTCCGCACGACTCTCGGAGGAATCCTGTGACCACTGGCCCTGATCGTCCGGCGCTGCGGCGCAGGCTCGAGGTCGGTCGACTCCTGATCGGCTCCGTCCTCGAGCTCGGGATCAAGGCGTACGGCGCGGGCGCGGCCGCGGCCGTCGCTCTGAGCGATGCGGAGACGGTGGGCGGCAAGGGCCAGGACGCTCTCGCCGCGGTGCCCAGCCTGATGGAGCGCTATCGCGCTGCGAAGTACGTCGCCGACCACCGCCAGGAGATCCAGTCCGCCCTCGACTACGTCAACGCGCACACACTCCCCCAGGCGGAGCTCGAGGAGACGCTCGACCGGAGCTCGGTGACCCTCCGCGGCATCGAGACGACCTACGACGAGGTCACGGCTGCCAAGGAGGCTGTCAACGAGGCCACCGACATCGACCTCGACCTCAACCCCTTCAACGGCTACGACGGGATCGACGGGTTCGACCTCGGCAAGACGCAGGAGGCCTTCGGGCATGTCCGCTCGGCGTGGGAGGCGAAGCCCGACCTCCAGTCCATCAGCGACCTCGCCGACGCTGCCGAGCAGGTGAGTCCCTACGTCGACCAGGTCGAGGTGCTGATCCCGGTCTACTACGGCAACGTCCTCAACGTGGCGGACAACTTCGCCAGCGACGAGATCGCGGCGACCCTCGGCGTCATGGCCCTGGCGCTCGGGGTCGCCTTCGTCCTCGGCACGGCGGTGGGGTTCTGGGTCCGCAGGGGTCGACCCGGGTTGATCGCCCGCACGCTGCAGCGGTGGGGAGCGCGCACGTTCCGAGGCTGGTACGTCCGCAACCTGCCCCGCGCCCTGAGTCCAGCGCTCTACGCCGCAGCGCAGGAGCGCATCCAGCGCGACATTGTCGCGGACCCTCGTGACGCGCTCGACGCGGAGGCCTTCCGGGAGCTCGAGCTGTGGTTCGAGGACAGGATCAAGGAGCGCTCCGCACCATGAGCGTCACCGAGGTCCGCCGGTCTCACAACGCCGCGACGACCTCGGTCCCCTGCTTGATCGCCCGCTTCGCGTCGAGCTCGGCGGCGACGTCGGCGCCGCCGATGAGGTGGGCCGAGCCGTGGCCGAGCGCGTCGTACAGCTCCCGCACCGAGTCCTGGCCGGCGCACACCACGACGGTGTCGCACTCGATCACGCGCGGAGATCCGTCGACGGTGATGTGGAGGCCCTCGTCGTCGATGCGCTCGTAGGTCGCTCCGCTGACCTGGGTCACCTTCGACTGCTTGAGCACCGCACGGTGCGCCCAGCCCGAGGTCTTCCCGAGGCTGATGCCGATCGGCGTGGTCTTGCGCTGGACCAGCGTCACCTCGCGTGCCGGCGTGCGCGGCTTGGCCTCGGTCAGGCCACCGGCGGTCAGCGCGGGGTCGCCGACGCCCCAGTGCGCCATCCAGTCGTCGAGGTCCTCCTCCTCGTGGGTGAGGAAGACGCTGACATCGACGCCGATGCCGCCCGCGCCGATCACGGCGACCCGCTCGCCCGGCACGACCGCGCCGCTCAGCACGTCGGCGTACGACGCCACGCTCGCGTGGTCGATGCCGGGGATCGGGGGCATCCGTGGCTCGACGCCGGTCGCGACGATCACCTGGTCGAAGCCGGCGAGGTCGTCGGGGGAGGCCGCCGTGCCGAGGCGTACGTCGACGCCGAGCACCTCGAGGCGACGGGTGAAGTAGCGCAGCGTGTCGGCGAAGTCCTCCTTGCCGGGCACCGCCATGGCCAGGCGGAACTGTCCGCCCAGCACCGGCGACCTCTCGAAGAGCGTCACGTCGAAGCCGCGCTCGGCGGCGCTGGTGGCCGCGGCCAGCCCCGCCGGGCCGGCGCCCACGACGGCCACGGTCTGCTTGCGCAGGGTCGGCATCAGCACGAGCTCGGTCTCGTGGCAGGCGCGCGGGTTGACCAGGCAGGAGGCGCGGTCGTTGGAGAACACGTGGTCGAGGCAGGCCTGGTTGCAGGCGATGCAGGTGTTGATCTCGTCGGCGCGCTCGTCCATCGCCTTGGCGACGAAGGCCGGGTCGGCCAGCAGCGGACGCGCCATCGAGACCAGGTCGGCCTCGCCCGCGGCGAGGATCTCCTCGGCGAGCTCGGGGGTGTTGATCCGGTTGGAGGCACACACCGGCACGTCGACGACCTGCTTGAGCCGAGCCGTGTAGGAGCGCCAGGCGCCGCGTGGCACCTGCGTGATGATCGTCGGCACCCGGGCCTCGTGCCAGCCGATGCCGGTGTTGAAGACGGTGACGCCGGCGGCCTGCAGGTGCAGCGCCAGCTCGGCGGTCTCCTCCCAGGTCTGGCCGCCCTCGACGAGGTCGAGCAGCGAGATCCGGTAGACGATCGGGAAGTCGTCGCCGACCAGCTCGCGCGAGCGGCGTACGACCTCGACGGGGAAGTGCATGCGGCGCGCGGCCGAGCCGCCCCACTCGTCGTCGCGGTCGTTGGTGCGCGGGGCCAGGAACTGGTTGATGAGGTAGCCCTCGGAGCCCATGATCTCGACCGCGTCGTAGCCCGCCTTCCGGGCCAGCGCGACGCTCTTGGCGAAGGCGGTCGCGGTGTGGTCGACGTCCTTGCTCGACATCGCGCTCGGCTTGAAGGGCGTGATCGGCGACTTCTTGTCCGAGGCGCTCTGTGAGAGCGGGTGGTAGCCGTAGCGACCGGCGTGCAGCACCTGCAGCGCGATGGCGCCGCCGGCCTCGTGCACGGTGCTCGTGATCCGCTGGTGACGCATCGCGTGCAGGCGGTTGGTCATCTCGGACGCGAACGGCTTGAGCCAGCCCCGCTTGGTCGGGGCGTAGCCGCCGGTGATGATCAGGCCGACGCCGCCACGCGCCCGCTCCTCGAAGAAGGCCGCGAGCTTGTCGATGTCCCACGGGTGGTCCTCGAGCCCGGTGTGCATCGAGCCCATCACGACGCGGTTGCGCAGGGTCAGCGCGTCGGGCCCGGCACCGAGCGTGATCGGTTCGAGGAGGTGGGGGTAGGTGGGGTGGCTCATGCGGATGCCTCCGTGCGCTCGTCGTGTGCCTGCAGGTAGTCGGTGATCCAGTCGATCCAGAACCGCTCCATCCGGAGGCCCCCGCGCAGGACCAGCCACTGGTCGAGCCGGGCCTCGTCGAGGGCGGTGGGGTCGGGGAACTGCTCGCGCTCGAACTTCTCGTAGTGCGCCAGCCGCGTCGCGTGGTCGGCGCGGAGGTCGAGGAGGTTGCGCGTCAGCCGGTCACGGTCGCCGTACGACGCCCCGCGGAGCTTGAGCGCGACCTCGCTGCGGAAGACCTCCATCGGCATCGGCGTCGCGAGCCACTCGGCCAGCACGCGGCGGCCCTCACCGGACGGCGTGTGGACCCGCTTGTCGGGGCGACCCTCCTGCTCGACCACCTCGACCGTGACCCAGCCGTCGGCCTCCATGCGGGCCAGGACGCGGTAGATCTGCTGGTGGGTGGCGTGCCAGAAGAAGCCGAGGGACTTCTCGAAGCGGTGGGTCAGCTCGAGCCCGGACGCGGGTCGCTCGCTGAGAGCGACGAGGAGGGCGTGCTCGAGGGCCATGACGAGGAGTGTGGTCCACCTATGCAACGAGTTGCAAGCAATCGCGTAGAGGCGAAGATCACTCGTGGGATCCACGAGCGGACGTCGAGCTGCCGCTCGTCCACAGATCGCCAACTCTCGCCACCCTGACAGCGCCGGTGTCACAATCCACCCCATGACGTACGAGCTGGGCCAGTGCACCGGACCGCTGCGAGGCGTCAAGGTGGTCGAGATCGCCGGCATCGGTCCCGGGCCGCACGCCTGCATGATCCTGGCCGACCTCGGCGCCGACGTGATCCGCATCGACCGGCCCGGCGGCGGGATGTTCGCCAGCGGGCGCAGCGACCTGCTCAACCGGGGCCGGCCGAGCGTCGCGCTCGACCTCAAGCACCCCGCGGCCGTGGAGACCGTCCTCACGCTGGTCGACGGCGCCGACGTCCTCGTGGAGGGGATGCGCCCGGGCGCGATCGAGCGCCTCGGTCTCGGGCCCGACGTGTGCCACGCCCGCAACCCGCGCCTCGTCTTCGGACGGATGACCGGCTGGGGACAGGACGGTCCGTGGAGCCAGGCGGCCGGGCACGACATGAACTACATCGCCATCACCGGTGCGCTGCACGCGATGGGGCAGGACCGCGCGCGCCCGCACTTCCCGAGCAACCTCGTCGGCGACTTCGGCGGCGGGTCGACGTACCTCGTCATCGGGATCCTCGCCGCACTCCTCGAGGCCAGGCTGAGCGGGGAGGGCCAGGTGGTCGACGCCGCGATCGTCGACGGCACGGCCCACCTCAACGCGATGGCCTCGACCTTCGCCGCGATGGGTCTCGACACCGGGACCCGGCGCTCGGGGCTGCTCGACGGCGGCACGCCCTACTACGACCTCTACGAGACCGCCGACGGCCGGCACATGAGCGTCGGCGCGCTCGAGCCGCAGTTCTGGGCCGACCTCGTCGCCCGCATCGGCGTCGACCTTCCCGACCGCGACGACCCGGCCGGCTTCCCCGCCCTCCGCAGCGCCCTGACCGCGCGCTTCAAGGAGAAGACGCAGGCCGAGTGGGCCGAGGTCTTCGACGGCACGGACGCGTGCGTCGCGCCCGTCGTACCCCTCTCCGAGGCGCCGCAGCACCCGCACCTGGCCGCGCGCGGCACCTTCGTCGAGCGCGACGGCGTCACCCAGCCGGCCCCGGCGCCGCGCTTCTCCCGCACCCCGAGCACCCTCGGCGCGGGCCCGGACCTGCCCGGCGAGCACACCCGCGAGGCCCTGGCGGCGTGGGGGATCGACGACGTCGACGCCCTGATCGCCGGCGGGGCGGCGACGCAGGCGTGAGGCCCTTCCTCTTCCTCGGCACCCGCGCGGAGGACGACGTCGCCCAGCAGGAGTACGACGCCGTGCTGGCCGGCTGCGGCCTGCGAGCCGACGAGCTGGTGCGGGTCCGCCTCGAGCAGGGGCCGCTCGGGGAGGTCGACCTGGCCGACTGGTCGGGCATCGTCCTGGGCGGCGGCCCGTTCAACGTCTCCGACCCCGAGGACGCGAAGTCCGCGGCCCAGCGCGGCGCCGAGGCCGACCTGCGCGCCCTGGCCGACCGGGTGGTCGCGGCGGACTTCCCGTTCCTCGGTGCCTGCTACGGCATCGGCGTGCTCGGCGGCCGGAGCGGCGGGCTCGTGGACCGGACCTTCGGCGAGCCGATCGGCGCCCTGCCGGTGCGGCTGACGGAAGCCGGCCGCGAGGACCCGCTCTTCGGAGTGATGCCCACCGAGTTCCTCGCCTACCTGGGCCACAAGGAGGGCGTCGCGCGGCTGCCCGCCGGCGCCACGCTGCTCGCCTCGACAGACACCTGTCCGGTCCACGCCTTCCGCCTCGGCCGCCACGTCTACGCCACCCAGTTCCACCCCGAGCTCGACCCGGTCGCGATCTGCGACCGCATCGACGCCTACAGCTCGCACGGCTACTACGCCCCGCACGAGCAGGAGGCGCTCAAGTCCGCCGCCCGGGAGGCGCTGGTCACCGAGCCGGTGCGGCTGCTGGCCGGGTTCGTCGAGCGGTACGCCCGGGGCTGAGGTGTAACTCACTGTTACAAGCTGGTCCGTCCCGCCTAGGCTGAGGACGTGAGCGACC
>NZ_JAOPWY010000121.1 GCF_025965415.1 Nocardioides sp.
AACTCCGAATCCGCCCGACTCGCCGCTCTGCCAGCATGGATCCACGAGTACAACCACCACCGGCCCCACTCAGCAATCGGGAAGGCCGCCCCCATCGCCAGGTTGAACAACCTGGCTGGGCATCACAGCTGGGTCACGCCGGACCCCTCGTTCTCGACTCATCCGTGCTTCGAGGCCACAGCGCCCACTCAACCCATCTGCGAAGCCTTCGGACGCAGCCGGGCGTGCCGCGGTCTTCAGTGTCCGTACGTGCCGAGTGCGGGTGTGGACAGCGAGGCGACAAGGACAGGGTGCCTGGCACTGCCCTCAGGCACCTCGTTGGGACGAGAGAGGCCAGGGGGCGGGCGGAGGTTGCTCCGCCGCCCGCCCCACTTGTCACCTGGCGGTCAGGACAGCAGTGCCTTCATCGTGTCGATCTCGGCCGTCTGTGACGTCACGATGCTGCGTGCAAGGTCGACGGCGGCCATGTACTGTCCGTCGCTCTGTTCGGCCTTCGCCATCTCCACGGCGCCCTCGTGGTGCTCCACCATCATCTCCAACCACATGGTCTGGAAGTCCGCATCCGAGGCGTCTTCGAGTGCTCCCATGTCGTCGGAGCTCATCATTCCCGCCATGTTGTCGTCGTTCATCGACTCGCCCATGTCGTCCATGTCGTGACCCGCGTTGGAGTGGTCCCGCACGGTTTCGGGAACTTCCTCGTCCCAGTCGGTGAGCCAGTCCGTGAACGTCTCAATCTCGGGAGCTTGGGCTTCGCGGATCTGCTCAGCCAACTGCTGCACCTCGGGGTCGAGGGGCCGGTCGATGGTGAGGTCGACCATCGACAGGGCTTGAGCGTGGTGCTGCAACATGTTGGAGGCGAACTCCACGTCGGCGTCGTTGTGTTCAGTGGTGGACACCTCCGACGTAGTGGCGGTGTTGGCGTCGTCGTTGCCGCAGGCAGCGGCAGTGAATGCCAGCGCTGCGGTGATGGTGAGCGCGCCGAGGGCGCGGGTGGTGCGGTTGGTACGCATAAAGGTGTCTCCTGTAGTCAGGCGTGTCTGAAATGGGCAGCGCGTGCCGCATCACCCGGTTGGGCCGGGTGGGCGGCGTGCTACCTGTCAGCAACGAATGACGGAGAAGGTCCAGACGTACGGTGGTCCGGTGCCGAGACGGGCAGTGACCCATCTGGTGACGCTAGTGAGGGCGGTGGGTCGATGTGCCCATACGCGAGGCTTGTGACGCAGGCCCAGGAGCAGCAGCAGGAGTGCAGCTGCTGTGGTGGCAAGCATGGCGAAGCACAGCATCACCATGCTGCCAAGGCTGTGCCCGTCTCCGCCATCCGGTGCGGTGCTGGCCATGCCAGCGGGGGCCACTTCGGTGAGGCTGGCGAGCGAGCCAGTGGACATGTCACCGTGCCCCCCAGTCCCGGGACTGGTCACCGGGCTGGTCATGGCGGAGTGGTCGGTGTTGCCCAGGACGCCGTGGGTGCTCAGGGCGTGCATCCCGATGATGCCGAGCACGAGGGACGCGACGACAACAGGGAGCAGCGCGGGCAACGCCCTGCTCACCGTGTCTGCGACTCGGCGCATTGGGTTCATCCCTTCCAGCCTACGGTCCTACGTAATGACGCAGTCAGTTGAGGTGCTGGGTGCGCAAGCGCAGGGCGTTGGTGATGACACTGACTGAGGACAGTGCCATTGCGGCGGCGGCAATCATCGGTGAGAGCAGCAGCCCGGTCACCGGGTAGAGCACTCCGGCCGCGATCGGGATGCCTGCCACGTTGTACATGAACGCGAACACGAGGTTCTGGCGGATGTTCGACATCGTCGCGGCGGACAACTGCCGGGCACGGACGATGCCGGTCAGGTCACCATTGAGCAGAGTGACCCCGGCGGACTCGATCGCTACGTCGGTGCCGGTGCCCATGGCGAGGCCGACATCGGCTGCCGCTAGCGCGGGGGCGTCGTTGACACCGTCACCGGCCATGGCGACCACTCGACCTTCGGCGCGCAGGCGTTGCACCACGTCGGCCTTGTGGTCGGGAAGAACTTCGGCTTCCACCCGGTCAATGCCCAGGCTGCGGGCGACCGCCTCGGCGGTGACCCGGTTGTCGCCGGTCAGCATCACGACCTCGATCCCGGCAGCGTGCAACGCTTGGACTGCTTCGGGGGTGGTGGCCTTGACGGGGTCGGCGATGGCGAAGATGCCTGCCACATGGGTGTCGATGCCGATGAAGATGACGGTGGCACCGTCGCCCCGCAACCGGTCGGCCTCACTCAGGAGAGCCGTCGGGTCCATGTGCCGGCTGGTCAGGAAGTCGGCGCTGCCCAGCGTGACGGTGCGCCCGTCCACGACACCCACTACGCCACGTCCGACGGGTGAGTCGAAGTCGCTCACCGCCGGGATGGGCAGATGCTTGTCGTTGGCCGCATTGACGATGGCTTGAGCCAGCGGGTGCTCGGAGGCACGTTCGACCCCGGCCGCCAGCCGCAGCAGCTCATCAGCTTCGAAGCCGGCGACGGGACCGATATGGGTGACGGAAGGGCGTCCTTCGGTGAGGGTGCCGGTCTTGTCCACCACGAGGGTGTTGACCTTCTCCATCCGCTCCAGCGCTTCGGCGTTCTTGATGAGGACACCCATCTGCGCTCCGCGTCCCACACCGACCATGATGGACACCGGTGTGGCGAGCCCGAGGGCACACGGGCAGGCGATGATGAGGACCGCGACCGCCACGACGAGGGCGTGTGCCAGTCGTGGGTCAGGGCCAACAAGCGCCCACACGGCGAACGCGACGACGGCGATGGTGATGACAACGGGAACGAAGACGGCGGCGACCCGGTCTGCCATCCGCTGAATGGGTGCACGGGAGCGTTGAGCGTCGGCAACCATCTGCACGATGCGGGCCAACATGGTGTCGCGACCGACCTTCTCGGCGACCATGACGAGTGACCCGGTCTGGTTGATGGTGCCGCCGATGACCGTGTCTCCTATGGTCTTGGTGGTCGGCATCGACTCACCGGTCAGCAAGGACTCATCGACGGAGGAGCGTCCTTCTTCGACCGTGCCGTCGACCGGGACCTTCTCGCCCGGTCGGACCCGCAACCGGTCACCCAGTTGCACCTCGTCCAGGGCCACCTCTTCGTCGGTGCCGTCGTCACGGACCCGTCGGGCCGTCTTGGGGCTCAGGTCGAGCAGCGCCTTGATGGCACCGGAGGTTTGTTCACGGGCGCGTAGTTCCAGAACCTGCCCCAGCAGGACGAGGGTGGTGATGACGGCGGCGGCTTCGAAGTAGACATCGACAGCGCCGTCCATGCGGAACGCTTCAGGGAAGATATCCGGCGCGACCGTGGCGACCACGCTGAACAACCACGCCACACCGGTGCCCATCGCGATCAGCGTGAACATGTTCAGATGCATGGTCCGAACTGACGTCCAGCCCCGCTGGAAAAAGGGCCACCCGGCCCACAACACCACCGGTGTCGCCAACACCAGCTGCACCCACGCAGAGGTTCGCGGGGAGATCAGGTCGTGAATCGCTGGGAACAGGTCCCCACCCATCCCGAGGATGAGGACCGGGATGGACAGCACGACACCGCCCCAGAACCGGCGGGTCATGTCGGCGAGCTCGGCGTTCGGGCCGGTGTCGGCTGTCACCAGGACCGGCTCCAACGCCATCCCGCAGATGGGGCACGACCCGGGTCCCGGCTGGCGGATCTCGGGGTGCATCGGGCACGTGTACTCCGCCACCTCAGCCCCCGTAGGAACCTCAATCACGGCGGCTGCCTCATGCCCAGCGTGGCCGACGTGTCCCGCATGCCCGGCGTACTGGGCGGGGTTCGCCTCGAACTTCGCTTGGCACCCTGCGGAGCAGAAGTGGAACGTCTCCCCATCGTGCACCGCCGTGAGCGTGCTCGTTGCAGGGTTCACGTCCATGCCGCACACCGGGTCCGTGCCGGTCGATGTGGGGGGCGCATCGTGGTGGGTCGGATGGCTGGTCATACTTCGACGATACCCCCTAGGGGTATACCGTCAAGAGCCAGACGGCCCCAACCTCAAGACGAAGAAGCAGAAGGACCTAGCTGCTCGGGCTTTCGATCGAAGGCGTCGTCGTCGGATGCGTCCGGGCGCGGATCGGGAGTGCTCCGCAACGCGCTCCTCGCAGCGATCGCCTTACGCGCACCTTCGGGTCCCGCCACGACCCAATGTCGTCCTGCTGTACCGGCGCCGCGCTGATCATCGTGGTCGTCTTCACAGGCTTCGCGACGGGCGAGCTGGTGATGATCCAGCTGATGGGCTTCGGAGTGGGCGTGGCCTGCTCGCGGAGGCCACGCTGATCCGCATGGTGGTCGTGCCCGCAGCGACGACGCTCCTCGGCCGCTGTAGCTGTACCTGCCCAGCTGGCTGGACTGGATGCCTGGCATCACGTCGAGGGGGACCCGCACCGCTGCCTCGACGACGTCTGACGTGCGGGCGCGCGTCCCGGTACTGACCTGACTGTCCCGCCGCGTCCAATCCCGGCAGCGGGGGTCCCATGAGGGAGAGGACAACACGTGCGTCGTGCTTCGCTCAGTCGGAGCAACTCCCCGGGCAGCTGCTGCTGTCCGGGGAGGTCTCTGGTGTTGCTCGTTCGTGAGAACTCTCAGTGCAGGTGCATGTGGGCGGCGTCGGCCTTTCCCGCGGGCATCCGGACGACGGCCAGCGCGGCGAAGGCCAGGGCGATCGCCGTGATGGCCACCGAGCCACGGGAGTAGGCCTCGACGACGCCCGAGGCCGCGGTGAGGGTGCCGGCATTGCCGGCGATGGCCGACAGGACGGCCACCCCGAGGGCTGCGCCGACCTCGTGTCCCGTCATCAGGAAGCCGGATGCCATCCCGGCGTGTTCCGCCGGAATGCCGTTCAGGGCCGTGCCGGCAACCGCTGCAAACACCAAGCCCGCCCCGAGTCCGACGATGCACAGCCCCGGCAGCAGTCCGCCAACGTACGAGGACGCGGTGTCGGCACGCGACAAGAGCAGGCCACCGCCAGCGACGACGGCGAGGCCGACTGCGGCGATGGTCCGGACCGGGAGATGGGCGCTGCCGCGCGCGGCCAGGTGAGTGCCGAGGACGAGCGTGGCGGCGAGCGGGAGGAACGCGAGCCCCGACTCCAGTGCGGAGTAGCCGAGCGCGGTCTGCCCGAAGATCGACGTCAGGAACACCACCGACATGAGGAGTCCGGTGATCCCGAGCATCACCGTCGTGCTCGACACCAGGCTCGAGATCTTCCATGTGTGCGGGTGCACGAGGGGCTGCTCTGCGTGCCGCTCGAGAACCACGAACGCGACCATCAGGCTCGCGGCGGCGCCCAGTCCGATGGCGGTCGGGACGGAGGTCCAGCCTTCGGACTCGACGCGAGCCAGCGTGAACATCAAGGTGCCGAGCGAGCCGACACCGACCAGGGCTCCAGGGACGTCGAACGCAGCCAAGCCGGCGGGTCCCTTCGGGTCCTTCGCGACGACATGGAGAGTGCCGACGATGGCGAGCACCCCGACGGGCACGTTGATCCAGAAGATCGCTTCCCAGCTGGTCCAGGTGGTGAGGACGCCGCCAAGCGCGACGCCGACGGCGATGCCCAGGCCGCCGATCGCGCCCCAGAGCGCGAGGCCGCGCGCCCGCTGCGTACCGGTGTAGGTGGTGCTGATGATGGACAGGGCCGCCGGCGTCATGAGGGCCGCTGCGGCTCCCTGAGCGGCACGCCCGCCGATGAGCTCCGCCGCGCTCCCGGAGAAGCCGGTGAACAGGGACGCGACGGTGAATAGGGTCAGCCCTGTGAGGAAGACCGCGCGTCGGGAGACCAGGTCGGCGATCCGACCTCCGAGGAGCAGGATGCCACCGGACATCAGGAGGTAAGCGGTGACGACCCACTGCAGGTCACTGCTGGCCAGTCCCAGTTCGTGGCCGATGGTGGGCATCGCGGTGTTGACGACCGAGATGTCAATGACGACGAGGACCTGAGCGACGAGTGCCACGATCATCGGTCCCCAGGGTCGTGTGTCGGTGTGGGCGTCCGCCTCGACGGCGGTGCCGTGGTGTCCGTGCATGGGTGCCTCCAGGTGTGAGTGGTGAGTAGCGAGCGGTGCGGTGGATGTGCTGGTGACTCTCCGGGGGTGGCGGCCCGGTCGCCCCGGTCACGTGGCCGGGATCGCCGGAGTTACGCGCTCGGTCGCGCGAGCGTCGATCCCAGGGCGGCGGTCAGGAGCGACACGAGGGCGGCGGCCGTGAACGCCGCGGAGAAGCCCGAGGTGTCGAGGGCGCCGTCGACCGGGTGACCGGCTGCGAGTCCGACGACGATGAACAGGGCAGTTCCGAGAGCGCCACCGACCTGCATAGAGGCCCCAGCGAGACCGGAGGCCAGGCCCGTGTGCGTTCCGGGCACGGCAGATGCCAGGGCCATCGTGGTGGGGGTGAAGCTCAGCGCGACGCCGGTGGCGACGAGGAGCAGGCCCGGGAGGATCGCGACGGCGTACCCGGAACCTGACGGCACGTACGCCAGCCAGAGGTGGCCGGAGGCAAGGACGACGAGTCCCAGGACGAGACTGCGCACCGGTCCGACGGCGCCGAGCAGGCGCGGCAGCACCGTCACCGAGACCGCGAACCCCGTCAGGGAGGTGGGGACCATGGCGAAGCCCGCCTGCTCCGGGGACATGGCGAGGACCTGCTGGAAGTAGAGCGCCACCAGCACGAAGGTCGAGGCGCGGGACGCTCCGCCGAGCAGCGCAACAGCCGTGCTCGTCCGCAACCTGCGGGAGCGGAAGAGCTCGAGCGGGACCAGCGGATCTGCGGCCCGCCGCTCGATGACCACGAAGATGGCCATCAGTGCCAGCGAGACGGACAGCAGGCCGGCGACCCGCGGCGAGGTCCAGGGGTGGTCGACGGCGTCGACGGCGCCGTGCACGAGCGTGATCACAGCGCCCGTGACCGCGGCGGCACCCGCCCAGTCGACCGTACGGCGGACACCCACCGCATCCTCTGCCAGCACCCGTCGGCCGAGCGCCACGGCAGCCAGTGACACGGGGACAGTCACGAGGAACACTGCCCGCCAACCGACGGTTCCGGCGAGGACACCCCCTGACACCACACCCGTGGCTCCGCCCAGCGTGGAGGCGGCGCCCCACGCTCCCATCGCCCGGGCGCGTTGCTCGGGTGGGAACGTGGCCAACAGGAGGGACATCGCGGCCGGGCTGAGGCCGGCGGCGCCGATGCCCTGCACGACGCGGCCCAGGATCAGCAGCTCCTTGTTCACCGCCAATGCCGCGAGCAGGGTGCCTGCCGTGAAGAGGGATGCCCCCAGGAGGAAGATGCGGCGGCGACCGATGAGGTCTGCGGCCCTTCCGGACAGCAGCAGGAGCCCTGCGAAGGCGAGAACGTAGGCATTGACGACCCAGGTCACGGCCGCGGGACCGAAGCCGAGGTCCTGCTGGATCGAGGGCAGCGCGACATTCACGATCGAGCCGTCGAGCATCACGAGGAATTGTGCCGAGACGAGCAGGCCGAGCGTCACTCGACCATGGCGGGTCATGGTCGTCACCGGCTGCGTCGGAAGGGGTGTCGTTGCGGTGCTCATGGTGGCTCCTCACGCGGCGAGTCGGGAGAGGATGGAGACAGGTCGGACTGCGCGGGCTGTGCCGCACCGGGAGCAGTGACGGCCGCGGACGCGGTCCAGGTCCTGTCCGCACCAGCACACGTCGGGGGCGTCTCCCGCCGGGGGCGTCACCTGCGTCGTGACCGGGATCGTCGAGATCATGTTCATTGTGCTCACCGCCTGAGATGGTTGGGTTGGTTGGCGCCGTTGCCGGCCGATGTGTCCACGATGTCGCTGGACGCCGGCGCTCGAACCGGTCGAATGGCCGGGTTGCGCGGCCAGCGGGGTCAGCGACTCGCGACAGGTGTTCCCGTGCGGACCGCGCGCACGACAGCGGCGATGGCCTGCACGGATGCGACGGCCCCCACGGGGTCCTCGACCATTCCGGCATGGCTGGCCGCCACCTCGTGGGTGATGGCGTTGGTGGACAGGCCTGCCATGCGCTCCTGCGCCTCGGTCCAGCCGTCGGTGTCGTCAGCGGTGTCCGCGCTGGTCAGCACGACCAAGGGACGGTCGTCCAGGTCGCTGAGCGCCTGGGCCTGCCGGAACACCACGGGCAGCATTGACAGCTCGTCACGCGCATTGCGGCCGGCGCGTGTCGTGGCCGACATGGCGTCCACGGGGGCCGCGTCGCCGGCGCGAAGGTGTGAACCGGCCAGCACCGCTCCGAGCCCCAGCCGCCCCAGCGTGGGCAGGACGCCGTACGCGCGTCGCATCATGGCGTACTGCAACGGATAGCTGGGGATCACGTCGAACTGGTGGGGACTCGTGCTGTCGAGCAGCACCATCCCGGCCACCTCGTCGGCGTACTGGCCGGCGTACGTCATCGCGTAGGGACCGCCGATCGAGTGGCCGACCAGCACGAACGGGCCGCTCTCCCCCGCCGCCACGAGCAGTGCTCGGAGGTCCGCGGCGGCGGCGATCCCGTCTTGGGGATCTCCGACGTCGTCACTCCACCCTTGTCCCGCGCGGTCGTAGGCGCAGACCCGAGTGGTGGGCGAGACCCCGTCGAGGATCCGGGCCCAAGACCCGGAGAACTCGCCGAGGCCGCTGAAGAGGACCACGGTCGGCCGGCCCTGGCCGCGACAGTCGATGTGGAGGTCGTGGTCGCCCACGGAACGGACCGTGCCCGGCGCCGGATAGGTGCCGGCGAAGGAGTCCGTGGTGACGGTCCTGACTCCGGCCCCCACCGAGGCGGCTGCGAGAAGGACCAGCGCCGACGTCACTAGCCAGCGGCCCGGACCCGTCAGCGCACGCCGCATGTGGACGTACGTCCACCCGGTCAGCGCCAGCACGAGCGGCGGCCACACCCACGTGAGCACGGTGAGTGTGTGGTCGGAGGGGGCGACAGCCATCAGGACAGCGCCCGTGAAGGTCATCGAGACCGCTGGGACCGCAGCCCAGGTTTGAGGGCTGCGCGTCCGCGAGGCGAGAGCGCGGAGCATTGCCCAGCCGAGACCGAAGCCGATCAACGCCGCACCAGTGGTCACCCCTTCAGTGGCGCCCGGGACGACCACCATCGTCAGGAGGACCGCGACTGCGACTCCCGTGGCCAAGGAGCCGAGGACGACCCGGGTGACCGGGCGGCCCCCGGGGCTGGCGTGGGTCGATCGCACGCTGTGGTGCACATCGGTGCTCATGGGCGTCTCGCTCTCGCAGTGAAGGGGTGTGTGGCACTGCTGACGAGAGTGGGCGCACAGCCGCGCCATCACCCCGGCCAGATGACCGGGATGTGCGCGACGGGCGCGACGGCCGCCTCAGGCGAGGTCGAGTCGGGCCAGCTCGCCGCGCGAAGTGACGCCGGCCTTGGCGAAGACGTTGCGCAGGTGGAACGCGACCGTGCGGGGAGAGATCCAGCACTGCGCGGCCACGTCCTTGTTGGACAAGCCCGAGCTGACGAGCTGGGCGATCTTGAGCTCCGTCGGTGTGAGCTGCAGCAACGTGGAGGGATCGCGCTTGCGGGCGGTCTCACCGGAGGCGCGCAACTCTTGGTCCGCACGCGATGCCAGCGCCTCGGCCCGCACGTCCTGGAAGGTCTCGAACGAACGCCGCAGGTGGACGCGTGCGTCGACGCGCCGCTGGCTGCGGCGCAGCCACTCGCCGTACGCCAACTGGACGCGGGCCACGTCGACCGGACGATCACCGCGCGAGCCGTGCGCCAACGCCTCCTCGAACAGACGCTCCGCACCGGTCTCGGCTGTCACGGCCCGACCGAACGACACCGCGGAGAGCGCCCATGGCCTCCCGGTCGCCTCGGCGAATGTAGCGAGCTCGTCGGTCCAAGCCAGTGCTGTCCCCACCTCCCCTGCGCGGACCGCGGCCTCGATCCGCTCCGTCGCGGCCAGTCGTTGGAGGACCGGAAGTCGCAGCCGACCGAGCTGGTGGAAGGCACCGGACGTGTCCCCCGCGCTGGCCGCGCGAACGCCCATCGCCCACCGCGTCAGGTCGTGGACCGGATCGGCCATGATGCCCAGCGGATGCGCGGCGACCACCCCCTCGAGATGCTGTAGCAGCTCGTCGTAGTCGTCCCGGTCCCGCTGGGCGGCCAGGAGCACCAGCCAGGCGATCGGGAGCGCAGTGACGGCGGACTGCCCGATGTTTGCGCCCAGCGCTACGGCCTCCTCGGCACTGACCCGCAGCGCGACGTGGTCGCCGGTCGTCCAGTAGCCGAAGCAGAGCCGCTGCAGGCAGTAGATGACGGCTGTGGCCGCGCCCGCCTCCCGTGCCCGTGAGAGCGCGAAGGAGTAGAACTGCTGCTGACGGGCTTCGTCACCGAGCTGGAGCGCGGCGTTGCCGAGGTTCCACAGGACGTCACGGTCATCGACGTCCTTGCCGATCTCGAGCGCGACGTCCAGGGCATCCATCGCCGCTGCCCAGTCCGCGTCCGCCACCAGGGTCATCGCCCCGAGCATCTGTTGCAGGCAGCGTGTTCGCGGGGAGGTGTCTGCGGTGGTGGCCGTCAGGAGGTCCTCGGAGCGCAACGGCGTACCGCTGTCGGCACCGAAGGTGCGCATGACTGCCGCGGCGACTCCGATGTCGAGCGCACGCACCGGGTCGACCGGGAGGACCGCGTGCGCGGCGTCGACGAAGACGCGGTGCGCCTCGGCTGCGGAGCCGATGTTGACCTCGATGTGCCCGCGCAGTCGGGCCACGTCGCACTGCAGGAGGGGGTCGTCGGTGCCCTCCCGGGCCGCCGAAAGGAATGCCTGTGCGCGCGCCGCCTGACCGCACGCCCAGGCGCTGCGCCCTGCGGCGAAGCTCAGCCGGGCGCGACGTACCGCGTCGCCGGACAGCTCCGCCGCCCGCTCGTACGCCGCCAGGGCCGCGACGTGTCCCCCTCGCCGTTGCGACTGCTCACCCACGCCCTCGAGGGAGTCGACCAGGTCCTCGTCCCGGCCCTCCGCTGCCTTGGCACGGTGCCAGATCTCGCGTTCGTTGTGGCCCGACCCGGCCAGCGCCTCTGCCAGGGCGCGGTGCGCCCCCCGTCGTTCCATCCCGGCCGCGGACTGGTAGATAGCGGAGCGCACGAGCGGGTGCCGCAGCGACATCGAACCGCCTTGGTCCACCAGCAGCCCGGAGTCGAACGCTTCCTGCATGACGGCCTCGTCCAGTCCCCACTGCCCGCCCGCCCGGCGCAGCACGTCGAGCTCGCCGGTGTCGTCAGCTGCCGCCAGCAGCAACACGCGTTGCACCGGACCCGCAAGCTGACGGCTTCGGTCGAGGAAGGCCCGCTCGACCCGGGCCGTGAGGTGGAGCGTGGTCGGCAGTGCCGCCGTCCCCTCGAGCTGGGCTGCGGTGAGCTCGCCGGGCAGCTCCAGCAGGGCCAAGGGGTTTCCGCTCGTCTCCGCGATGAGGCGTTGGGCCACCTCGTCGGCCGGTTCACCGGCCAGCCGGGTGGCGAGGAGCGCTCGCGCCGCGTCGACGTCGAGCCCGGTGAGCGTCACCTCAGCCAAGCCGGGCGCCTCGAACGTTGCGGCCGCACCGTCACGGGCCCCGAACACCATCACCACCCGGTCCGCACCGAGGCGTCGAGCGCAAAAGAGCAGTGCTCCTGCACTGGCGGGGTCCAGCCAGTGTGCGTCGTCGACGACGCACAGCAGGGGGGTCTCCTCCGCAGCCGCCGTCAGCAACGAGAGGGTGGCCACTCCCACGAGGAAAGGTTCGACCGAGGGGCCGTCGTCCTCGCCGAAGGCGATCGCGAGTGCCCGCGCCTGAGGCGGCGGAAGGTGCGCCCGGAGCCGTGACAGCGGCCGCAGCAGGCGATGCAGGGCGGCGAACGCGAGCGGCGCCTCGACTTCGAGGCCCTGGGTGCGCAGCAACACGGCACCGTCGCCCTCGGCCACCAGCGCATCGAGCAACGCGGTCTTGCCTACACCTGGCTCACCGCGTACGACGAGGCTGCGGGCCGTTCCGTGGCGGGCCTCAGCGAGGAGCGCCGCCAGGAGCGCCCGCTCGGGGTCACGGCCGACCAGCACATGCCGAAATTACACGCTTCTCGGTCCGACCGGCCCGGACAACCCGGCATTTTGGCCGGCGCGAGGCAACCGGTCCAGCCCACAGGATCGACCTCATCGGGCGCCACCTCGCCCCGATCCGCCGTTCGCCCTTGGAGCCCCCTGATGCCTGACCAGTTTCCCGCCGACCCCGCCCACGACCGACACTCCCGGAAGCAGGGGCGACGGCAGATCGGCATCCTCGTCTTCGACGGGGTCGAGGAGCTGGACGCGGTCGGTCCGTGGGAGGTCCTCTCCCACTGGACCCAGCAGTATCCCGAGGACGGCTGGGACGCCTTCTGCCTGTCGGTCGACGGTGGCCCCGTGGTCGGGGCCAAGTCCCTGGTGCTGGGGGCACACCACTCGTTCGACGACGCTCCCCTACTCGACGTGCTCATCCACCCGGGGGGGCCCGGCACCAGGCCGATGATCCAAGACCCGACTCACCTCGACTGGGTCCGCAAGGCCCGGAGCGCGGTTCCCCTGATGGCTTCGGTCTGCACCGGGAGCCTCGTCTATGCGGCGGCCGGCCTGCTGACGGGGCGACGGGCGACCACCCACTGGGCATCGCTGAACCTGCTGTCCGAGCTCGACCCCACCGTCATCACCGACGTGGAGGCACGCTTCGTCGACGACGGCGACCTCATCACCAGTGCCGGCGTGAGCGCCGGGATCGACATGGCCCTGCACCTGGTGGCGCGCCTCGCGGTCGTCGACCGCGCCCGCGAGGTCCGTCGCTACCTCCAGTACGACCCGATGCCTCCGGTCTGATCCACATCACCCTCCACGACACCGAGAAGGACAAGGACATGAGCTCTCACATCCCCGCCACCGAGACCGCCACGATGCTGGCGATTACGCAGGCCCGCTACGGCGGCTCCGACGTCATGCGGCTCGGGCAGGTGCCTCGTCCCGTGGTCCGCGACGGTCAGGTGCTGATCCGTGTCCGCGCCGCCGGGCTCGACCGCGGCACCGAACACCTGATGACCGGCAAGCCGTACGCCGTTCGGCTCGCTACCGGCCTCCGCCGACCGAAGAACGCCGTGCCCGGCCGCGACGTCGCCGGCACGGTGGCCGCCGTGGGTGCCGGCGTGACCAGGTTCGTCCCCGGGGTCGAGGTGTACGGCGTCGCCCCTAGCGCGTTCGCGGAGTACGCCGTCGCGGGTGAGGAGAAGCTGGCCCTCATGCCGGCTGGCCTCTCCTTCGCCCAGGCTTCCGTCGTGCCGATCTCGGCAGGAACCGCGCTCCAGGCCCTCACCGTCGCGAGAGTGTCGCCCGGACAGTCCGTGCTGGTGACCGGGGCCTCTGGGGGCGTCGGCGGCTACGCGGTACAGCTGGCCGTCAGCCTCGGCGCCGAGGTGACTGGAGTCTGCAGCCGCGCCAAGACGGATCATGTGACCGCCATGGGCGCCCATCATGTCTTGGACTACACCCGCGACGACTGGGCCGACGGGACACGTCGCTACGACCTCGTCCTGGACGTCGCGGGCAATCCGTCCGCACGCCGATAGCGGCGCGCGTTGACTCCTCGCGGAACGGTTGTCTTCATGGGAGGCGAGGGCAGCGGCGCGATCACGGGGATGAGCCGCCAGCTGCGAGGGGCCCTGCTCTCACCCTTCCTGCGGCAGAGACTTGTCCTGCTGATGGCGCGTGAGCGCGGCGGTGACTACGAGCGACTCACTCAGCTCATCGGGGCCGGTCAGCTCATCCCTGCCTTGGACCGCTGCTACCCGCTCGAGCGGGCAGCCGAGGCCATGCGGCACCTAGAGGACGGAGCGATCCGCGGGAAGGTCGCCATCACGCTCTAATCACTGGCGGCTACGGGTGCTCCGTCGAGCCAACACGATCACCAGTCCGAGGAGCACGAGCGTGTACAGACCCCAACCAAAGCGCTCTTAGGGCTGGACAACACCTCGCTCATCATCGTGATCATGTTCCCGATCCTCTTCGGGCTCTCTATGGCCTACGGGTCTTCCTGCTCTCCCGCATCCGGGAGGAGTACGCCGCGACCGGCGACAAGGCCGAGTCCGTGGCCCGGGGCCTCGCCGGATCGGGACGGACCATCACCTCCGCAGCGCTCATCATGATCGCCGTCTTCCTGGCAGCCTGTTACCGCGGGGGCGCACAACGACCGACGCTCGACCCACCGCTCGGCAGCGCGTGGCGCTGGGAGGCCGCGATAGGAGGCGGGACGAAAGACTCGTCCAACGCAGACGTAAGTCCCGCGAGCGCCGTCCGGTGGTCTTCCCACTCGCTGGGCGGCAGCGCGGCTTCCAAGACGCCGGCTACGATCGCGGCCATTGAGTAGGGCTGGTCGACAGGCACTTGGTCCAGGGCGCACCACGCCTTGGCCCCATCGCCTGCCAGCCAGCTGGAGAACGCGGCTAGTGACGCTGCGGGGGCGCGTACCTGGTCGGGGGGCACGGCGGGTGAGGTCGATCCATAGCGCCTGATGGTCACGGGACGTCTCACGTGTCATCTGTCCCCACAACGCATCGCGGGTGCTCGTGGCCTGAACGGCGACAAGAAGACGCGCCGCATCTGCGTCGCTGAGTCGGGCGCCGTCGACGAGGAACTCCGCGACACGCATTCCGGCCCATTCCCGCTCTGCGGCGGGCGTTGCGTCGGCCGCCGTGTCGTCCTTGAGCAGGGCGGCCACCGGCTTTCGGTCGCCCGCCATGCTGGCCGCCATCGTTTCTCGGCTCGCGGCGGGGCGCGCACTTCCGCTGTAGACACTCGTTGCGGCCATCTTGTCGGCCGCGTCTTGGCTGCAGCGACCGTTGGCCGAAGTGTTGAACTCGACCCATACGGAGTCGTTGGTCCACAGCCGCACCGGGGTTCTGATGCCGATCTCGCCGAGCCTACGGCCGATGTCGTGGCTTGAGGCGGCGGCGTTCGCTTGGTCGGAGGTGAAGCACAACACGGCCATCCCTACCGGCCCGTCGGCGCGCCGCGCGTGCGCAACTAGTGCCTCGCGCAGGCTCCCATCCCACAACTGACTGCGGTCAGCGTCCGTCGCTGGGATGTCCACGCGCACCCACGGCAGAGCCTGGTTGAAAGGCACTAGCACCAGTGACTCCTGCGGGTGGAAGCCCAGCACGTACGGTACCGCCGCGATCGCATCCTCGTGAGAGCTGATGACCAGGGTGCTCATGTCCCCTCCCCCTCAACCTGCAGCGCCGCTGGCTTCGACCTGCGCCGACAGCCGCCGAGGTTGGGCGCCGCTGGCCTCGAGGGAGGGCCCGCCGTCCACGGCGCCTGCGTCCTTGGCGACCAGACGCCTGAGCCTCGTTGCTTCACGAGCGGTCAGCGTCTCGCCGCACCATTCGACGGCCTCCTTAAGACTCAACCCTTCGGCGTCCGTCAATTGACGCAGCGCAGCCGCCGCTCGCTTCTCGGTCGCGGCCACTGCCGCGTCCCGTTCACCGATCGCGACCATGACCTGTTCGGCCAGCGCGATCGTCCGCGCTTCTCCGTCAATCCGTTCGCGTCGACGCCTTTCGGCCATCTCTCGTGCTGTACGCCGCGCCTGCTGTCTGATCGTTTGCTGACTCATCCGGCCGACCTCTCACTCGGATTCACATGACTCGAACAACCCCCTAAGTCAGCCCGCCTACTCCGAGCGGTCATCACCTAACCCGCAGACCGCCGAACCCGCATGCCCTGTCGCACGAACAAGACCAGCGTCCCCCCAGAAATTCCCCACCTTCCAAGTCCCACACACCTCTTGCATTCCCGGTTCGCCGACGAGAAGCGCCCCGCGACGTCCCGCGTAGCGAACGACCGTCGCGGCTGACCGTTGCGAGGCGCGGATCGGACATAGGTCCACGTGACCATGAGCCTCCACAAACTGACCGCCGGATCGGGGTACGACTACCTGACCCGCCAAGTCGCCGCGCTGGACGCCACCGACAGGGGCCACACCGGGCTCGCCAGCTACTACACCGAAAGGGGCGAGACACCCGGCGTCTGGATGGGCTCCGGCATGGCTGGCATCGACGGGCTGTCCGCCGGTGACGTCGTCACCGCCGACCACATGCAGAACCTGTTCGGCGCCGGGCACCACCCCCTGGCAACCGAACGCACCAGGGTGCTGGATCTGCGCATCGGCCGCCCCGGCCTCAAGCGGCCCACCGAATCCGACTATCAGGCGGCCGCTCGTCTCGGCGCCCCGTACAAGGTCCACGCAGACGACGTCAGCGCGTTCCGGATCGAGGTCGCCAAGCGATTCGCTGAGTGGAACTCAGCTGCCGGCCATCCCGGGGACTACCCAGTTCCCGTCGCTGAGCGTGCCCGGATCCGCACCGAGGTCGCCCGCGACTTCTTCCGCGCCGAGCACGGTCGCGAGCCCAGCCAGGGCACCGAGGGTGCCCGCGAGCTCGCCGCCACCATCGCCAAGGACTCCCGCCCGCGGACCAACGCCGTCGCCGGTTACGACCTCACCTTCTCCCCCGTCAAGAGCGTCTCGACACTGTGGGCGGTCGCCGATCCGAAGACCGCCGCACTCATAGAACGTGCCCACCAGGCCGCAGTCCAGGACGCCCTGGACTTCCTCGAAGCAAGGGCCCTGTTCACGCGCCAGGGCGCCAACGGGGTCCGTCAGGTCGACGTCCGCGGGCTGGTCGCCACCGCGTTCACCCACCGCGACTCCCGCGCCGGAGACCCCGACCTGCACACCCACGTCGCCGTCGCGAACAAAGTCCAAACCCTCTCCCCCGACGGCACCCCCAACGGGACCGCTGGTGGGACGGGCAAGTGGTTGGCCATCGACGGACGGCCCCTGCACAAGGCGGTCGTCTCGGCCTCGGAGACCTACAACACCGCGCTCGAACGGCACCTCGTCGACATGCTCGGCGTGCGCTTCGCCGAGCGCCCGGACACCGATGCCCGCAAACGACCGGTGCGCGAGATCGTCGGCGTCGACCCGCAACTCAACGCGCGGTTCTCCAAACGCCGGCTCCACGTCGAGGATCGCCGCAAAGTCCTCGTCACCGGGTTCCAGGCCACCCACGGCCGACCCCCGACTCCCGTCGAAACACTTCAGCTCGCCCAGCAGGCCACTCTCGAAACCCGCGAAGCCAAGCACGAACCACGCTCACTCGCCGAACAGCGCGACACCTGGCACCGCGAAGCCGTCGAGGTCCTTGGCACCCCACAACGGGTCACGCAGATGATCCACGACGCACTCCGCCCGGCTTCGGGCCTCGCATGGAACCCGGCACTGAACTCGAGGGCAGTCGCGACGTCGCCGGCCGACTCGCGGGTGGATGCGGCCTGGTTCGCCACCACCGCCGACCGCATCGTGACGACGATGGAAGGCGGGCGCAGCACCTGGCAGTACTGGCACGTCTACGCCGAAGCCCAACGCCAAGTCCGGGCCGCGAACGTGACGACCAACCAGGTCGTCCACGTCGTCGACCTACTGGTGAACGAGGTCCTTGACGGCCGGTCGGTCAGCCTCGCCCGGCCCACGGACGAGGCTGCCGGGATCAACGAACCGGTCGAGCTGCGCCGCGCCGACGGCACCTCGGTATACAGCACGGCCGGCTCCGCCCTGTTCACCTCGAGCAAGGTTCTCGCAGCCGAAGAGCGCCTCGTGGTGGCCGCTGGACGTCGCGACGGGTACGCCGCGGAAGCATCCTCGGTCGACCTCGCGCTCTTGGAGTCGACGGCCAACGGGGTCACGCTCAACGCCGGTCAGGCGACCCTGGTGTGGGAGATGGCGACCTCCGGTGCCCGCCTGCAGCTGGCGATCGCGCCCGCTGGATCGGGCAAGACCACCGCGATGCGCGCACTCGCCGGCGCCTGGACCGACAGCGGCGGCACCATCGTTGGCCTCGCACCCTCGGCCGCTGCCGCAGACGCCCTGCGATCGCAAATCGACAGCCAGACGGAGACGTTAGCCAAGCTCACCCACTCCATCGAGCGGGCCCGCCTGAGCGAAGCCCGCTCTGGCGATGCGGTGCCTGACTGGGTTGCTGGCATCGACTCCTCGACCCTCGTCGTGATCGACGAAGCCGGGATGGCCGACACCGTGTCCCTGGACGTGGCGGTCTCCTACATCCTCGAGCGTGGCGGCAGCGTCCGGCTCATTGGGGACGACCAGCAGCTCGCTGCGATCGGCGCCGGTGGCGTGCTCCGCGACATTCGAGTTACCCACGGCGCGCTCCAGCTCACCGAGCTGGTCAGGTTCACCGACCCCGCCGAGGCCGCGGCATCGCTGGCGCTACGCGAGGGCAATAGCGAGTCGTTTGGGTTCTACCTCGACCGCGACCGCGTCCATGTTGGTGACCTGGCCACGATGACCGAGGACGTCTTCGCTGCCTGGCGGAGCGACCGAGCCGCCGGGCTGGACTCCATCATGCTCGCGCCCACCCGCGACCTGGTGGCTGAGCTCAACCGGCAGGCGCGGTCCCACCGGCTCGCCGAAACCGCTCCCGCTGACCCGGTCCACCCGGCCAGCGCTGGCCTTGTTCGGCGGCTCGCGGACGGTAACGAGGCCTCCTCTGGGGACCTGATCATCACCCGAGCCAACGACCGCCGGCTCCGCACCTCAGCCACCGACTGGGTCAAGAACGGTGACCGATGGCACCTGCACGAGATCCACGACGACGGCGACCTCACCGTGCAGCACACACGCCACGGCCGGACCGTCCGACTCCCCCGCGACTACGTCGAGACGGCCACCGAACTCGGCTACGCCTGCACCGTGCACACCGCCCAAGGCATCACCGCCGACACCATGCAC
Organism: Nocardioides sp.; assembly: GCF_025965415.1. Classification (GTDB taxonomy): domain Bacteria; phylum Actinomycetota; class Actinomycetes; order Propionibacteriales; family Nocardioidaceae; genus Nocardioides. The sequence goes on from NZ_JAOPWY010000121.1 coordinate 18,841, forward strand.
GGCCTCGCCACCGGGAGTGAGTCACGCCAGCAGCTCTACACGATGATGACGCGAGGCGCGATCGCCAACCACGTCTACCTCGAAGTCGTCGGCGACGGCGACCCCCACTCGGTCATCCACCCGACACTGGTCCGCCCGCTCACCCCGACCGACATCCTCGATCAGGTCCTGGCCCGCGACGACACCCAACGCTCCGCGACCAGCCTCCTACGGGACCAGGCCGACCCCGCGACCCGCCTCGGCGACGCCGCCCAGCGCTACCTCGACAGCCTTTACGTCGCGGCCGAAATGGTGGTCGGCGTCGACGTCGTCGAGGCCCTCGACGCCACAGCCGGCGAGATCGTGCCCGGTCTCACTGATCAACCCGCGTGGCCTGCACTCCGCTCGCACCTCCTGCTCGGGGGCGCCCAAGGAGGCGACCCGACCGCGAGACTGCGCTCTACAGCGGAGTCTCGCGAGATCGACACCGCCACGGACACCGCCGCCGTGCTCGACTGGCGCCTGGACTCCTCCGGCCACCGAGGCACGAGCACCGCAGCCATCCCTCCCCCGCTGCCGTGGATGCCAGGGATCCCCGACCGCCTGGCCGACGACCCGAAGTGGGGCGCCTACCTCTCCCGGCGCGCGCGCCTCGTCGAGCAGCTCGCCGGCGACGTGCGCGCCAGTGCCGCTGAACGGGCCGCGCTCCCGGCCTGGGCGCAGAACGGGATGAGCCCTGACCCCAAGAACACTGACACGGTGGCGGACATCGTGGCTGAGGTGGAGGTGTGGCGCGCCGCCATGCAAGTCCCCGCCGACGATCGGCGACCCACCGGTGCGCCGCAGCTGCAGAAGGCCTCCTCCACCTACCAGCGGCGACTCAACCGCGCCGTCACCGGCGAGCGCACCCCGGCACTCATCGAATGGCGCCAGCTGCTGCACGCCCTGGCACCGCAGGTCCAAGGCGACGAGTTCACACCCCTGTTGGCCGAGCGCTTGGCCGCCATGTCGCGGGCCGGCATCCAGGCCCACCAGCTGCTCCGCACCGCCGCCGCGGCCGGCGGTCCGCTGCCCGATGAGCACGCCGCAGCAGCGCTGTGGTGGCGGATGGCCCGCCACCTGGCCCCCGCCGTTGCTGCGCAGGCCGGGGACGGCGCACACGGTGAGGGAGTCACCACCGCCTGGTCGACCCAGCTGCCGGACCTGCTGGGCACGAAACGCGCCGCGCACATCCGGGCTAGCACCTGGTGGCCGGCGCTGGTGGTAAATATTGACCGCGGGCTGCAGCGCGGCTGGCAGCTTGAGGACCTGTTGGGCACGCGTCGCCCGCTGCTCAGGGACGGCTGGGAGGGCGTCGACGAGTGCCAGACACTGGTGTGGCGTACGTCGATCGCGCTCGACCCCATCCCCGACGAGAACGGGCACTCCGAGTACGCCGACCGATTCCAAGAGCCCCCGGCGGACCTGTGGGAGGGCGTCGAAGTCGACCCCACCGACGTCTCCCAAGTCCCTCACGTGGACCTTTCCGATGACGTCGTATGGACGCTCACCGAAGGTCCCCGCCACGACCCCGGCCACGATCCCGACCAGCAGGACGACAACCTCGTGGACCCGGTGGACCTCGTCAGCATCGCCGCGTCGATGATCGCCGACAACGTCGACCAGGTCGACCAGGTCGACCAGGTCGACCAGGTCGACACCGTGGACGAGGCTCGAGTCGTCGAGGGCGACCTGAGACTCGCCGGGTACATCCGCGACTTGGGCCCCATCGCACTTGAGCCGACCGACGCCGACATCGGACTGATGTACCAGCGCGCCGAGGAGTGGTACTCCTGTCCCGTCACTCGCGAGCGGATGGTCGAGATCAACGATATGGCCCAGACCTTCTTCGAGACGCAGTTCGACGACTCATGGGGCCGCGCCTACCTGGCCGAGAGGTTCGGTCTCGACATGGCCGGACACGAGGACTTCCGCTTCGGCCAAGCGCCGCCTGGGTGGACCCACCTCGTTACCCATCTGCGCCGCCACGGCGTCACCGATACTGAGATGCTCGCCGCCGGCGTCGCCAGGAAGTCGTCGAGGGGCAACCTGATCGACCGGTTCCGCGACCGCGTCATGTTCCCCGTCGTCCACGAGAACCAGATCCTCGGGTTCGTCGGCCGACGCCGCCCGGACCTCGACGACGCCGACCAAACACCCGGCGGGGCCGGCCCGAAGTACCTCAACACCGCCAACACCCCCCTGTTCCACAAGAGCGCGCAGCTGTTCGGCGTCGTCGACGAGCTCATCAACCCAGCAGTCGGACCTGGCGCCGTGCCGGTGATCGTCGAGGGCCCCATAGACGCGATTGCCGTCACCCTAGCCAGCGCCGGCCGCTACCTCGGAGTGGCCCCCCTGGGCACGTCACTCAGCGACGAACAGGCCACCCAGCTTGCCGCCCTGACCCGACACGCAGGCCATGACCCGATGGTGGCCACCGACGCCGACCTGGCTGGGCAGATCGCCGCCGAACGTGACTTCTGGATGCTCACCCCCCACGGCCTCGACCCCGGCTACGTGCGCTTCCCCGACGGGCTCGACCCCGCCGACGTGTTCGCCCAGCGCGGCCCCGCAGCCCTGACCGCTGCCCTCACCGGCAGTACATCCCTGGGTGAGAAGATCCTGTCCGAGCGGCTCGACAACCTCGACCCAGAGCAGGCCGGCGTGGCCGCGATGCGCGTCCTCGCAGCCCGACCAAGCCACGCCTGGGACTCAGGCACCGAACAGATCCTCACCCGCCTCCAGGTCACTCAGCTACAAGTCCGCCGCGACCTGCGCGACGCAGTCAAGGTCTGGGATGCCGACCCCCGCACGATCGCCCAGGACGAAATGCACAGCACCACCGAGGTCCGCAGGCGGCTCGAAGCCGCCGCCGCGAAGTCGCCGGCCGAGCGATGGGCACCCCTCGCCCGACAGCTCGACTCGCGCCTACTCGAGCAGAGTGACTGGCCGGCAACGGCAGCGATGCTGCAGCAGGTCCACGAAGAAGGCCACGACATCAACACCGTGACCAGAGCCCTGGTCGACGAAGCGCCACTGAGTTACCGGCCCGCAGCCGATCTCCGCTACCGGATCGTGTCCCACCTACAGACTGGCGTGGACACAGGCGAGACACCTGATCCCCGTACGTCGCCCTCCACCGGCATCGCCCAAGAGCAGCGAGAGACACCCGTTCACCGCCCGCCTCAACCCGGATCGCCGCAACGCTGACTCATCCCGGCCCGATTGGTGCCACTCGGCTCTACGCCCGAAGGTGCTGCCGCCAACCGGACGCAAGAGAGGTTCTCGCTTCGCGCTTCGTCCTTGCGCCCAGCTTGGGGCGTGTCTCTGAGAGTTGCTGCGAACCGCCGCCCAGGAGCGCGCGCTGATCAGAATCAGAAGTGAGGCAGCGACAACAAGTTGTTGTTCCATTGGCCATCCGCATAGGTGCGGAGGTACGGCTGGCCAGACTGCGGACGCACCACGCCCGCCTCCGCGCGACCGGAGCCGCTACCGACGTACGCATGGTTGGCGGGTTCATCCACCCAGGCGACCATGGTCGGCTTGTCCGAAGTACCCGTGTTTCCGTCGTTGGGGTTTCGCCACCTATAGCTGACGATGTGCTCGTGGCCGCTGCCGCCGCTCAACCTGATGTGCGTGATCTCAACGCTCATGACGCTCCTCTCGCTGGCACTCCGGACGAGTACGTGCACACCGAGGCTGCCAGCACCCACCGACACCGTTGCTCCTGCCGCACCAGCAGCGTCTTCCCGGGCGCGTGGGCTCGGGGCACGCAGGGACTCCGCGATCTCGTTAGACGCGACCCCGAGTCCTGGACTCGCCGGATGAGCCGGGGGGACATTCGACCGAGTCGTTCTCCCGACATGTAGTCATCCGCGTGAGAGCGTCGCGGCGCTACGTCTCATCAGCCGCGATCCGTCGACAATTCCGTGCGTAGGTCGCCCTCACCGACCCGCTCACCGAGTGGCTCACACCCCGGCCGGCCCCGTCCCACACCGCCTGCGGACACGCTTTCAACAGCCGAGTCCGAGGCGATGTCTGCTGACATCCTGCTGACATTTGCCCCGCTGAAGCATCAGAGGCGGCCCCGGGATCTCTCCCGAAACCGCCTCTGACCTGCCGTTTTAACTTTGTAGCGGGGGCAGATTTGAACCTGCGACCTCTCGAAGAGATCGAGCGCTACGGAGTGCCTCGGATGGTCGCGGATCTCCTCGGGTTTACGCGGGAAGAGGTCGCGGTTCACCTCGGAGTGTAGTGCCTTGGCATGGACGGTGATCGGACTGTAAGTGGCTAGTTTTTGACAGTGTGCTGAATCTCGGCGAGCTGGCCCATCGCCCTCACAGCACGAGATTCGAACCTGCGTCCTTCTCAACCAGTTTGAGGCGATCGAAGCGTGGGCCGACGAGCCCCAACCTCGCGGAGGTACTCGGCGAAACACCCGCTGACCTGGGCGGATGTCCTGGATCGGAAACGGTTGGTCAATCGAGTCTAGGCGAAGATTCGGCCTGCCTGGGAGGTGCTCTGTCGACCTCGGCGTACTCAACTGCCGAGTTTCCGCCGAGTTGTCACTGGATAGAGCAGCCGCCTCCTAAGCGAAGGTCGCAAGTTCGAAACCGTCCCCGTGGCGCGTGCGGAACGTCCGCGCAGGAGCATGCAGAACCAGCTACAAGGATGTGCCGACCGGGGAACGTCGGTCGCTACCGAGAACCGTCGCAAACTCGTCATTGCAACGTGGGCACCGATCTTCTCGCACTCTGGCGAAGGACAGATCCCAGAATTTGAACCAGCTCAATGCGGATTCACCGCCAAAGTGTGGTCACCGTTCCCATCTGCTTTGCATGCACCATGGACGCGGGTTCCGACAAACGCTGTCCATCGACGATGAGCTGCCGCGAGAAGCGAGCAGTCGCGAAGACGCGCGGCATAGTCTTGGCGTTGCTGACAGTCATGGCGTGATCAGCTTGGGCTGGGTCTTCTCCCGCACCTCGTCCTCGGTGACGCCGGGGGCGAGCTCGGCCAGCGTGAGCGCGCGGTCGCCGAGGGTGCCCGAGGGCGCCACCTCTCCGGTCGCGGGGTCGATCACGTCGATGACGGCGAGGTCGGTGATGATCCGCTGCACCACGCGCTTGCCGGTGTACGGCAGGTCGCACTCGTCGAGGATCTTCAGCGAGCCGTCCTTGGCGGTGTGCTCCATCAGCACGATCACCCGCTTCGCGCCGTGGACCAGGTCCATCGCGCCACCCATGCCCTTGACCATCTTGCCGGGGATCATCCAGTTCGCGATGTCACCCGCGGCCGAGACCTGCATGGCGCCGAGAATCGCGGCGTCGATCTTGCCGCCGCGGATCATCCCGAACGACTGCGCGGAGTCGAAGAACGACGCCCCCTTGCGCACGGTCACCGTCTCCTTGCCCGCGTTGATGAGGTCGGGGTCCTCCTCGCCCTCGAAGGGGTACGCCCCCACGCCGAGAATGCCGTTCTCCGACTGCAGCACCAGCTCGACGTCGTCGGCGACGTAGTTGGGCACCAGCGTCGGCAGCCCGATGCCGAGGTTGACGTACGACCCGTCCTGCAGCTCGCTGGCAGCACGCGCCGCCATCTCCTCACGACTCCAGCCCTTCTTGTCTGCCATGTCAGCCTCCCGGCCCGTGCGTCGCCGCGTCGTCCACGAGCGCGTCGCCCGAGGCGTCCGAGGACGGCCGGGGTCGCGTCGTCGTCTTCTCGATCCGCTTGTCCGCGGCCTGCTCCGGCGTCAGCGCGACGACCCGCTGCACGTAGACGCCCGGCGTGTGGACGTCGTTGGGGTCGAGCTCGCCGGGCTCGACCAGCTCCTCGACCTCCGCGATCGTGATCCGCCCGCACATCGCGGCGAGCGGGTTGAAGTTGCGCGAGGACTGGCGGTAGATCAGGTTGCCGTGCCGGTCGCCCTTCCAGGCCCGCACCAGCCCGAAGTCGGCCACGATGGCCTCCTCCAGGACGTACTCCTTCTCGACCACCCCATCCGACGTGGCCGTCGCGAAGACCTTCGTCTCCTTCGGCGGTGACGCCACGATGACGTTGCCCTCGGTGTCGTACTTCCAGGGCAGGCCGCCCTCGGCGACCTGGGTGCCGACACCGGTCGCGGTGTAGAAGCCGGGGATCCCGGTCCCGCCCGCGCGCATCCGCTCGGCGAGCGTGCCCTGCGGCGTCAGCTCCACCTCGAGCTCGCCCGAGAGGTACTGCCGGGCGAACTCCTTGTTCTCCCCGACGTAGGAGGAGACCATCCGGCGCAGCCGCTTCTCGAAGAGCAGCCGGCCCAGGCCCCACTCGTCCACGCCGCAGTTGTTGGAGACCGCCTCGAGGTCGGTCGTGCCGGCCTCCAGCACCGCGTCGATGAGGACCGACGGGATGCCGCACAGTCCGAATCCGCCGACCGCGAGCCTCGCGCCGTCCGGGATGTCGGCCACCGCTTCTGCGGCCGAGCTGACCACCTTGTCCAACTCAGAGCGTTGCCGCATCGCACCGACTTGCCTACCGAGACCTGCGCGGCCGGGGGGGACGTCGGCGCTGACGAGGGTTCTGATCAGACGGTCAAGGGCCCCGTTACCCTCGTGCTCGGGCCTGACGAAAAGGCCACCAACAAGTCTCGTTACGGACACGCAGCCGCGTTCAATGGCTTCTGCATCGGACTCCCCCGGCTGCCCACGCAGTCCACTGGCCGCGAAGTCGCGTACAAGGCTCATCCTGAACCCGCCTTCTTGCAACTCCATACCCACTTCGCCATCACGGGCGCGAGCCAAGGACGTGATCGCCACGCTCTCAGGCTCCGCGGGGTGGTCCGGGTAGTTGATGTTGAGGACCTCGCCAATCGGCCAATCAGCGTCAGATGACGAGATCAGTCGAGCGCAGAAGTTGGCAGCCAATGCGTACTTTCCGGTTAACCCTGGACTGCAGCTCACTGCTATCGCGGGCACTCCGTACAGCGCTGCTGTACTGGCGGCGCCGAGGGTTCCTGAGTGGAGCGCGAGCCGGCCGAGGTTGTGACCTGAGTTGATCCCCGAGACGACGAAGTCAGGATGAACGCCTTCGAGCTCCGGCACCAGATGGTGCATCGCGGCAAGGACTGCTCCCGATGGCGGGCTATCGACCCCGAGAACTAGCACTCCGGGCATCAACTCATCCGTGATTCGTTCGACGCGCACCAGCGTGCCCATGATCTCGCCGCCGATGCTTGTTCCGCCTCCACTGTTCTGATCGAGCGGTGCGACGACCAGGACCTGGTGGCCCTCTTCGAGAAGCCCGTTAACAAGCGCCCGCAGTCCGCTGGCGTGCACGCCGTCATCGTTCGTCACGAGTACCTTCACAGTGTCCCTCCTCCCAGGTCGACCTCCGCCAAGAGCGAATCGACGGAGGGCAGCGATTCAGGATCTGGGTCGAATCCCAGCGGGGCGTACCACGAGCGCTCGAAAGTCACCCTTGATCCGGATAGCTGTACCACCAGGCGATCGAGGGCCTGCCGATGCTCATCAGGCGCATGCTCAAGGATGCGCGGCACCAGACGTGCCAGACCTTCCTGTTGCGCAGCAAGGTCCTCATGCTTTGCAATCGGATCTGCAAGCACCGCGCGTGCATCCGTCACGGTGTCGCTGATCTCGGCTGCCGAAGGGTCACGAACATCTTTTGCTGCGTGCGCGAGACGCTCGACCATGTCGAGCTGCTGCACCAGCTCAAGACGATGACGGGAATCCAGCAATCCGACACGCTGACGTACGAACTCGAGCTGGTCGATCACCAACTGCAACTGTTCGCGTGCCGCCGGATCGTGTGGGTTCACCGCTGGCGCGACCACCTCTCGCAGTGCAGCGATGGCCGCCTTGAACTGGTTGTCGGTGTGGTCCGCCATCAGAGCACCTCCAACAGTTCGCGCCGGAGATCCTCGGCAATGATGCCAACCTCGCCTTTCAACCGCGCCAGCAGGATGTCCTGATGAGACTTCCCATGCTTGACGACCTGGAACCCGGTCCCGTGCAAGGCAGCGATGATCTGGAAGCAGTTCAGGATCGTGTAGTAACGGAGGCGTTCCTCGTCGACGGAGAGTCCCGAGACGTCGGTGTACCAGTCGAAGAACTCCCGCTTCTTTACCAGCCCGCACACGAGGTAGTCACCTTCTTCATCGTAGTGACCGAACGGCGCCTGGATAGTCCATGCGAGGTCGCGGTGGCGGTCCCCCAGGTGTCCCCGCTCCCAGTCGAGCCATGCGGTGATCTGCCGGCTGTCCTCGTCGAACAGGAAGTTGCCGCTTCGAAAGTCGCCATGGACCACACTCACGTGGTCGACAGAAGGAACGTGATCCCGCAGCCATCTGGCAGCGACCTCCATCAGGGGAATGGTCTCGTCGCGATCTTCTTCCCAGACGCGCAGGGCTCGATTGAGCTGCCAGAGCGCCGCTTCATGCGCACCGTCGTGGGGACGCGCGAATGACGGCAGAGAGCTTGCAGAGTGGTCGAAGGTGTGGATGGCAGCCAAATGGGACATGAACTGAGGTGCCAGATCGGCGGCGAGGTCGGGTCCGAACCTGGTGCCAAGTCCAGTGACCTGTCCGGATGCGGATCGCGAAGGCTTGGCCACGCCGGCGCAGAACTCGGTGATGAGAACGGGCTGAGGGAACCAGTCGCCAGTCGCGTCGACCCATGGTGCGTTCGGAACCGGAACTGTTCCACGCAGCGCGTTCATCAGCTCGAACTCCCGGGTGCGGCTGGTGACGTTGAGCGACTCGCCAGGCTCCATGCGCATGACGAGTCGCCGCGTGGAGTGATCGTGCTGCTCCAGGGTGAAGCCGACCTGCACCTTCGAGGCGCCACCGACGAACCAATGAGGATCGAGCACCTCACAGGAGGGGTCGACAGTGGCGCGAAAGTACTCGCGCAGCATCCCGGCAAGCTCGTTCAGGCTGGGTCGGACATACGGACCGTTGAGACGTTCGGCCGCGCGGCGACGCATGAGCCACTCAAATTCTGGCTCCGTCGGGTATCTGCGCTCCAGTTGCTCGATGCGGTCCACGGAACTCGGACCGCCGCCGTCGCCCCCGGCGGTGGGCGCAGCTCCGTGCACCCCGACGCTCGCTGGCTCGTGAGCTCGGAGCCGCGCGGTCATCGAGTGCCGCCACGCTGGCGGCCGTGCCGCGACATGCGGTCCGCGAGGAAGTCGAGGCCGTAGACGTCGGTCCCCACGCCATGTCCGATGCGGCCGTTCAGGTCGTAGCGGAACAGCGACTGGTAGGCCACCGAGCACGGGTTGAACTGGTGGTAGGGATGGCCGCCCAGCGACGTGCCGTAGAAATCGTACTCCTTCCCTCGGACATCCCTGGCGTAGACGTGGTTCCTGACACCGATCAGGTCGACGTGGTCGGCCTCGATGCGCGCCTCGACGAGCCCGTAAACCTCCCCGTGGTCCACCACGTGACCGAATCGCAGGTCTCCGTAGACGACGCGACCGTCGACGATGTCCAGCGCGGTGACGATGTGCATGCCGAGGTCCTCGCCGAAGGCGATCGGCATCCACGACAACGCACGGCGACCTTCCTCCAGCCGCGGGCCCCAGCTGTGGTCCATCCCCTCGAACGAGTCGATCTTGTAGGTCTTGCCTCGGAGCTGGAGCTCGCCCTGGACGTGCCCGAGCAGCTCGAAGTGCCCGTTCTTCCACTGGTCTCCCAGGCTGTCGAACATCTGGTCGGCCAGGAGCGGGTTCTGGTTCTTGTCGTGGATGTCGAACGGTTGGCTGAGGCCAGTGAAGGTCAGGTCGAACGAGGCCGCGCCGAGCGCGTGCTCGTAGGTGAAGTGGTAGTCGACCGGCGGCTTGGTGACTTCGACGCTGAGCCCGCTCGGCAACGTGTAGTTGCTGAAGTTGTCCGGGCACGGCTGGTGGACCTGAGGGTCGGTGAAGTCGACCTCGAACGGCTGCCGGCAGAATCCCTGGGCAATGATGACCGCAGAGGTCGCCACGCCGAGGTTGGGGCGGGCGAGGACGTAGGCGTTGCCGATGATCCCGGCCTCGGGCACCGAGAACAGCAGCACGGTCGTCTCCGCCCATGTGCGGTCGGTGGTGTCTCGCTCGTGGAAGTCAGAGTCCTCGGGGATGATCACGGCATTTCCTCCTGCGTGGTTGGGATGGGGGCGTCTGCGATGGGTGTACGCGCAGACGACGCTTGACTCGGTGACAAAGCGCCACAGCCGGTGGCTGCTCGTGCGGACTCCGGTCGTGCGATGTATCGAACGAACGCGTCGGACATCGGCTGGACCGTGACTCTGACGGGTGCGCCCGCGTGTGGGGTCCTGGGGAAGTCCTGCGCCAGAGCGACGACCCGCGGCCCCTCGGACAGCTCGACGACGACGACGTCGTAGGGCACGAGCGGCTGCCACTCGGGGTCGACGGTGTACTCGACGGTCGTCCACGAGGTCACGACGCCCGTGCCGTCTAAGGGGACGAACGCCATCCGTGCGCTGCCGCAGATCGGGCAGAAGTAGCGGGGCGGGTGGACGCTCCGGTGGCACTCCGTGCACTGCTGGACGTGCAGCCGCGATGTGCGAGCCATTAACGCGAACAGCTCGCCGGCGATTTCCTCGGGCCTGGGGGGCCTGCTCATCCGACCCCCCTCTCCAGGACGGCGATGCTGCCGTCGCCGAGGTCGCCGTAGCCGGTCACGACTCCGACGCGGGCGCCAACCACCTGGTTGGTCCCGGCGGTGCCGCGCAGCTGGCGTACGGCCTCGACGACGTGGTTCATCCCCCAGCAGTGCCCCTGCGCGAGCAGCCCGCCGTGCGTGTTCAGCGGCATGGCACCACCGGGGTCGAGTGCGCCCGGGGTGATGAGAGCGGCGGCCTCACCGCGGTCGGCCAGGCCCAGCGCCTCCAGCTGCAGCAGCACCACGTGGGTGAAGCAGTCGTAGATCTGGAAGAAATCCATGTCCGTGGCTTGATACCCGGCCATCTCGAAGGCTCGGGGCGCGGCATTTGCGAGTCCGAGCATGAGCATGTCTGATCGGTTGGTGATCTCATCGGCAGGGTGAGCATGTCCCTCGGCCACACCGGCGATCGTCACGGGAGTGTGCGCCCCGTCCGCAGCCCGGTCGGCAGCAGACACGACGACCGCGGCAGCGGCATCGGTCTCCAAGCAGCAGTCGAGCTTGCGGAGGGGGGAGCTGATCATCGGGGATGCGAGGTACTCGTCCTCGCCGAGGGGCCGCTCACGCAGGTAGGCGTTCTCGTTGTGGGCGGCCGCGCGCCTGGCGGCGAGCGCGATCTCCGAGGTGGCCTGCCACGGCACGGCGTACCGGTCGACGTACTGCTGCAGGTAGAGGGCGTACCAGTAGGGGGCCGAGCGCAGTCCGTAGGGACCGTAGTAGTTGCGGACGGTCTCGAAGAAGGCCGCCTGGAAGCGACGCTTGCTCGGTAGGGCGTCCGCACGGGAGCGGATGGCTGAGTATCCGTGCCAGCCGATGGGGATCAGCACGTGGTTGGCGACGCCGGTGGAGACCGCCATCGCGGCCGTGAGCAGCGCGCCGGTGGCGCTGGCTCCGCCGATCTGCATGGCGGCCGTGTAGCGGACGTCCGTCACGCCCACGTGGGCGGCGACCTCGTCCCACCCCACGAATCCGGGTGGAGCGATCACGGCGTCGATGTCGGACGGCCGTAGGCCGGCGTCGCGGATGGCGTGGACGGAGGTGGTGGCGATCATCTGCATCAGGGGGATTTGGGTTCCCCGAACGTGCGGGGTCTCCGCGATCCCGGTGATCGCCGCTCGGCGCGACAACGGATGTGACGCGCTTCCGTGCTGCATCGGTCCCACCTCCTATCTCGGTATACGTGCGTTCGTGTGATGGCGCCTCAGCGGAACGCGGCGTGACCCGTCAGTGCCTGACCGAGTATCAGCTGGTGGACCTCGGAGGTGCCCTCGTAGGTCAGCACCGACTCCAGGTTGTTGGCGTGCCTCATCATCGGGTACTCGAGCGTGATTCCGGCTGCACCGAACAAGGTGCGGCACTCGCGCGCGATTGCAAGTGCTTCGCGGACGTTGTTGAGCTTGCCGAGGCTGATCTGGCGGTGGTCGAGACCGCCGCCGTCCTTCAGGCGTCCGAGGTGAAGAGCCAGCAGCATCCCCTTGGTGAGCTCGACGGACATGTCGGCGAGCTTGGTCTGGGTGATCTGGTAGCTGGCGAGCGCCTGGCCGTAGAGCTGCCGCTCCCCCACGTAGGTGAGTGCCGCGGCGAGGCAGTCACGGGCCGCGCCCAGCGCCCCGAACACGATGCCGAAGCGTGCCTCGTTCAGGCAGCCGAGGGGTCCGCTCAGGCCCTTCGCGCCGGGCATGACGGCCGACGCCGGTAGGCGCACGGAGTCCATCACGAGCTCGCTCGTGATGGAAGCGCGCAGGGACATCTTCTTCTTGATCTCCGGTGCGGAGAAGCCGGCGGTGTCGGTGGGGACGACGAATCCACGGATGCCGTCGTCGGTCTGGGCCCAGACCACCGCGACGTCGGCGATGGACCCGTTGGTGATCCACATCTTGTTCCCGGTGAGGATCCAGTCCTCACCGTCCCTGCGCGCGCGGGTGCGCATACCACCCGGGTCGGATCCATAGTCGGGCTCGGTCAGGCCGAAGCACCCGATGGCCTCGCCCTTCGCCATGCGGGGAAGCCACTCGGTCTTCTGCTCCTCGCTGCCGTACTTCCAGATGGCGTACATGGCGAGGGACCCCTGCACCGACACGAGGGATCGCAGGCCCGAGTCACCGGCTTCGAGCTCCATGCAGGCAAGGCCGTACGAGGTCGCCGACAGGCCTGCGCACCCGTAGCCCTCAAGGTGCATGCCGAGCAGTCCGAGCTTGCCCAGCTCGGGTGCGAGCTCGCGCGCGGGGACGGTGCCAGCCTCGAACCAGTTCGCGATGTTCGGACGGATCTGGTCGTCGACGAACCGGCGCGTCGTCGCGCGGACGGCGATCTCCTCCTCGTCGAGCAGGCTGTCGATCCCGGCGAAGTCGAGGGGCTGGGTGGGAGTGCTCATGGGTTTCTCCGTTTGTGGGCGGGGTGGTGGGAGGACTGGGGATGGTGGGGCGGGGTGGCCGGCAGGACTAAACGAGGCCGTCGAGCTCGGCCTTGATCTGTAGGGCGAGGAAGCGCGAGTGGAGCCTGCTCTCCAGGAGGTTGCCGCCCATGACCCAGAAGCCGGCCTGGTCCGTGCGGCGCCACATGTTGCGCAGCTCGAAGTCGTCGTCGAAGCCCCAGATCTGACCGACTCGGTCTGCGACCTCGTCGCCCAGCAGTCGTCGCACACCGGACTGCTGGTTCTCGAAGCCAGTCGCCATGACGACCAGGTCGGCCTGATGGGTCTCCCCGTCAGCGAGCTCGAGCCCGTCGTGGTTCAGACCTGCGATCTGCTCGGCAGCAAGCAGCTGGACCTCGCCGGAGATGATCAGGTCGGAGCAGCCGACGTTGATGTAGTAGCCGCCGCCGCGACGGAGGTACTTCATGTGGAACCCGGTGCCGTCCTCCTCGAAGTCGGTCCGGAAGCCGGCCGACTCCAGGCCGTCGAGGAGGTCCTTGTCGAGGCGGCAGGTCTTGCGGGTGAGCCACTGGTATGAGTCGCGCATCACCTCGTACGGGATCGCCGTCGTGATGAGGTCGATGTCCTCGACCGCGTCGTGCTCCGAGTAGAGCGCGTAGACCATCGTCCCGCTGGGCTCCAGGCTGACGACGCACGTCGGACTGCGCTGGACCATGGTCACGGATGCGGCGCCGGCGGCGTGCAGGTCCTGGGCTACGTCGTGACCGCTGTTGCCCGTCCCGAACACCACGGCGTGTTTTCCCTTGTAGGCCTCGCCGCTGTCAAACTGGCTCGAGTGGATGAGGGTGCCAGCGAACGAGTCGGCCCCAGGCAGCCGCGGCATCAGGGGGACACCGCTGACGGTGCCCGTCGCCATGACCAGGTGAGGTGCCCGCACGTCGCGCTGCTGCCCGTTCCTCTCGAGGGTCACCTTCCACTCACCGGCCTGCTCGTCGCGAACGGCTCCCAGAACGGTCGTGCCCGTCCACACATTGAGCTCCATCGCCTCTGCGTAGTACTCGAGCCAGCCCGCCAGCTTGTCCTTGGGCAAGAAGGTCGGCCAAGTCTTCGGGAAGGGTAGGTAGGGGAGGGTGTTGGCCCAGGTCTCGTTGTGCAGGGTCAAGGAGTGGTAGCGATGACGCCAGACGTCTCCGACTCGTGCGGTGCGCTCGATGACGAGGGCCCGTACCCCCATCTGCCGGAGGCGCGCAGCAAGCGCGAGGCCGGACTGCCCCGCGCCGACGATGATCACCTCGGGGTCACCGTCACCGAGCTCGAGCTCGTGGTTGCGCCGGTCGAGCCAGTTCGAGGCGCCGAACTCGTAGGACTCGTGGTCGTGGCGCGTATCGGGCTGTGTGGAGAGGTGCTGCAGGGTCGTGAGCAGGAGCCACGTTCGGGGTGGGCCGCCGCCTTCCTCGACCAGGACCCTAGCGAAGCCGGTGCCGGTGCCGGCGTCGACGTCGAAGTCGAAGTAGCCCTCGACGACGTTGCGGCCCGAGCGGCGGACGAGTCGCGGAGGGGTGCGGTCTGGTGCCGGGCGTACGCCGCGTAGGCCCACGGAATCCGCAAGGCGGGCGGCGTCCGTGGCGATCTGCGAACGGTCGAAGGTGCGGTATCCCCACTGGAGCGCCAGGATGTCGCGCCAGTAGGAGTCCTCGCCGAAGAGGAGGTCGAGCTCGAGTTGGAGGTCGTGCGACTCCACGGCCTTCGCGAAGCGGTCGAGCCAGGTGTCGAACACCGAGGTCGCGTGCTCCCCGGCTCCCGCGACTGCGTCGGGCTTAGAGGACCGTACGACGGGACCGTGCGGGGCCGCCGACACGGAGCGTTGCGCCTCCTGCCGCTCGTCCTCGTGGACGGACGCCGCACCGGGCCCCTCGGCCAGGGATTCGGTCATGGTGTCTCCTCGTGAGTGAGCAGTGGTCGGGGGTGCGTGTGCGCCGGCGTCGCACTCAGACGATGGCTATCGGGGCGATGGGACTACCTGACCCTCCGCGGATGCGAAGGGGGCTGAACGCGAGGCAAAACGCGGACGTGCGCTGGCTCGACATGAGTTCGAGATCGAGCAACTCCAAGAGGGGGATGCCCCGGTCGCGGATCGCGGCCACGTGGAGCGGCAGCGCGCAGGCCTCCCCGCTGGGATTGCGCTCGACGCTGATGTTGTCCGCACCGATGACCGCGATCCCTGCCTCGCCCGCCCACACGCCGACGTCGGCGTGAAGGCCCTGCCAGCGGTCGTCCTCGCTCGTGCCGTTGCGCCAGTCCTCGAGCCAGCCCGTACGCACCACGAGCGCGTCGCCGGGCTGTGGGTCCAGTCCGGCCGTCTGCAACGCAGCCGCCACGTCCGCGGCCCGCAACACGTCTGTGGGGCCGTGCAGGAACCCCAGCTCGCGCGCATCCACGAACAGTCCACGGGTGACGACCGGTCCCATGGTCTCGATGCCCGCGAAGGAGGCTCCTCTGCTGGTGACGTTGTCGGCCGAGATGCCGTCCCACATCAAGCCGTCCTGCCAGACGTGGGAGAGGGCATCGACGTGGGTCGTCCCATGACACGCCAGGACGATGGTGTCGTCCGCGTAGCCGTACCCGGGGCGCTCGGTCAGGCCGGCGGCGTAGTCCCCACCGTCACGGGTGAGGAAGTGCTGCGCCGGCGCGCGGTGGGGCGCGCGGGGCGCGTCCGCCGATATCTCCAGGCCCAAGGACAGCGTGCGGCCCTCTCGGACGCAGGCAAGGCCTCGTCTCGTGGCCTCGGGGGTCACCAGGTTGAGGGCACCGCGCTCCGGCGCCTCGGGCCAGCGACCCCAGTTCGTGGTCACGGGACGAGGAGCTCGAAGTGGACGTCGGTGATGCGGCCCTCGGGCTCGTCCTTGAACACGCAACGCACGCGGGGTGTGCTCTGGAGCAGGTCGGTGGCCTGCTGGAGGTCAGTGACGTCCAGGCCCTTCACCAGGTTAACCAGCGCGGTGTCCGCGCCGTCGAGGGTCACGTAGGCCATGACCACCGGCGGCTTCGGCAGGCCGGGGAACTGCGCGGTGATGATGGTGAACGTCTCGAGCACTCCCTCCGGACCGACCTCGACCCACTCGTCGGTCCGTGCGAAGCAGGCGTCGCAGAACGAGCGCGCCGGCACCAGCACCCGGGCGCACGAGGTGCATCGGGTGCCGTAGAGGTGCTTGCGCTCCAGCTCGCGGAAGAATCGGGTCGCGGTGGCGCCGGCGAAGTAGGTGTAGTCGAAGTTCCAGTTGCCCTGGATGGCGATGTTCGGGTCGTCGGTGCCGACCGCAGTGTTGATGTCCGTCATGAGTCTGTCTCCTAGTCGGTCTTCTCTGATCCCAGGACGCACACAGTCGAGAACTGGGTTGCTCCGCCCTGGCCGGTTGCGACGGCACGCCGCACACCGTCCACTTGCCGTTCGCCGGCAGCACCGCGTACTTGCAAGGCGCACTCCGCGATCCGGACAAGAGCGGTGGCGCTCACGGGGTTTGCGGCCTGCGGCCCCCCCGAAGGGTTGATCCGCGGAATGGTGAGGTCCGTGTCCTGCACGTCGACGAATCCGGGGCCTTCGAGGGCGGCGCACATGCCCAAGGCCGGGTACGTCATCGCCTCCGCGCTCGAGAAGGGCGCGTAGAGCTCCAGCACGTCGATCTCGTCACGAGGGGCGGTGATGCCCGCCTGGCCGTAGGCCTCTGCCGCGGCGAGCTTGAGGGAGAGCAGGTCGACCAGGTGGCCCTCGGGCCGATGGATGCGATCCCCCATCGCGTAGGCATCGGACCGAGACGCGAAGCCCTGCATCCAGGCCACTGAGCGAGAGCCGACGACGTCCTCGTTGGCCATCACCACGGCGACGGCGCCCTCGGACATCGGGCAGGCCTCGTACTTGTGGATCGGCCAGGCCAGCAGCTCGGAAGCGAGAATGTCGTCCGCCGTCAGCTCCCGGTGAATCTGCGCGAGCGGGTTCTTGAGGGCGTTGCGGTAGTTGCGTGCCGCGATGGTCGCCCAGTGACGCTCGGTGTACCCGTAGAGACGCATCAGCATCGAGGCGCGCAGCGCGGCCATGGTGATCGTCGTGAGGGGGAAGTCCTTCTCGTAGACCGGGTCGAAGATCGTGTTGAACACCCGCTGGGAGGTCGCGGCCTGCCCCATGCGCTCGAGCGCGACGACCAGGGTCATCTTGGCGCGCCCGCTGGCGACGTAGGTGGCGCCGGCGAAAGCCGCGGACGATCCCGTGACGCCGCCGGTGTTGACGCGAACGAAGGGCTTCCCCCGTCCGAGCATCGCCGTGCGCTCGACGGAATTCTCGCCGGCGAGGGCGTCCGGGGCGATCCCGGCCACGACGAAATCGACATCCTCGATGTCGACCTTGGCGTCCTCTAGAGCCTCCTGTGCGGACCGCCAGATCAGCTCGGCCGAGCTGTACTCCGGGTGGCGACGGGCATAACCCGTCTGGCCGACGCCGATGATGCCAACGCGCTGCTTCATGCTCGCTCCAGGATGATTGCGGTCTGGGTCTGGCCGCCGACCATCGACGACCCGGTGGCCAAGGCGGTGGCGGGCGCTTCGCACTGGACGGCTCCTGCCTCCCCGCGCAACTGCAGGACGGCCTCGACGATCCGGGTCAGCCCCATGGCCGGTCCGCAATAGCCGGCTAGCCGCCCGCCACTCGGGTTGATGTGACCTAGGTTGGCGATGGCATCGAAGCCCTCGCCCACCTGCGCCAGGCCGACGGCCTCGACGCTGAGTGCCTCGTCGACGAGGGTCTGGCCCTCAATCTCCGCCACGTCGATGTCGTGCGCCGTGAGCCCTGCGTCCGCGAACGCACGCTCGGCGGCCAGGCGGAGGGCCGACATGGCGGGAAGGTCGCGGTCGCCGATGAAGTAGGGCTCCGACCCTTGGCCGACACCTCGTACACGCACGCCGCCGGGCGCGGCGGTGAGGACGGCGGCCGCCACGATGTCGGCGTACGTGGGCATGTCTTCGGCGGTCAGGGGACCAGGCGCCTCGGGGACCCAGCCTCCACCCTCACCTACCGCCCGCGGGTTGGCCGCGGCGCTCTTCCGGGTGGCGGTCCGTGCCGCTTCGATGTCGGAGAGCCGGTCCGGGTGCTGCCGCCACCAGCTGACCCCACGCATGGCGGAGATGTCGACCTCTCGCAGGCCCAGCGGCCGGCTCATCAGTGGGTCGAAGAGCGACCGCGCGACCGCGTCGGGGGAATGCTCGCTGGTCCGTCCCCAGGACGCGACGATGCAGGCCTTAGAGAGCCCCGACTCGATGCGCGCCACTGCGTAGGCGAATGCCGCTGCGGAGTCATCGCCGAAGCGGATCTCGTCGCGGAGATACGCTCCGGCCGCTGGGGCGGTGACCATGCTCGTGAGCGAACGCCCATCGACCAGATCGTTGGCTGCGAGCACGACGTCCTGGATCTCGGTCATGTCCACACCGGAGTCCCCGACGGCCTTGCTCACGACGTCGAAGATCAGCTCCGTCAGGCTCCTGCTGGTGTCGCGCCAGCTGATTTCCAGGCCCACGCCTCTGACGTGAACATGTGGCTCCCCAGACATGGCACTCCTTGGTTATCACCGGATGTTGTGGAATCGCCGCCGCGGCTCGAGGCCAGTTGGCCTGCCGCAAGTCCACCCCTAGGGCCACGACTGGCGATGACGGCACTTCACCACACGCCGGGCCCTGTCGTCAACAGATCTGTTGACGATATGGTGCACGTCACGCGCTCTAGCGGGGGGTACCCATGGGCGCTAGGTTCAACAGATCAGTTGATGACGCGGAGGTTGGGATGCAGGGTTGGAACATCGCGGACGTGCTGGAGGCCGTGGGAGCCGTGGCGCCCGAGCAGCCCGCACTCATCACCGCCGACCGCGAGGTGACCTGGGGCCGGCTGCTCGACGACGGACGCCGGTTTGCCCGTCACCTGGTGGACGCCGGGGTCGGCCGTCAGGGCAAGGTGGCGCTCTACCTAAAGAACCGTCCGGAGTACATCGGGGGGTTCGTGGGGTCCCTCCAGGGCTCGTTCGTGCCCGTGAACACCAATTACCGCTATGCAGCCGACGAGCTCGCCTACCTATGGGACAACTGCGACGCGGAGGCCGTGGTCTTCCAAGGCAGCTTCGTCGACGTCGTCGAGAGCGTCAGGGACCGTGTGCCGAGCGTCCGTACGTGGATCTGGGTCGATGACGGCACCGCGTCCTGTCCGCCCTGGGCGACCTCGTACGTCGAGGCTGTCGCGACCCGCGACGGGTCCCAGGACCTGCCCTGGCGTCGATCCGGGGACGATCTGGTGCTGCTCTACACCGGCGGCACGACCGGGATGCCGAAGGGCGTCATGTGGCGCCAGGACGACCTGTTCAACATCCTCAGTCGTGCCACCGGCAGCAACTACCCAGCCGACCAGGACCTTCAGCTCGTGCGCGATCGCGTGCCGAGCTCACGTCGCCGGCATCTGCCGGCGGCACCGCTCATGCACGGGACCGGGACTTTCACGTGCCTGCCCTTCCTCTTCAGGGGCGGGGCAGTCGTCCTGCTGCAGGGCGACTCGTTCTCGGCCGATGAGCTGCTGGACGCCGTGGATCGTCACGACGTCTACTCCGTGGCGTGGGTGGGCGACGTCTTCGCCCGGCCGGTGGTCGAAGAGCTCGAGCGAGGCGGGGCCTGGGACCTCACGGGTTGGAAGGTCGTTACGTCCGGCGGGCTCACGTTCAGCGACGACCTGAAGAGCCGGCTGATCGCACGAGTGCCGCACCTGACCATCGCCGACGTGTTCGGCGCGTCGGAGACGCTCGCCGTGGGCCGCTCGATCACCCGCGGTGGCTCGGGTGGCGATGCCGACCGGTCGTTCTCGTTCGAGTCCGGCGCGCGGGTCTTTCGCCACGACTCGACGCAGGACGTCCGCGCCGATGGTGCCGAGATCGGGCGCGTGGCGTTCGCCGGTCGGCATCCGCTCGGCTACTACAAGGACGAAGCCAAGACCGCGAGCACCTTCCTCCGCGTGGACGGCACGTCCTACTGCCTGTCCGGTGACTTCGCGACGCTGAACCCGGACGGCACGGTCAACGTCCTGGGACGGGGGTCGACCTCGATCAACACCGGTGGCGAGAAGGTGTTCCCGGAGGAGGTGGAGACGGTGATCCGACAGATCCCCGGCGTCGTCGACGTCGCCGTGGCCGGGACACCCGACGAGCGCTGGGGCGAGGCGGTCTCGGCAGCCGTGGAGGTCGAGCAGGGCTGCACGCTGGAGCCGGACGTCATTCAGTCGTTCGTCCGCGAGCGCCTGGCGGCCTACAAGATTCCGCGGAGGGTCGTGTTCGTCGACGAAGTTCCCCGTGTCCCCAGCGGCAAGCCGGACTACGACCTGCTGGGGCCCCTCATCGAGAGCCTGTCGGTTGGCTGAGACGCGGGCAGAGGACGCGCGAAAGATAGACTCGCGCCGGTGAGCGGCGAGACAAGGAAGACGGGGAGCGAAGATGGCTGACGTTGGCGGCGCCGCAAGCGCGATCGGCAAGCGCCGTGCGACGGCGCGCGCGGAGGGCAGTGCCGGCTATCAGCAGCGCCGGGGAGAGATCCTGGCGGTGGCTGGGCGACTGTTCAAGGAGAAGGGCTTTCACGGGATCCGGCTCGGGGACGTGGCAGCCGAGCTCGGGACCGACCGCGCCTCTCTGTACTACTACGTCTCCAGCCGCGAGGAGCTGTTCCAAGAGATCGTTCGCGGTGCCGTGGAGAACAACGTCGAGCGCGCGGAGACGATCCGCAAGGGTCCCGAGCAGGCACCCGACAAGGTCAGCGCTCTGATCGAGTCGCTCATGGACTCCTACCGCACCCACTTCCCCTACCTCTACGTCTATATTCAGGAAGACCTGACCAGGATCACGGACGACGTGAACTCCGAGTGGGCGCGCGACATGCGCCGCCTCAACCGTCGCTACGATGAGGCGGTCATCGGGATCATCGAGGAGGGGCTGCACGACGGCACCATCCGGGCCGTGGGCAGCGCACGCACGATCGCTTTCGGGTTGATCGGCATGGTCAACTGGACCCACCGATGGTTCGAGCCGTCCGAGGACGAGGACGCCGCCCTGAGGATCGGCCAGACTTTCTCCGCGATGCTCCTGGACGGCGTTCGCGCGGCGGACGCGAAGTAGCGGGCCGGCGGCCCCCGGCTCAGAAGTTCGGTGCCCGCTTCTCGGCGAAGGCGGTGAGCCCCTCCTTGTAGTCGGGGCCGAGTAGTCCCATCATCTCGAGCGCCAGCGAGGCCTCGAACGTCGGCATGGCCTGCTGGAGCCACAGGTTCAAGGCGTGCTTCGTCCACTTGATCGCGTCCTGAGGTCCTGACGACAGCCGTTCCGCGACCTCCAGAGCCTCGTGGAGCACCTTGTCCCTCTCCGTGCTCCAGCTGACCAAGCCGATGTCGGCGGCCCGCTGGCCCGTCATTCGCTCGGAGGTCAGCAGGTATCGCTTGGCGTGGGCCATGCCGCAGAGCAGGGGCCAGATCAGGCTCGCGTGGTCGCCTGCGGCGATGCCGATGCGGGTGTGGCCGTCGGTGAACTCCACGTCGTGGCCGATAATGCTGATGTCCGCGAGCAGCGCCACGGCGAGCCCGGCGCCGGCTGCGGGGCCGTTGATCGCCGAAATGATTGGCTTGCTGCAGTCAATGAGGTTCTTCACCAACAGCCGACTGTCTCGCAGCTGTCCGAGAACGGCCTCGTAATCACCAGCGATGCGAAGCTCCATGTCGAGGTTGCCGCCGGCGGAGAAGATGGTGCCTTGGCCGGTCACGACGATCACGCGCACCTCCGGCTCCCGGTCGAGGTCGTGCCAGACCTCGGCCAGCTCGAGGTGGTCGCGCTCGTCGAGGCTGTTGACCTTGTCGCGGCCCCGGATCGTGACCAGCGCGACACCGCGCTGGTCCACCTCGACCTCCAGTCCCTCGTAATTCTTCACGTCTGGCTTCCTTCCGATGTGCTGGTGCGTCATCTCGTCCAAGTGGTGAACCACTCCACCACGGCCGGGTCGTCCGCTCCGCTCTTGGCGAGCTCGACCTGGGGGTCGAAGCCTTGCAGAATGCGCTTGACGGGCACCTCCAGCTTCTTGCCCGTGGCGGTGCGCGGAACCTCCGGGATCTCGTAGATGGCATCCGGCACGTGACGAGGCGACGCGCTGGTGCGCAGCGCATGGCGCAGTCGGGACTGCAGGTCGTCTGTGAGCTCGTCACCATCTCGCAGCTTCACGAAGAGAAGCAGGGTTCCGACGCCGCCGGCGGGGTCCTCCAGGTGCACCACCAGACTGTCGGCCACCTCGGCCTGCCGCTCGACGGCCGAGTAGACCTCGCTGGTCCCGATACGAACCCCACCTCGGTTGAGGGTGGCATCCGAGCGGCCCGTGACGACGCATGTTCCGTCGGCACCGAAGGAGATCCAGTCGCCGTGCGACCACACGTCCGGGAAGCGAGCGAAGTAGGCCTCGTGAAACCGGCGCCCGCCCTCGTCGTTCCAGAAGCCCAAGGGCATCGACGGCATCGGCTGCTGAATGACGAGCTCTCCATCTCCCGCGACGAGGGGCTCCCCATCAGACGAGTAGGCGGCCGCGTCCACGGCGAGCAACCGACATGCGATCGCGCCCGCGACGACGGGCAGCATCTGGTTGCCACCCACGATCGACCCTGCGACGTCCGTGCCGCCCGACGACGACGCCAGGTAGAGGTCGGTGCCGACAGCGTCGTAGACCCAGTGGAAGAGTGCCGCCGGCATCGGGGAGCCGCCCGCCGTCACGGTCCGCAACGAGGAGAGGTCGAACGCCTTGCGTGGGACGAGACCGGCATCGCGGCAGGCCGCCAGGAATCCAGGTGAGACACCGAGATAGGTGACCCGCTCGTCGGCGAGCCTCTGCCAGTAGCTCTCGAGCGTCGGGTGCATCGAGTCACCCTCCAGCGTGACCAGGGTGGAACCGGTCATGAGCGTTGAGATGCCGAGGTTCCAAGCGAGCCAGCCAGTCGAGGAGAACCAGAAGACGCGGTCCTCAGGGGTCAGGTCCTCGTGGAGAACGAACCACTTCAGGTGCTCGAGGACGAAACCGCCGTGACCGTGGACGATCGGCTTGGGCGCCCCGGTGGTGCCCGACGAGAACATGATCGCGACCGGGTGGTCGAACGGAACGGCCTCGAACGTCACGTCCCCGGAGAGCTCGGCACCGAACGCTCGTTCCCAGGCGATGGACCGACCGATGTCAGCCGTTCCGGCCGGGCCGCCGTGGTCCTCCGCATCCAGGAGTACCAGGTGGTGCACGGACGGCAGACGGTCACGGATCGCCTCGACCACGTCAGAGCGGTCGAAGTAGCGGCCGCGGTGCTGGTATCCCGGCACGGCGAGCATGACCTTCGGCTCCACCTGCTGCCAACGCGCCACGACGGCGTCGACGCCGAAGTCGGGAGCACACGACGTCCAGATCGCGCCCAGGCCGGCAGTGGCAAGCATCGCCGCAATGGACTCCGGGCGGTTGGGAAGGAACGCGGCGACCCGGTCGCCGGCCCCGACGCCGAGCTCGAGGAGGCCCACCTGGATCCTCGCCACGTCGGCGCGCAGCTGCGAGCGCGTGACTTCGCGACGATCACCCGCCTCCGTGTACGCGACGACGGCGGTCGACTGGGAGTCGCCTGGAAGCATGCAGTGCTCCGCGTAGTTGAGTGTGGCTCCCGGGAACCAGGACGCGTTCGGGAAGCCGCCCTGGAGAATGTCAGCGGCGCGCGTGTGGAACCGAACCCCTAGGAACTCGGCTGCGGCGGACCAGAATCGAGCGACGTCCTCGACGGACCAGCGATGCAGCGCCTCGTAGCCGGCGAAGGACGTGCCTTCGCGCTCCTCCACCCACCGGGCGAACCGCTCCATGTTTGAGGGGAACTGCGCGATCCGCTGTTCGGGGGTCCAGACGACCCGACGCTGCTGCTCCGGCACGGCCCGGCCTCCAGGTGCTCCTCGCGCTCAGTGTGACGGACAGCAACGTACGGCTCCCTCGAACGGTTCGTCAACAGGCCTGTTGACGAACCGAGATGCACTCGCTACTTTTACAAGGCACCCCCGTTCGCCGAAGGAGCTCACATTGTCTCGCCTACACGGCAAAGTCGTCGCGATCACCGGCGCCGCTGCCGGCATCGGCGCTGCTGCCTCGCGCACCTTCGCCGACAACGGCGCTCGCGTGGTCCTCGGCGACATCGACGTCACCGCGCTGGAGTCGCTGGTCGACGAGCTGCGGCAGAGCGGCTTCGACGTGAGCGGTCATCGCCTCGACGTGACCGACGAGGATTCGGTCGCCGCCTTCTTTGAGGCCGTCGACGACAGTCACGCTCGCCTCGATGCGCTCTTCAACTGTGCCGGTGGGTCCGCCTCGGAGGACGGGCCGGTGCACGAGCTCACCGTCGACGTCGTGCGCCGAGTCCTGGACCTCGAGCTGCTGAGCGTGATCCTGTGCTCCCGGTCTGCGGTCCCGCTGCTCAAGCGTGCTGGCGGTGGCGCAGTGGTCAACATGACGTCCTACTCGGCCTACCGCGGCACGGTGCAGATCCATGCGTACGCCGCCGCCAAGGGAGCCGTCGGTGCGTTGACGCTCTCGATGGCCGGCGCCTATGCGACCGACGGGATCCGCGTGAACGCGATCGCACCCGCGGCGGCGCTGAGCGAGAGGGCCAAGCGTCGCCTAGCCGAGGGGAACGTGGCGTCGCACCTGTCGTTCGACTGGGCGGACTACCCCTTCGCGATGGGTCCGCCCCAGTCGGTGGCCGACATCGCTCTCTTCCTGCTGAGCGACGAGTCACGGATGCTCACGGGCCAGGTGATCATGGCCGATGGCGGTCTGACCGCGTACTGACGAGGGCAAGAAGCCCTGCGCTCGCGGCCGCCAGGGCGCCGCCCGCATGCGGCCCCGTCGCCCCGGTGGTTCCCAGCAGGACGGAGGCAGCCGCGGTGCCCAGGCTTCGGTACAAGGTGTTTCGGGCGGCCGTGTGGGTCGCCGGACGCGGCGCCACGGCGGCAGCACACACCACGGGGAGTGCTGCGTAGGCCATCGAGATCCCGACGAAGCAGGCCAAGGTTCCCGCCACGACGACCCAGCTCGACTCCTGGGATAGGTTGAGGGCGAACCCCGCGGAGGCTGCCCCGCAGCCGGTCACCAAGGTGCGGCTCGCGGCGCGTCGCCCCCCACCCAGGGACGAGACGAGCACGGTCACTGCCGACAGGACGGCGCCCACCAGGCATATGACGAACGTACGTAGCCCCAGCGCATCACCCGCGGCGGGTGACGCAAGTCCGAGGGCCATGAGGTTCGCAAACATCGCGAAGCCAAGGAGTGCCGATGCAGCATGCAGGATCGGCAGCCGAAGGCCACTACGAAGGCGACCGCCGCCGATGCGCCCCTCCGATGGCGCGAGCCCGCGCGCCCGCCGATAGGCCACGACGGCGACAGCGGCCGCGGCCGTGACTAGCACGGATGCCGTGGTCCAACGCCCGAGCGAGGCCTGACTCATGGCCCCCAGCCCAACGGCCAGCGACAGGCCGGAGGTCAGGTCGGTGACGAGGTGGGCGTGCCGGTCGACCGCAAGGTCAGGGGTGGGTATGTCGACGGGGACGCCGGAGCTCGTGGAGACGTGTCCTGCTGTCGCCAGCCCAGCCAGCACCACCGCACCCACGATGGCGGGTCCGGCGAAGAGGAGCGACAGCCCGCCCACATCGAACAGCAGCGAGCCGACCGGAACGCCGAGCACCGTTCCGATCGCCAGCGCAGCACCTGCTCCGACGGCTCGCTGAGTCCCCCCAATCGCAGGAGTCAGGGCAACGGGCACCGCAACGGCCGACATGCCTTGGAGCAGCCGGGCAGCGATGAGGGCAGGCAGCGAGTCCGCGAACGCGGCTCCGAGAGCCGACCCCAGGCACAGTGCCCCTGCCGCACCCAGCACGACCCTCGTCGAACCGTGTGCGACGACGAGCGAGTTGCTGACCGTCACGGCGAGCGCAGCGGTGAGCAAGGTCGTGGTCATCAGCCAGGGCAGGACCGCAGCACTCGCGATCGGCTGGTCCGACGGCCAGCCCGGGGCGCCAATGAAGCTGGCGTGCGAGATGGCTGTCAACAACGTGAGGACGACCAGCAGCGCATCCTTAGATCGGCTACGCATCGGGTTCCGACTGTGCGCTGGGGCCCGCCGGCCCGCCGAGCCGGCCGGCCATCCCCGCCCTGGAGCTCAGGTGCGGTTGGGCAGGTAGAGCGCGATCTGCGGGAAGCAAATCACCGCGACGACGCACACCGCGACCGCAGCGCTGAAGAACATGATCCTCCAGTACATGATCCGGATGGGGATGTTCGCAACGCCGCTGACGACGAACGTGATGATGCCGACTGGTGGTGTGATGAGCCCCGTCAGCAGCATCATGATCGACAGCACGCCGAACCAGATGCCGTCGTACCCCAGAGCCAACACGATCGGCAGGGCCAGCGGCGTCATGATCACGAGGATCGCCGACTCGTCCATCAGGGCGCCTAGGACGAAGTAGATGACGAAGACGACGACGAGGATCAGCTGCGCCGGCACGGCGAGATCCGCCACCCAACGCGCGAGATCCTGGGGAATGCGCGTCACGGTGAGGAAGTACCCAAACATCTTCCCGGCGATCACCAGCAGGAAGACCATCGCGCTGATTCGCACACTCCGGCTGACGGCGTCCGAGAGCTCGGCTCGCGTGAGCCGCCGGGTCGCGAGCGCGTAGACCAGGGCGAGGAACGCTCCCACCGCACCCGCCTCGGAGGGTGTGAAGAGCCCTCCGTAAAGCCCTCCCATGCTGATGCCGAAGAGCACGGGTACCGGCCAGAGGAGAAGAAGCGCTCGCCCGATGGTGATGTTCGGTGGCGCGTTGACGGGTGGCGCGATGCTCGGGTCCCGAATGACCATCAGGTAGGCCGTGACCATCAGCACGACTGTGACGAGGATGCCCGGGAGAAGGGCGGCCAGGAGCACATCGCCGATGGGGAACTCCGTGAGGATGCCGTACAGCACGAGCAGTGCGCTCGGCGGGATCAGGGAGCCCAGGGTGCTCCCGGCCGCCGTGAGTGCCCCCGCGAAGCCCCTGTCGTAGCCATGGCGCTCCATCTCGGGTACGGCGACCAGGGACATCGTGGTCGCACCGGCGACCGCCGAGCCGTTCACCGCACCGAACAGGCTGCAGGCAGCGATGGTTGAGACCGCCAGGCCACCGCGGAGCCTGCGTGCGAACCGGTCCATCGCCTGGTAGACGTCCGCTCCCAGACCGGAGTTCGCCAGGAACATGCCCATCAGGACGAACATGGGCACCACGCTGAGCCCGAAGTTCGAGGCCTCCCGGAAGGCGTCCTGCCCGAATCGCGCCAATGAGGCCTCAGGCGTCGTGATCGCCGCGAAGCCAGCCACCGCGACAATCATCATCGAGACACCGACCGGAACCCTGAGTCCCATCAGCACCAGTAGGGCAACGATCCCCACGATGCCGACGGTGTCAGTCGAGAGGTCAGGCATGTGTGGTCTCCTTGCCAAGCACGGTCAACGCCGCACCCGCTGTCTCGAGTGCGAGTGCGGCAGTCCAGACCACCGCGCCAGCAGCGCACACGAGGGCGACGGCTGACACGGGGACGTGCCAGACCGCCGTCTCGTAGCCGCCGCGGTCCATCACGCCCGAGTAGGCGACGAACTGGCGAACCAGCACGACTCCCACGAGCGTGCAGAGTGCGTAGGCGAGTGCATCCACCAGCGCGGTAACCCGCGGCTTTGCCCGGTGGAAGAGGAGGTCGACGATGATGTGGTCGCCGCGGAGCTGTGCGTGCCCCATGCCGAGCCACACCAGGGCGGCGATGCCGACCTCGACCAGCTCCTGCGCGCCGGGCACGGGCTGATCGAGGAACCGCCTGCCAACGACGTTCGCCACGACGAGGAACATGACCGCCAGCAGCAGGACGCACGCGATCAGGTGCGAGAGTCCTGCTGCCAGCGACACGACCTTGCCGGCGGGACCGTGGGGTGTCTGAGGTGCCTCATCGAGCACCGCGATCTCATTCGAGACTGGCTGTTCCACTGGCGGTCGACCTCCTGGGCGTGTGCGGGGTCAGTTCTGGGCAGCGTCGCGCACGAAGTCGACGATCTCCTGCGCAGGCAGGCCGTCCGCGGAACGGTCCTGGATGTAGTCCTCGATCACCGTCTCACCCGCGGCGCGCCATTTATCGAGCTCGTCACCTTCGAGTACGGTCACTTCGACGCCAGCCTCGTCGACGGCGTCCAGGGCTGCCGCGTACGCGGAGTCGTAGGCCTCGGCGGCGCGGAGGGACAACTCCTCACCGCTGAGCCCTTCGATCGCTTCTTGCTGGTCCTCAGTGAGAGCATCCCACGCGTCCTGATTTGCCACTAGGAACCCTGTGTTCGTGTAGCAGTTGCAGATCACGCCATAGTTGATAAGGCCTTCAAGAAGATTGAGGGTCACCAGCCCGGAGTCAGCCACCATGAGCCCGTCGATGACGCCGCGGTCAATCGAGTCGTAGACCTCCGCACCTGGGATGACCGTTCCGGACCCCCCGAGCTGGTTGACCAGCTCAACCTGCGCGTTCCCGGGGGCACGAAGGGTCAGGCCCTTGACGTCCTCGAGAGTGGAGATTGGCTTCTTACTCGTCCAGAGGTCGCCGATGTCGTTGGCCCAGAGGCCGAGAACCTTCGTGTCGCCGTACTCCTCCTGGAACTCAGGGAACTCCTCCCAGACCTGCCACATGGTTTCGGTTCCCTCGACCGCGCTGTCGAACAGGAAAGGGAGTTCGACGACGTCGGTGATCGGGAAGCGGCCGGGCGTGTAGCTCGGAGCGCTGAAACCGAGGTCCTGCGCACCACTGTTGACGTTCTCGTACACCACGTCGCCGGCACCGAGAGCGCCGCCCGGAACGATCTCAATCTTGACTTTCCCGTCCGTGGCCTCCTCGACCTCCTCGGCCCACGGCTCGAGCACCTCGGTCTGGATCAGGTGCTCGGGGGCGAACGGGTGCCCAAGGGTCAAGGTCACCGAACCCCCGCCTTCACCCCCGTCCGCGCTAGAGCAAGCTGCGAGTCCGGAGGCACCAAGAATGACTGCCGCAGCCGGAACGGCCAGCCGTCGCGAGTAAGACACGGGCATAACGACTCCTCGGGGAGATGTGTCAACAGTGCTGTTGACGATTGTGACGACTGTCGCAGTCTGTAAGCGCCACTGTCAAGAGCCTCAATCACATCGACGCCCCGTCCGTCAACTGGCTAGTTGATTGGGTCTACGCCACCATCGGCGTCGCTGGTCGTCAGCCGATTCACGTGCATCCATGTGCCTTGCAGCCAACGTCGCTTGCGTCCCTGACGTACTGACTGACCGCGGGTCCGCGGGCTCGTCCACCACGCGGTTACCGCAATGGAGGGTCCGGCAGGGCCTTCGGGTGGACTCACCGCGGTGGCACGGCCGCCGTGCGACCACCCTTGAGGAAGAGCGACCCCAGTGCTGAATTCGCGCAGGACACGCATCATCTGATCGGCGGTATTTGAGCGATGGCTGATTGAACTGTGAACCCGCCTCAGGCTCTCGCGAGTACGTCGCCGCGCGCTCTGCCTCGCCTTCGCGCGGGCCTCAGAACCGCTCGCCAAGCACCTCATACATCGCCGGAGGTGACGCCATGCGACTGGGATTGCTTTGTCACGACGGCGTCGATACCGCTTCAACACTGAACAGATGCGTCGCGACGACCACCGTGTCGCCCCCCACTCTCGAGCGGGTAGTCGCACCCCCTCCTCGCCGACATCACGCGCATCAAGACAGTCACCGGTGCCCACCTCCTTGGCATGAAGGTGTCGAAGTGGTTCCACAGGTCGACCAAACGGCCACCTTTCCCCAGCCTGCAGGTCACAGAACCCCCCTCGATCTGCAAGAGGTGTATGTCGAAGAAGCAGAGGCGTACTGCTAGGACGGGCGCGGGGGTCTGCGACACCTAGAAGATGTGTGGAGACGCCTGGCGCTGAATCGTCGAACATGACCGGGTGCAGTGCTTGGGTGCGAGCGTGCATGCGGTCGTCGCCGTCACCGACAAGCGGTGGTCCGACTTCCTCGGCACGCGATCACACCTCACGGAGGCGAACTTCTGGACGCCGTCTAGCGTCGGGTTCCGGGCGCTGCAGCGACCTACACAAGTTGTTCCACGCTGGGTACCTCGGCCTCGATGACTGGGCCCGGCTGCGCGTAAGCCCTCGCCTCAAGTCGGAGTTCGGCAACGGCGTCGAGTTCTATGAGCGGAACTGCGTTGGGCACGCGATCTTGATGCTCGCGTGCCGCAGCTACGACCCGTAGCGCGAAGGCCCTGACCTTGCACACCGACACGGTGTTCAAGTCGGACTGAACGAATGACATTCGACTGGAGAGGGACCCCGCCTTCCGGCCCGCACGAACCCTGCCTCTCCCCCGCCCGCCTGGGACGGGCGAACCGGGACGGGCGCAAAATGGTGCTCTCTTCCTGCACAGTAGTGACATGGAGAACGCCGCCGGCTCTGCGCCGGAAGTGCCGCTGGACTCGAGTTGGCGGCAGCCTCGATAGAACCGCAGGTCAGACCGGTGATGCTGAATCAGCAGGACCGCGAGCTGGGATGGATGGAAGCCCGACGTCTCTCGGATTACGCGCCGCTCGACACTGACGTCATCGCCAGTTGGTGCGACCTGAAGCCACTGCACAGCGCCCAGAATGGGCTAGCTCGAAGTGGACCACGCCGGGCTGTTTGATCCGATCGGTTGGAGACCGCGCAATTCGGGGCTGAGCGGCTCAGAATTTGGGCAAGATGTCCTTGGCAGCGTCGACCACTTTGGCCAGTACGCGCCGGTCGTCGCCGCCGCTGGCCCAGGCCGGGTCCTGCTGCAGTGGCCCCATCGGGTCCGAGTTCTCAGGCGCCGTCCTTGGCGAGGCGAGCTCACGTCTGAAGGATTCGTCGAGTCCCATGAGGCGGTGTCCCTGTGGCAGCAGGATCGTCTGGAAGTCGCCGTCGATGACGACCAAGTCGTGATGGAGGCTCTCGACCAGCGCCTCGACCGTTGGGCGAGGTACGTCGGTGAGGCTGCCTACCGGGGTGCCGGCAAGGGCTGTCGGCAGCAGCGGCACATTGACCTGCGGTCGCTTGAGACCGGCGTGTGAGCTGTAGGCCTCGATTAGCGCGTTGTAGCGCACCTGGTCGGGTCCGCCCACGTCGAAGTGGCGCGAGGGACCTGTGTACTCCAGCGCTCCGACCAGCGCCTCGAGCACGTCGACGACGGCGATCGGCTGCACCATGGAGTCCATCCACGACGGCACGGTGTGCACGGGTATCCGTTCGCTGGCCTGGCGGATGATCTCGAAGGAGGTGGACCCGCTGCCCAGGAGTACCGCAGCGCGCAGCACGACGACGATCGCGGGCACATCGCTGAGAATCTGTTCGACGTCGCGTCGAGAGCTGATGTGCTCGGAGAGCTCGGACTCACCGACGTCGGGGACGAGCCCGGAGAGATAGACGACCCGGTCGACAGCCTGGGCACGCACACCCGCCGCGAGGTTGCTGGCTGCCTTGCGGTCGGTCTCGGCAAAGTCGTCGCCGCCCATCCCGTGGATCAAGTAATAGACCGCGCCCATGCCCTCACAGGCGGCCGTGACCTGGTCCGGGTCAAGCGCGTCCATGACGACGGTCTCCACCCGGTCGCCCCACCACGGCTGCTCGCGATCCGGGTTGGTCGTGGTGGTGCGCACCTCATCACCGCGCTCGAGCAACAAGGGCACCAGTCGCCCGCCGACGTAACCGGTCGCGCCGGTGACCAGGATCTTCAACTCGTGAGGCTGTCACACCAGTGGTCGCCGCCGCCGTGCCCGGATGGCCGATCCGTGCGGATGGGCCACACCCGGACACTCCCGTCAGGCCAGTCGGTAGACCTTGAGCAGGTTGTGGGTTGGGCAGATCAGCTTCCACTCACTGTCCGCGGCGGTCAGGCCCCGTCGGGAGACGGTTCGGATGCGTCGGTTGTGTTTGATCTGGGCGAAGACGGGCTCGATGCTCGGGGCTCTCTGCTTGTAGGTCTTTCGGCCTCGCGGACTGTCGAGCTTGGCGATCATCGTTGTGGTCAGCGGGTCCGGATCACCGGCCCGGCGCCGTCGTAGGAGCTGGACCCGTGCTCTGCTAACCCCGAGTTGCTCGGATGCTTCCAGCGTGTCGATCTCGCCGGCCTCGACACGATCGAGGATCGCGGTGCGGGCCTGTTCGGTCTCGGCGATCTTCTTCAGTTGCCGCGCTCGCCCAGGAGCGATGAACGACGCCACACCCTTCATGGCGACGGTGTCGACACTCCAATACCCCGCGTCCGCGACCACCCTGCGGACCCGGCGTCGCTCCCCGGCGGCCTTGAGATTCTTCTTCGCCGCGGTGATCATCGGTGCAGACGCGGGAGCGTCCATCACGAGGTTGGTGACCTCCGCGGCGAGCACGAACTGGTCAGTGGTCGCGACGGCCTGGGCGTTGTAGCCCTGCACGTAGCCGTCCTTGGTCTTAAGCAGCCGGCTGTCTGGATCCGTCAGGTTGGCTTGCCGCCGTGATTTGTGCGTCGCCGAGCCCGGCGTGGGACGTCGCCCCCGGATCGGCTTGCCGGTGGCCGCCTCCTTCTCGGCACGTCTGGCCAGGTGCGCCTCATAGGACTTCTCCGCGGCCTCAGCCTCAAGATCATCGAGCAGGGCACGCAGCCGTGCGCACCGTCCGCTCCGGGTGCGAAGTCCACCGTCGGAGTCACCATCAGCGTGTCGACCAGCGGTGTCGGCCTCGGCGTCCTCGGCTGCGTCGGTCGCGGCCACTTCGGCCAGGATCTCCGCGGCGATCTGCTCGGCGGTGCGGCTGGCATCCCGGGAGGCGTTGGCGTTCAACTTCGTGCCGTCGATCGCGACCAGCCCGGGGCGCAACAGCTCAGCGCGTGCGCATACCGCGAGGACCTAGCCGAACAGGCCCGCGATCGCCGCCTCGCGGCTGGCCCGGAACCGCGCGATCGTGGCGTGGTCAGGCTGCTGGTTGGCCGCAACCACCCGAAAGCAACGTCCTCGACCAGCCGCCTCTCGATCCTGCGGCTGGAACGCTCACCCACGCAGTAGGAGTAGACCAGCAGCGCGAGCATCATCTGCGGGTCGTACGCGGCCCCGCCACGGTCGTCGAGCCGGTAGGCAGTCAAGAACGAGGACATGTCGAGCTCGGCGACGACATCGATCACGAACCACGCCAGATGATCCTCGGGCAGCCAGTCGGCCACAAGGGAGGCGTCAGCAGCTGCTCTCGATCGACCCTGGTGAAGTTGTAGGCCACGCCCTGAGTATTTCGGTTCAACCGCCGGCGACACCGCTGCGCAACGCGGAACGATGGGCCGATTCGTGCGACAGTCTCTCGTCCTCAGCTTTCCTCATCTGCTCCGCACAATGTCATGGGAACGTCCTGCGTGCCGAGAGCTGAGTGACCGACTTTGCGCAGCGGAGCCGTTATTGGGGCGTTGCGGGGTCTCGTCGCGTGTGTAGCCAGCCGTGAGCGGGTACCGATGGCACATGAGCGCTCTCGATTCGGCGGTCCGCGCCGCCTCGTACACCGGTGGTCAGATGCTCGGCGCCGCAACTCGGATGATCGCCGCCCGGCCGGCTACCAAGCCACTGCACCCCCGGGGCTCTGTCGTTCAGGGCACCCTGCGCCGGGTCGGTACCCAGGGCCTGACCGGCGCAGGCTGGCTGGACCAGGCAGGCGAGGACCTCGTGCTGGTCCGGCAGTCCCGAGCAATCGGACTACCGCCTCCCGTCCCCGACATCCATGGCCTTGCCATCCGGGTGCCGACGGAGGGGGGCCGCGGCGGCGACTTGTTGTTCGCTTCGACGGGGCTCGGACGGCTCACCCGCTTCACGCTCACCGCTGCCCGGTCGCCGTACCGGAGACCGATGACCACGTTGCTGCCATATCGCACACCTGTCGGAGCGGTACTTCTCTCCGCGGTGTTCCGAGACGAGGGCAGCGTCAAGCTGGCCTGGGCCACCCGCTCAGGCGGGTGGCATCCATTTGCCGACCTGTCGCTCCATACGGACCCGTCCGACCATGCAGACATGCCCGTGTCGTTCGACCCCGTCAGAAACGTACTGCCCGGCCTCGAGCTCTACGACTGGGTCCGCCAGCTCAGAGAGCCCTCCTACGCGACCGCCCGGCAGTCCCGCCGGCCCTGAATGACGGTCAGGCACCTCGGGTCAGAGGCACTGTCCTGCGGCCCGCCTGACAAGGCTTCTCCACCTCAGACAGGTCGGTCGTGCTCACCGGCCGTCGTGGTGTCCACGCTTGTCGCGGTCCCGCTTCGCAAGGAGCACTCCGAGCGCGATCATGCCGAGACCAAGCACGAGGTGGAGCCAGTTGTCAGCGTCGTTGAGTGGCACGAAGTTGGCCGCGCTCTCGTGGTCGATGAGCAGGCCGTAGATCCAAAGGACGAGGTAGATGGCCCCGCCACCGATCAAGTAGGCGCGTGCGCTGTCCCAAGTCCTGGCCATCGCAAGACCAGCGACACCGAAGAGCAGGTGGACGATGTTGTGGAGGATAGAGACTTCAAAGATGCCGAGCAGTTTCGCGTCTGACTCATGGCCTGCGAACTCCATCGTGGAGTAGTCGGTCGTGATGCCGGGGATAAAGCCCAAGATCCCGACCAAGAGGAACACAGCGCCTACCGCGCCGGCAGCGCGTTGCAGGTCCGACTTCTTCGTGTTCGTGCGTGCATCGACGTCCATGGCACAACCTCTCCTAAATCCCGGAAGCACCAGGATGGTGTGCAGATCGGTACCCGTTAACGGGCTCCCTAGTCGCCACACCTGCACCGTGATTCCCAGGCACCCCAGGGCAACGGCGGGACCCAGACGCACGCACGTACCCAACCCGTTGGCATTTGCCGCCGCATGAGTGCGTCTATTCGCCGCGACTGGGTGTCGCCCTGCTTCTGAGGATCAGAGGAGGGCCGACACTCAATTCGAGGCGGAGAGGTCCGGCCGCAGAGCGCTGACGAAGTTTGTGGTCTCACCGGGCGCCGGCCGGCGCTCGACTGGGTAAGCGAGCGCCCCCGGGGCACCCCGTGAGCAGGACAGTTCTACTCGGGCCAGCAGGTCGGCACGATCATGGCTGAACGTTCGACCTCCTTATCATCACTGTCCATCAACCACCCTTGCGGTGAGGTGCGTCGGCACGCATCCCAGTCGGTCGCGCCACCAAGGGATCGCTCAGTATCCGCGCCGCCGGCGTCCGCCACGGGAGTTGGGTTATGTGCGCCGCCCCACGGAATGGGTTTGGGCGACGGCCCACTGCACCAGGTCGCGTGCGGGACCGGCCGGCGGGTTGGCCCCGCGAGTCCAGACCGCGTGCAGTCGGCGGGACAAGTCGAGTCCGGCGACGCGGATGGGCGTCAGGCGTCCGCTGGCGATGTCGTCGCGGACCGCGTACACGCTCAGGGCGGCTGGCCCAGCGCCTGCCGCTACGGCCGCCCGCACCGCAGCAGTGCTGGCCAGCTCCAGAGCCGGTGGTGCAAGGGGCAGGTCACGCAGAGCGCGCTCGAGCACGGTGCGGGTGCCGGAGCCTGCTTCCCGCACGACCAGTGGCGTGGACGCGAGCGTCGCGGGCCTGACCCGTCTGCTCGAGCGTTGAGCCCACGGGTGTGCCGGACCGACCACGACGACCAACTCATCGACGCCGATCAGGCGGTGACGCAGATTGGGCGGCGGCTGTGGCCCCTCCACGAAGCCGAGGTCCGCTGTCTCCGACGCCACGAGTTCGACGACCCGCTCGCTGTTGGCAGCTGTCATCGCGAACTCGGTACGCGCGACACCGAGACTCGCCTGATGTGTGCGAAAGGTGACCAGCCAGCCGGGCAGCAGGTACTCAGCGATGGTGAGGCTGGCCGCGATCTTGAGTTGGGCACGTCGGTCGTCGCGGAGCGCGGCGATGCCCGCATCGAGCTGCTCGGCAGCATCCACGACGCGGCTCGCCCAGTGCACCACCAGGTCGCCGGTCTGGGTCAGCGCAGATCCCCGTCGAGTGCGCATGAGCAGCGGCGCGCCGACCAGCGTCTCCGCCGTGCGGATCCGCGACGACGCGGCCTGCTGACTGATCCCCAACTCAGCGGCCGCAGCGGAGAGACTGCCAGTCCGGGCGACGACCACCAGCAGTTCGAGTGTCCGCAGCTCTGGCACATGCGGACCCACCATGGGTCACAAGACTACCTTGTGACAGCACAACCAGATGCTCGTTCCGAACTGGACCGTGTTCTCGCAGACTTGTTCCATGACTCTTCGCGTAGCCGTCGTCGGCGCCGGCCCGGCCGGCATTTACACGGCGGACCACCTGGTCAAGTCCGACACAGGCGTGTCCGTCGACATCCTGGAGCGACTCCCGGCCCCCTTCGGACTCGTGCGGTACGGCGTGGCACCTGACCATCCGCGGATCAAGGAGATCGTAAAGGCACTGCAGCGCGTACTGGCCAACCCCAGGGTCCGACTCCTGGGCAACGTCGACCTCGGCATCGACCTGAAGCTCGACGAGCTGCGCACCTACTACGACGCCGTCGTGATTGCGACCGGCGCGATGACTGACCGCCCGCTCGGCATCGTGGGCGAGGACCTGCCAGGATCCTTTGGTGCTGCCGACTTCGTGTCCTGGTACGACGCGCACCCCGACGTGCCGCGTTCCTGGCCGCTCACCGCGAAGAGCGTCGCCGTCGTCGGAGCCGGGAACGTCGCACTCGATGTCGCCCGTGTGCTCGCCAAGACAGCCGACGAGATGCTCACCACAGACATCCCGGAGCACGTTCATGCAGGACTGCAGGCAAATCGGGCCACCGACGTTCACGTGTTCGCACGCCGAGGCCCGGCGTACGTGAAGTTCTCCCCTCTCGAACTGCGCGAGCTCGCGCACTCACCGAACATCGACGTGGTGGTCCACCCCGAGGGATTCGAGGTCGACAAGGCGAGCATGGAGCACATCGCCACCAACAAGCAGGCGAAGATCGTCCTGGACACACTGGCGAACTGGGTCGGGCGCGAGCCCACCGGTAAGCCGCACCGGATCCACCTGCACTTCCTCGAGCAGCCGGTCACGATCCATGGCGACCACCGTGTGGAGGCGCTGCGCACCGAGCGCACCCAACTGGTCGGCGACGGCACGGTCATCGGTACGGGAGAGGAGACGGTTTGGGACGTGCAGGCCGTCTATCGAGCCATCGGGTACCGCAGCACCCCGCTTCCAGGGCTGCCGTTCGACGACACTGCCGGAGTGATCCCGAACTCAGGCGGCCGGGTGCTCAATCTCGCCGACGAGCCGATCCCCAGCATCTACGTGACCGGGTGGATCAAACGTGGACCGATAGGTCTCATCGGCCACACCAAGAGCGACGCGGCCGAGACCGTTACCCACCTGCTCGCCGAGACCAGACCCACTGCCACCAAACGCGAGCCGCAGGCGATCGAGGACCACCTGACCGACCGGGGCGTCGACTTCACCACCTTCGCGCACTGGGAGCGCGTGGACGCCCACGAGCTCTCTCTTGGGCGGCCCACCAAACGCCCCCGAGTCAAGGTCGCGGGGCGTGAGGAAATGCTGCTCGCTGGCCGATAGATACAAAGCAATCGCACGCTTTCCAACGTTGGGTCCAGCTGTGTCAATGCGCCGCCTGTCGGGCATGGAGACGCGCCGACTCACCCTGGGGTTGCTGCTTTGTCCTCGGGACTCGTCGCCTCAGGTTTGCCAGAAGAACTGGCACATTTGGCCGGCCGCTGTCTCGCCTCCTGAGGATGTAGTTGACCATGCTCACGGTCGACTACCATCGCTTGACCCTGGGGAGGGATGGATGAGCGTGGGCGACGACGCTACGAAACGGGTGAGCGAGTTCGCCCAACTGGCTCACGCCATTGCGGCTGCTCCGGACGAAGACGCCCGGCTCCAATTGGTGGTTGACTCTGCGGTCTCGTTGATCAGGCGAGTCGACCATGCTGGCATCACGATCAACGCGAAGCCTGGACTAGCCACGCGAGTGAGTAGTGACGACGTGGTCTCGCGTGCCAACGAGATGCAGAACGAGCTGGGTGAAGGGCCGTGCCTAGACGCCCTGCGTGACGCCGACACCCTGATCAGCTCTGACTTGACCCGCGAGGAGCGTTGGCCCCGGTGGGCGGCGCGGGTGCGCCATGAGATTGGCGTGAACTCCGTGATGTCGCTGCTCGTCTACACCGACAGGCACTCTTTTGGTGCGCTGAGCCTCTATGCCCAGCAAGGCAAGCGCTTCGACCAGGATGATCTCGTTGTGAGCCAGTCCCTTGCTGGGCACCTCGCTGTCATCATGGCCGCGGAGCGGGAGATCGAGCAGCTCGGGTCTGCCCTGCACACGCGGATCATCATCGGGCAGGCGGAAGGCATCTTGATGGAGCGTTTCGACATCAACGTGGACCAGGCGTTCGACTACCTGCGGCGAGTGTCGTCGCATACCAACCGGAAACTCGTCGACATAGCCACCGATATCGCGCGCACCCGGAAGCTCCCCGACTCGAGATGAAGATGGGACCCGCCCACTTGGGTTGCGAGGGCCCCCAAATGGGTTGAGGATGTGCCGCACTCAACACTCGCGCGAACGCACAGGTCGTTCACGACCATCGTTGGGAGGGCGCACTGCGTCCCTTTGCCGCGTTCGCCCCTACGTGACCGGTGCGGCGGTGTGTTCGCCAGCCGCATCGGTCGAGGCTGTCAAAACATGCTCGGACTACTCACTGCGACTGCTGCACGAGCCGGCACCAGGACGCCTGCGTCTATGCGCCGCCTTACGGACACACAAGACCTTGAGCAGAGGGAACATGTTGGTCCCTTCCAGGCACCTCCGCAGGTGTCTGTTGAGGACTACCCCGACATGTATCGGCCGGAGACGTCGGTGGCCCCGGAGGCGCCGGTGGCCGGGCTGAGCGCGGGCTCCCACCCAAGAGCCGCAAGGGAGTCTGCGATGTCGTCCTTGGCTCCGGAGACGTACCGTCGGAGCGTGAACTCCGCAGACTC
Source organism: Nocardioides sp. (assembly GCF_025965415.1). Lineage (GTDB taxonomy): Bacteria > Actinomycetota > Actinomycetes > Propionibacteriales > Nocardioidaceae > Nocardioides. Next base: position 58,027 of record NZ_JAOPWY010000121.1, read on the forward strand.
GTGACCGGCCAACGTGGCGACGCGCGACGTCGGTTGCCCGACATCCTCGAGCTGCCAGGTCACGAACGTGTGACGCAGTGAGTGCCAGGTGAGGGACCACGTGCGTTGCCGCCGGGTCTTGCCCTCCCCCCACGGTTTCAACCCGTCACGGAAGGGCCAGTCGGCTGCCAGCGCGGCCGGCTCGAAGACATCGCGATGGAAGTTGCCCCCGAGCAGCCACGTGCCGCGCTCGGACGGGAACAGCAGACCGTTGGGGTTCGTGCCTGCCGCCCGCTCGTGCTCGATGGCCAACCGTCGTTCGATCGCCGCGGCCAACGGGAAGCCGGTCGGCGTGATCTGTGGGTAGGTGGTCCACCGGCGCTTGTTGCCCTTGGGCAGCGCGAGGCGGGGGCCGCCGATCGTCTCGAGGCGCCACTGCACTCTGATGCGGCCGTCGGTGTGGACCGTCGCGTCGTCCAGGACGGCGAGCTCGCCCCGACGGACGCCGGAGTAGGCAGCGAGCTCGACGGCCAGTGCTCGCCATTCCTTCCGTCCGCGACGTCGTCGCGTCGTCATCGCCTCGCGTAGCGCTCGTACCTGGTCGTGCGTAGGGCGCTGGTTTCGCGGAACGTACTCGGCGGGTCCGTCGCCCTGCTCGACGACCGTCGTGTCCCGGGCGCCGTGCCACCAGACGGTGCCGAGGTCGATGACCTGCGACTCGAGCAGGTAGTCACCCTGACGGAGTGCCCCGACGAGGGACCGAGCCGCTCTCCGGACGTTGCGGCCCTCGGACTCCGTCGGGGCGAGATTCACCGCGAGCTGTAGGTGGGCCCGGCGCAGGTCGAGGTGCCGGACCCCGCCGAACACTGGCCGGAGTAGCGCGTGGCGTAGTAGGTCATCGTCTTGGTGTGGGACTCGCCCCACGATCCCTTGGGCTTGGGTCGCTCCGGGGAGAGCCAGTAGTCGATTCCGACCGATGTACTGAACTCGGTCCGCGGCGTGGCTCCGGCGAGGAGCAGATGCTCGCGGGCGAGCGCCTTCGCCCACGCGGTGTCGAAGTACCTGCCGACGGAGGTGCCCTCCTGCGGGTTGCCCCAGGTGATCCGGTAGTACGGGACCAGCACGGTCGGGGCGTACATCGCCACCAGTCCTGCAGGGGTGTCCCAGGCGGCGTGCTCACCGTCGGGACGGGCCGGGTCGGCCGCTCGGTCGTAGGGCTGGGGGCGCGCCATGGTTAGTGACTCCGCCGTTCACCGGCTGGGGGGACATCCCGATCGGCATCGTGACGCGTGCGCCGCGGCACTCTCACCCGGGGCACGGGGTGCGCGAGACCGCTTGGAAGAGAGCAGTCCTCCTCGCCCCGTCGAGGTCGGGGCACGGTCTTGGAAGTACGTCTGGCGTCGACGTAGGCAAGGACCTCATGGGTGTACCAGCGGTAGCACGAGCCGGAGATGACCAGAGGATCGGGGAAGTCCGGTTCGCGAGTCCGGGCGTAGGCGGCAGTGCGGTGCAGTCGGAGCAGGCACGCGATGTCGTGGATGGTGAGCAGGGTCGGGAGGCCGGCCGCGAGGTCCGTTGGGGTTGTCCTGTGGTGCAGGTGGGCAAGCGGTGCCGAACCGTGCCGGTGCGTCCGCTCTGGCACCAACCGGGGCTCCCGGAACGGTGACCCGTATGGGAAGTTCATGTGAATCGGGGCCCGCGACGCATGGCGTCGCAGGTCAGGGCCGTCTGTGCAGCCGCCTCCTAAGCGAAAGGTCGCAAGTTCGACTCTTGCCTGGGGCACCACCACCGTCGTCGAGTACTTCGCTGCTCCGCCGACCAACAGTCGCAGGGACGACGGCCCGCGGACGACCTCGTAGAGGTCCCCCCCGATCTGGGCTTCCCGGGCAGCCGACAGGTAGCGGGCAGACAACGCGACCGGTCCGACCCGGGCGGGCGGTGGTGCGAGGATCGCCCGCTGGGCGGCCTCGGCCACCAAGGTGACTCCCGCCAGCCGCTCGGACTGCTGCTCGAAGCTGGCGGCTGTGTCCAGGGCGACCGCCACCCGGTCGGCCACGGCCTCGAGGAAGGCGCAGTCCTCCTCGCTGTAGCGACGGCCGGACTCAGCGTGGATGAGCGTCAACGTCCCGACGACGCCCCCATCGCGACCGGCCAGCGGCACGATGAGCGCGCTGGTGAGGCCCA
>NZ_JAOPWY010000124.1 GCF_025965415.1 Nocardioides sp.
AACTCCGAATCCGCCCGACTCGCCGCTCTGCCAGCATGGATCCACGAGTACAACCACCACCGGCCCCACTCAGCAATCGGGAAGGCCGCCCCCATCGCCAGGTTGAACAACCTGGCTGGGCATCACACCTAGGGACGCAGCGTCGCCGGGAGCCTCTCGAAGCCGCGCAGGATGCGGGTCTCGCGGCGCCGGGCGCCGGGGTCGAGCCGCAGGTCGGGGAAGCGGTCCCAGATCGCGCGCAACCCGACCTCGCCCTCCATCCGGGCGAGCTGGGCGCCGAGGCAGTGGTGCCGCCCGGCCGAGAAGGCGATGTGCTCACGCGCGTTGGTCCGGCCGACGTCGAAGCGCAGCGGGTCGGCGAAGACCTCCGGATCGCGGTTGGCGCCGCCGAGGATGGCGGTCACCAGCGACCCGGCGCGCACCGGCTGACCGGCGAGCTCGGTGTCGCGCAGCGCCATCCGACCGGTGAGCAGCACCGGCGGGTCGAGTCGCAGCGACTCCTCCACGACGTTGGTCCACAACGACGGGTCGGCGACGACGCGGGCGCGCTCCTCGGGGTGGTCGTGCAGCTGCGCGATGCCGTTGCCGAGGAGGTTGACCGTGGTCTCGAAGCCCGCCGCCAGGACCAGCCCCGCGGTCGCCTTCAGCTCGGACTCGCTGAGCCCCTGTCCCTCGTCGCGCACGGTGACGAGCTGGCTGAGGAGGTTGTCCCCGGGCTCGCGCCGCAGGTTGTCGAGGTGGGTGCCGAGCCACGCGTCGAACTGCTCGAGCGCCCGCGACACGGACCGATAGCGCCGCCACCCGAGGCCGAGGTCGAGGCTGGGCGCCGCCGCCGAGCCGAAGTCCAGGACGCGCCCGCGCTCCGCCTCCGGCACCCCGAGGATCTCCGCGATCACGGTCACCGGCAGCTGGGCGCAGTAGGCCTCGACCAGGTCGACGCTGCTGCTCGCGCGCGGCTCGAGGTCGTCGAGCAGGTCGGCCGCGATCTCCTCGGTGCGCTCGCGCAGCCGCTCCACCGCACGCATGGTGAAGACCCGCGTGACGAGCTTGCGGTAGCGCGTGTGGTCGGGCGGCTCGGTCACCAGGAGGGACGGCGGCTCGACGGGGTGCAGGGTGTCCGGGGCCGCCCAGCGCGCGATCCTGCCGAGCGTGCCCTCGTTGTTGGGCAGCCCGGTGCGGAAGTCGTCGCTGGTCAGCAGCTGGCGTACGGCGCCGTGGCTGGTGGCGACGTGGCCGATCCGGGAGCGGTAGAGCGGGCCCTGCGACCGGATCTCCTCGACCAGGTCGAACACCTCGTCAGTGCCCAGCGACCCCACGCGGATCAGGCGGGCCTGGAGGTCACCCTGGTCGGCGGCGCGGCGCAGGAACAGGGTCGGGAGGCCGTGCGCAACCGCCCAGTGCACCGTCGACCTCATGCGTCCCACCTCATGGCACGAGCGTATCCACGCCCCACCTAGGGTCGGACCCATGTGGCTGCTGATGGACCTCCTGCTCGTCGGCGTCTTCGCCGTGGTCGGACGACTCAGCCACTACGGCACGCTGACGCCCGGCGGCTGGTGGACCACCGCGTGGCCCTTCCTCGTCGGCACGCTGGTCGCGTGGACCGCGCTCCGGGTCACCCGCCGGCCCCCGGCGGCGATCGCCTCGGGCGTCGTCGTCTGGCTGGGGACCCTGGTGGGCGGCATGCTCCTGCGCCAGGCCAGCGGGCAGGGCACCGCGACGGCCTTCGTGGTCGTGGCGACCCTCGTCCTCGGCGCGCTGCTGGTGCTCCCTAGAGTCCGTGCACGTGTCCGACGCCGCTGACCCTCCCCGCAGAACATCCGTCCCCTTCGGCATCCTGCTCGCCGCCGTCGTCCTCGTCTCGATCAACCTCAGGCCCGGTGCGGCGTCGCCCGGCCCGGTGCTGGAGGAGGTACGCCAGGGGCTGGGCATGAGCGCCGGCGTCGCCGGTGCGATGACCGGGCTCCCCGGGCTCTGCTTCGGGCTCGTCGGCGCGCTGGCGGTGGGCTTCGCCCGTCGGGTCGGGATGACCGCCGGGATCGCGATCGGCCTCACTGCTGCCGCGGCCGGGCTGCTGCTGCGCGTCACGACCGGCAGCGTGCCGGTCTTCCTGCTCCTGACCGTCCTCGCCCTGGCCGGCATGGCGGTCGGCAACGTGCTCGTCCCCGCCTGGATCAAGGCGCACGGCCACGCGGTGGTGCTGATGACGGCCTACGGCACCGGGCTCGTGGTGGGTGGCACCATCGGCGCGCTCGCCACCGCGCCGGTCACGGAGGCGCGCGACTCGTGGCAGACCGGCCTGGGCATGTGGGGCCTGCTGGTGCTGGTGGCGGTGCCGCTGTGGGCGTGGCTCGCGCTGCGCGAGCACCGCTCTCCCACCGAGCACGCCATCAGCGGCGAGGCGCCCACCGGGCGGGTCGCGCACTCCCCCACCGCCGTCGCGCTCACCGTGCTCTTCGGCGTGCAGTCGATGCACGCCTACGTCCAGTTCGGCTGGCTGCCGCAGATCTACCGCGACGCCGGCATCTCCGCCTCCTCAGCCGGCGCGCTCCAGGCGCTGCTCTCCAGCGTCGGCATCATCGGGGCGCTGGCCATGCCGACGGTGATCGCGCGCAGCCGCGGGCTGCACGCGTGGATGGTGTCGTTCGGCGTGATGCTCGCCCTCGGCTACGCCGGCCTGCTCGTCGCACCGGCGACCCTCCCATGGCTCTGGGCGCTGATGCTCGGCCTCTCCGGGCTGGCGTTCCCGACCGCGATCGCGCTGATCACCGCACGCACGCGCCACCCGTCGGTGACCGCACAGCTCTCCGGCTTCGTGCAGCCCGTGGGCTACGCCCTCGCCGCGATCGGGCCCTTCGTCGTCGGGCTGATCCACGACGCCACGGGCGGCTGGTCGCTGGTGATCGTGCTGCTGATGCTGACCTCGGTGCCGCTGACCCTCGCCGGACTGCGCGTGGCGAGCCCGACGTACGTCGACGACGAGATCTGACGCCTCAGGCCACGGTCTCCGCGCGACCGTCCGCCCGGACGACGACCGCGGTCCGCAGGCGCGAGCGCAGCCAGGCGGGGCCGTCGACGCCGAGGGCCAGGGCGGTGGTGGCGTCGATGTCGACACCGGTCAGGTGTGCCCCGATGACGGTGACGGACGCCAGTGCGTCCTGCGCTCGTCCAGACCGCGCGTCGACCACGTGGGCCCCCCGGTGGGCCGAGCCGGAGGTGGCGACGGCCCCGCAGTGCACGGGCACCCGGGCCACGAGCCGGGTGGGGTCCAGGGGGTCCTCGATGCCGATCGACCAAGGCTCCCCGTCGGGGTCGGCGACATGGCAGACCATGTCGCCACCGGCCGAGAGGCACACGTCGGTGTCGGCCAGCGCGAGCAGCGGGGCCACCGCCCGGTCGACCGCCCAGCCCTTCACCACGCCGCTGGGGTCGAGCCGGCGTACGCCGTCCGCGTCCGGCAGCCAGATGTCGAACGCGCCGTCCGACGACAGCCGGGCGTCGTCGCCGAGCCGGAGCACCTCGGCCACCGCGGGGTCGCACCCGTCGAGGGTGATCTCACCGCGGCCCAGGCGCGAGACCTGGCTGTGAGGTCGCCAGGTGCTGAAGACCTCGTCCACCCGGCGCAGCTCGGCCAGCGCCTCCTGCCAGGCGGCCTCGCCGGTCGCGTCGCCGGCGTGCCGGCCGCGCAGGGCGAGGCTGATCGGCATGCCCATCACCTGCTCGACGCGACGGGTGATCGCGGGGGCGGTCATCGCGGTGCTCACAGCCCGCCCTGGTCGATCGCGCTCTGGAGCGACTGCAGGTAGCCCTGGCTGGTGTAGGTCGCGCCGCTGACCATCGACACCCCGCTGCCCTGCGCGTCCAGGGTCCCCTGGATGAGCCGGGGCAGGGAGTAGCTGCTGATCTGGAGGTCGCGGCCGTCGCTGTCGGGGTACTGCAGGACGCTGACGTTGGTGATGGTCGAGCCCGAGACCTCGAGCTGCACCTGCACGGGGCCGTAGCGGGTCTGGGCCGCGGCGCCGGTGACCGTGCTCGTGCCGGACGAGGACCCCGACGAGGCCCCGTCGGCCGAGCCCGAGGTGCTGTCGCTCGGCGGCGCCGCGCCGCTGGTCGTCGTGCTCGACCCGGTCCCGGAGGTGGCCTGCCCCTGCAGGGAGCCGGAGAACGCCGACTCGGTGCTGGTGGCCATGACCGAGGAGGTCGAGGTGTGGTAGCCGAAGAGGACGACCACGGCGGAGAGGGTGCTCAGCCCCCACAGGACGATGCGTTTCACGGCACTCACCAGCCGAAGTTCTCGAGGTGGATGTGGTGCTCGGGCACCCCGGCGCCCCTCAGGTCGCGGAGCACGAGGTCGGTCCAGGGGCGGGGGCCGCAGACGAAGACGTCACGCTCGGCGACGTCGGGGACCCAGGACCGCAGTGCCGCCAGGTCGGTCGTCGCCCCGACGCCGCTGCCGAGCCAGGAGTCGGGGGCCCGTCGACGTCCCGGGAGCCCCCAGACGACGAGGCCGCGACGCTGCGACAGGTCGTTGAGTTCGTCGACGAAGATCGGCGCCGAGGACGTGCGGTAGAGGACGAGCGCTTCGCCCGGGGCGTACTCCAGGCCCTCGGCCAGCGCCCGCAGCGGGGTGATGCCGACGCCCGCACCGATCATCAGCACCGTGCGCTGGGTGCGGGCGCGCGGGCTGAGCCGGCCGTAGGGTCCCTCGACCCAGGCGCGGGAGCCCACCGCCAGCCCGGCGGCCGCGGCGCTGCCGTCGCCGACGTCCTGGACGGTGATCCGCAGCGACCGGCCGTCGGGGGCTGCGGAGAGCGAGTAGGGGTTGGCGCGGGTGCGGCCGGGGCGGCCGCCGAAGCGCCAGCTGAAGAACTGGCCGGCCTCGACGGGCAGGCGGTGCAGCGCGCGGCCGGTCACGTGGACCGAGACGGTGCCGTCCCCCTCGGGGACCACGGCGGCGACGCGGAGGTCGTGGCGCAGGTTGCGCCACAGGGGCAGGCCGACCCGCCACACGAGCACGCTGCCCGCGGCGGCGATCCAGGCCGACCACCAGAAGACCTGGCGCCCCGGCGAGGAGGTGAAGTCGGCGCCGGTCCAGAGCTGGTGCGGGATCGCGAGCCCGACGCCGAGGTAGGCGTAGAGGTGCATCAGGTGCCACGACTCGTAGCGCAGCCTGCGTCGGGCGGCCCGGATACTCGTCACGACGACCATGACCAGGCACGCCGTGGCCGCGGTCGCGAGCAGCATGCCGGGGTAGTTGACGACGAGGTCCCAGAGGGTGCGCGGTGTCGAGGCCAGCGCCCCACCTGCGTATCCCCACGTGATCGTGGCGAGGTGCGCGAGCATGAGGTTGAAGGACGTGAATCCCACCAGCCGGTGGATCCGGGCGAGCTCGTCCTGGCCGAAGGCGCGCTCCAGCACCGGCACCCGCGCCATCAGCAGGACCTGCGCGAGGAGCAGGACCGCCGAGGCCAGGCCGGTGATCCGGCCGATCGACTGCAGGCCGGTCGCCCAGGCGCCGAGGTCGCCGATGCCGCCACCGGTCACCCACCACCACGTCACCAGGAGGAGCGACAGCCACAGGGTGCTGGCGGCCGCGAGGCGGGTGCCCGCGTCGCGCCGGGCGTGCACACCGAGCCGCCGTACGCCGTGCGCCCGCGGTGCGGCGGGTGCGGGAGCCGGGTCGTGGGTGAGCGCCATGACCCGACAGTGCTCGCGCCGGCTGGCACGTGGGTGGGAGTCACCTGTGCGGATCCTGTGAGTGCGGCGCAGGCCCTTCTGTCAGGATCTGCGCGTGAAGCAGTGGGTGGTGGTCGTCGGCGGCACCAACATGGACGTGGTCGCGCGCACGTCCGCGCCCCTCGTCCCAGCCACCAGCAACCCGGGTCACACCCGCATCTCCCCCGGCGGTGTCGGCCGCAACATCGCCGCCTGCCTCGGCCTGCTCGGCGCCCCGGTCCGGCTCGTCTCGGCCGTGGGCGACGACGCGTTCGGCGACGAGGCGCTGCGGGTGACCGCCGCGTGCGGCGCCGACATCGGGGCCGTTCGCCGGGTGCCGGGCCGGACGGGCACCTACACCGCCGTCCTCGACGACCGTGGCGAGCTGGTGGCGGCCGTGTCCGACATGGAGATCATCGACCGGCTCGAGCTCGACACCCTCCACCTCGAGGACGCCGCCCTGGTCGTGGTCGACGGCAACCTGGCGCACGCGCAGGCGGCCCAGGCCGTGTCGGCGGCTGCGCGGGCCGGCGTGCCGGTCGCCTTCGAGCCGGTGTCGGTCGCCAAGGCCGCACGGCTGGCCGACCTGGTGCGCGACCTCTTCCTCGTCACCCCCAACACCGACGAGCTGGCGGCGCTCACCGGGCGCCCCGCTGCCGACTGGCGCGCATCGGTCGCGGACCTCCACGAGCGGGGAGTCGCCCACGTCTGGCTGCGCAGCGGCGCCGAGGGCTCGTGGATGTGCAGCCGCGACCAGGAGCCGGTCCACCTCCCCGCCGTCCCGGCCACGGTCGTCGACGTCACCGGCGCCGGTGACGCGATGCTGGCGGCCTGGGTCGCCGCGTGGCTGCGTGCGGCCGACCCGGTCGACGCGGCCCGCGAGGGCCACCGGGCCGCCGCCGCGACCATCGAGAGCCCCCACACCGTCCGCCCCGACCTGGGCGCCGTCTTGTCGACCACCACCGAGGAGTCCTGAGATGCTGACCGTCACCGACGAGGTCCGCGACGCGCTCGCGTCCGGCCAGCCGGTCGTCGCGCTGGAGAGCACGATCATCAGCCACGGCATGCCCTACCCGCAGAACGTCGAGATGGCCCGCACCGTCGAGGGCATCGTCCGCGACAACGGTGCGATCCCCGCCACGATCGCGGTGCTCCACGGCACGCCGACGATCGGCCTGTCCGCCGACGACCTCGAGCTGCTCGCCTCCGACGACTCGGTCGTCAAGGTGTCGATCCGCGACCTGCCGTACGTCGTCTCGCGCGGCCTGCACGGCGCGACGACCGTCGCCTCGACGATGCGCCTGGCCGCCCTCGCGGGGATCGGCGTGTTCGTGACCGGCGGGCTCGGCGGGGTCCACCGCGGCGCGGAGACGTCGTACGACGTGTCGGCGGACCTCACCGAGCTCTCGACCACCTCGGTGGCCGTGGTCTGCGCCGGCGTGAAGAGCATCCTCGACATCGGCCTGACCCTCGAGAAGCTCGAGACCCTGGGTGTGCCCGTGCTGGGCTACGGCACCGACGAGTTCCCGTCGTTCTTCTCCCGCTCGTCGGGCTTCGGTGCGCCGATGCGGGTCGACTCCCCCGCCGAGGTCGCCGCGCTGATGCGGGCCAAGTGGGACCTCGGGCTGGACGGCGGCGTGGTCGTCGCCAACCCGATCCCGGCCGAGTCGGAGATCCCCGCCGACGAGATCGGCGCCATCATCGACCGCGCGCTCGCCGACATGGACGCCCTCGGCGTCACGGGCAAGGACGCCACGCCCTACCTGCTCGGGCGCATCGTCGAGATCACCGAGGGGTCCTCGCTGGTCGCCAACATCGCGCTCGTCGAGCACAACGCGCGGCTCGGTGCGGCGATCGCGCGGGAGTACGCCGCCACTAGTTGACGACGACCTCGTAGGTGCGACGACGACGGTCGCTGGGCACCACGAACAGGACGGTCGGGCTGAAGCCCGGGCGCCGCAACGTGTAGGTGCCCTGCGGCGGTCCGGGGGTCGCGCGACGGAAGGTCAGGGCGAAGGAGTGCTGCTCGCCACGGGCCGCATGGGTCAGGTCGTTGACGTTCGTCAGCTTGACCCTCCAGCTCCCCGCCGGGCTGGTCAGCAGGAACGTACGGCCGCGCAGCCGGGTGAACCGGCGGCGCGTGTAGAGGTCCTTGGCGGCCGGGGCGGCCGAGGCCTCGGCGACGGGACCGGCGGCCAGCACGGCGGCGCCGGCAGCGCTCGCCCCCAGCACGGTCCTCCGGGACAGATCGGTCATGGCGTGCTCCGTGAGGGGTCGAGTGCGGGCGGGACTAGCATCGGCGCGTGACGAGAATCGAGTGGCTCACGCACGAGCACTTCGCTCCCCTGGTCGGCGAGGGCTTTGCAGTGACGGTCGGCGCGGACGAGGTCCTCACCGTGGAGCTGGTCGAGGCGACGGCCAGTGCGCAGCCGGGCGGGTTGGGGCCCGAGGGCCAGGAGCGGACGCAGTTCTCGCTCGTCTTCCGCGGACCTGCGGACCCGTTGCTGCCGCAGGGCACCTACGTCGTGGCGCACGCGACGCTGGGCGAGCAGGAGCTGTTCCTGGTGCCGCTCGGTCGCGACGCTGACAGCGTGCGCTACGAGGCGGCCTTCGCCTGACGCCCGTCCGTGGCGGGTGGTCACGAGGTCCACTCCATCCGGCGGTAGACACCCAGGTCGGCTGCCACGGTGAAGCCCAGCCGGGCGTAGAGCGCGGCCGCACGGTTGTGCGCCTCGACGTGGATGCTGACGATGCGATCGGTGGCGGTCGCCTCGTCGACGAGTGCGCCGATGAGCTGGCCACCGATGCCGGCGCCGCGCGCCTCCGGGAGCAGTGAGATGTCGACGATCCGGATGTCCCCGGGGCGACGGTCGACGATGAGACGACCGACGGCGCGACCGTCGACCTCGATGACGTCGAAGGAGCCGTCCGGGTTGTGCCTGCGGTACTCGGTGTCCTGGGCGGTGAACTGCATCCGGACGAACGCCTCACGCTGGCCGGGCGGCCACGGCACCTGGGAGAGCTCCTCGTCGCGCGTCGACCCGTAGAGGCCGACGAGGAACTCGTGATCGGCGTCGGTCGAGGGCCGCAGTGCGACGTCGACGCGTCGCGGTCCGGCGAGGGCGGTCATGGCGATCAGGTCCTCGGCGGGAAGACGCCCTGGAGGGCGATGTTGAAGTAGAACGTCAGGTAGGGCTGCATGTTGTTGTGCGGCTGGTCCCCTCCGGCCGGAGCCAGCGCCTCCGGCGCGAGCGCGACCGGGTTGTCGGGGTTGGCGCGATAGACGGTGGTGTTGGCGCGACCCAGCACGCGGTCGGCGGCCGGGGCTTGCAGGATCGCCGGTCCCGAGCTGGCGTTGACGGCGTGGGTGTGGGCCGGCATCTCGCTCTCGAGGAGCGTCACGGTCTCGCTCCCGCCGGTCTCCCCCAGGTCGTGGAGGCTGAGGCCGGGGCCCTGGCCGGGCTGCATCGGAGCGCTGCCCTGCAGGTTGGGCAGCGCGAAGTTCGACTTGCCGTTGCCGCCGTACGTCGTCCCGAGCAGGGAGAAGAGCGCGGTGTTCTGGGACAGGGGCAGGAGCTGGCCGTCGCACCACGCCCAGCCCTTGGGGGCGAAGTTGAACGGGAAGATCCGGATCTCCGCCACGAACGGGTCTGCCATGGGTGGTCCTTTACGTCTGGGAGGGGAAGAGGCCGTAGAGCGAGATGATGTGGTTGAGGCAGAGGTAGGGCTGCATGTTGGAGTGCGGCTGCGAGCCGCCGGTGGAGCCCACCGACTGTGTCGCCATCAGGGCCGCGGCAAGCGCCGGGCGGTAGACGTTGGACGACCCGCTCGCGGCCAGGACGTTGCCCGACGGGTCGGCGGCCGAGCCGACGGCGGTGCTGGCGACGAGCGGGTGGCTGTGGCCGGGGATCTGCTGGGTGGTCAGCGTCACCGACTCCGCGCCGCCGGTCTCCGCGAGGATGAAGCCGTTGCCCTGGTGGATCGGGACGCGACCCCTCAGGTCAGGCAGGGCGAAGGTGGACTGGCCGTCGCCGCCGTACGTCGTGCCGATGAGCTGGAACAACGTCTCGTTCTCGGAGATCGGCATCGGCTGACCTTCGCAGAACATCCATCCGGCGGGTGCGAAGTTGCCGGCGAACATGCGGATCTCGCCTACATAGGGCTGGGCCATGTCACGTCCTCAGGTCGGGCTCGGGAAGATGCCCTGCAGGGCGATGCAGAACGACAGGGTCAGGAACGGCTGCATGTTGAGGTGGGCCTGCGACCCACCCGTGCTGCCGTCGGTCGACGGATCCAGGACGGTCTGCTGGACGGGTGGCCCGTAGAGCTGGCTGGAGCGACCCACGACGTTGCCGGTGGGCATCACGGTGTCGGCGTCGGCGCTCGAACCGGACATCTGGTGGGTGTGCGTCGGCAGCTCGGCGACCGACAGGGTGTGCGCCTGCTCGCCACCGCGCTCGCCGAGGGTGTGGCTCCACCCCACATGGATCGGCACCCTGCCCCGCATGTCCGGCAGCCCGAAGTTGACCCGTCCGTCGCCGCCGAACGTCGTCCCCAGCAGGCTGAACAACGCCTGGTTCTGGTTGATCGGCAGGAGCTGGCCGTCGCACAGCGCCCAGCTCTTCGGTGGGAAGGCAAAGCTCATCAGCCGAATCTCGGCGAGGAACGGCTCAGCCACGGCGTTCTCCTGTCCAGTCGTACGTCATGGGGTGCCCACCGTCAGGGTGCAGGCGGTGGCGGGGGTCGCGGTGGGCGGGTTGCTGAAGGTGTCGAACGTCAGACCCGGGCTGCCCGGGTTCTTGGCGAGGAGGCTCGCCTGCACGGCCGCGACCGTGGCGACGTTCACGTCCGCGAAGCGCAGCTGGGCGCTCCCCCACAGGTCCATGAGGATGTCGGGGACGTCCGGGTCCGCCGGCTGCACGGCCGTCTCCAGCCCGGTGTTGTTCTCGAGGTCGACACACACGTTGCTCGTGTCACCGGTCGCGCCGCCGGCGACGATGTAGACGCCCTCGAAGACGTTGACCCCGACGTCCGGGTTGCTGAACAGGTTGCCCGTCACCGTGTAGTCCGCCGTGCCCGTGCCGTCGTTGTGGGAGAGCTCGAGCGCGCGCCCACCCCAGTTGGCGATCGTGTTGTTGCGGATCTCCATCCGGGTCGCCCCGCTCCCGTGCGCCCAGCCCCAGATGCTCGTGCCACCGTCGACGAGTGGGTCGAGGGCACCCGGCTGCGCGTCACTGATGTCGTTGCCGACGACCTTGGCGTCGAAGACGCCGGTGTGGCCGGGGATGGTGTTGAGGATGAGCTCCGCGCCGGCGGCGCTCTTGATGTCGTTGTTCGTCACCGAGACCTTGACGGTCGAGCCGCCGCCGGCGTTGATCGACACCTGGGGTCGTCCCGGGACGGCGTTGGCGCTGCCGCCGGAGACGTCGTTGTCGTTGAACGTCAGGGTCTGCCGGGCCGTGTTGGCGGCGTCGGTCTGCATCGAGAAGCCCGGGTCGGCGTTGAGCGAGAACACGCTCCCCTCGACCGTCGCCGTCATGGTCGACGAACCCTCGCCCCGGAGCCGGAGACCGGCGTTGTTCTTCGAGCCGGAGAAGGTCGACTCGTCGACGGTCAGGGTCGTCGTGCCCGTGGTGTTCCTGATGTGGGCGTTGGAGTCGTCCGACCCGCTGACCACCGTGCGCAGGATCTGCGGCGTGCCCGTCACGTCGAGGTAGTCCAGACCCCGCTCCTCGAGACCGCCGGCGTGGCTGTTGCCGTTGGCCGTCACGAGGACGTCGGTCAGGTCGACGTCGGTCACGGTCGTGGCGCGGATTCCGTCGTCGCCACCCTGGGTGACCCGCATGCTGGCGAGGCTCGTGCCACCGGGGACGTTGGTCAGGGAGATCCCGGCCCCGGTCGAGCCCGTGATGGTGCCGCCGGTGCACGCCGGCGCGGCCACGGTGCAGGCCCCGCCGCCGCCCGTCACCGCGAGGCGTCCCGCCCCCGTCCCGCTGAGCACGATGCCGTTCGCGGCCCCGTTGGACGCGATGCGCCGGAACGTGAGCCCGTCGCCGTGGATGGCGGTGCCGGTGACGGTGAGCGGGGTGCCGGTGGTCGCGTCGAGGGTGTTCGCGCCGCCCGCCGCCGGGACGGCGACGGTGCCGCCGCCGGTCGCGGTGAAGGCGGGTTGGGTCGTGGTGCGCACCACGACGCCCCCGTCCAGGCGTACGGTCGCGCCGGTGTTGGCGCTGAGCTGGATGCCGAGCTCGCCGCCATCACCGTCGCCGTTGTCCGTGATCGCGCCGTTGAAGTCCTTGGTCCCGCCGGTCGTCGAGGTGACGCGGACCAGCCTGCCGACGTCGCTGGTGATGGTGCCGTCGTAGGTCACCGCACCGCTGCCGCCGTCGAGGTCGAAGGCCACGGCTGTGGAGTTGGTGATCGTGCTGCCCGCGCCGGCGCTGAACGTGCCCGCACCCAGTCCGGAGAGGTTGATGCCGTCGGAGGTGCTGCTGGTCGAGTCGACGTCGTCGAAGGACAGGCCCACGCCGGGCGTACCGGTGACGTCGATCGCCGGGCCGCCGGTGATCGACACGTTGGACGTGCCGCTGGCAGGCACGGTGACGTTCCCAGCGTTCGCCAGGCGGAACGCAGCTGTGGCCCCGGTGAGGTTCGTCAGCGACAGGTCGCCCGAGGATCCGTCGCCCAGCGAGATCGTGCCGGTGGTGTCGACCAGCGAGACGGCCCCCACGGCCGAGCCGCTGACCACGACCTCGGCGAGGGCACTGCTCGTGCCGAGGGCGGTGCCGGTGAGGTCGAGCGCCTTCGCCGAGCTCGTGCTCACGGTGTTGGGTCCCACGGCCGTGCCCAGGTTGACGGTCCCGGCGTTGTTGAGGCGGATGCCGGTCGCCCCGGACGAGCCACCGTTCTTGACGACGAGGCCGCTGACGGCCCAGGTGCCGGTCGTCGAGTCGAGCTCGAGGCCGGGTTGCGTGCCGGGCACCCCGAGGTCGTCGACGGTGACGTCCTGGATCGTGCCGCTGCTGGCGGCGCCGCCGCCGAAGATGCCGCCTCCGGCACCCTGCGGGTCGACCTCGATCCCGCGCACCGTGTTGCCCGCCGCAAGGACCACGACGTCGGCGTCGGTGTCGGCGATCCTCGGCCGCGCGGTCGGCGTGGCGCTGCGCAGGAGGGCGCCTGCGACCTGGAGGTCGGCGGCCTCGCCCAGCAGGCGCTGGCCCGCCTTGAGGTCGAAGCCGGTGCTGTAGCCCGCCGCGGTGTTGTCGCCATCGAAGAGGTAGATCGTGTGGTTGGCCGTCGAGGCGGTCTGCGCCTGGGCCAGCGTGTCGAACGGTGCGCTCGACGTACCGGCGTTGCCCGTCGCGTTGTTGGAGACGTACCAGACACAGTCGGTCAGCGTGATCGTCACCCGACCGGTGTCGGTGGCAGGGACGGTGGCACCGTCGGAGAGCGTGTAGTCGAAGAAGTCGCTGGTGTCCGTGCAGCTCGTCGCGGCCGCCGGGCTGTAGACGAAGTCGCCGTCGGCCTCGAGGACGACCGAGCCACCGTCGTTGGTCGCGAACGTCCCCGCCGTCACGACGAGCGGTCCGGGGCCGTCGACGTCGCTGTCACCGCCGAGCAGGTCGGCACTCACCGTGCGGCTGATGTGGCCCACCGTGGGAGCTCCGTCGCTCGAGTCGTTGCCGATGAGCGTGGTGTTGCCGATGGCGCCGGCGACGGTCTCGTCATCTGCGACGGGTGCGTCGTTCACACAGGTGATGGTCATGCTGACCGTCGCGGTCGATACGCCGTTCAGCGTGTAGGTGAACGCGTCGACGGCGTCGGGGGCGGTGCAGAAGTTCGCGTTGGGGGCGTACGTCAGCCCGGTGCCGCCGCCGGTGATGACGACGGTGCCGTTGGCCGGCTGGGTGACCGACGTGATCGACGTCGGCCCGCCGTCGACGTCGGTGTCGTTGCCCACCGGCGCGAGGGCCGTGGCACCCGCGTCCTCCATCAGGGTGCGGGAGTCGCCCACGGCGACCGGGGCATCGTCGACGCACGTCACAGTGACGGAGGCCGTCGCGCTCGAGCCGCCGTTGAGGGCGTACGAGAAGGTGTCGGCCGTGCCGCCGGTGCCGGTGTTGCAGTAGTCGGCGTCCGGGACGTAGGTCACGCCGGTGCCGGTGAACGTCGTCGTGCCGTT
>NZ_JAOPWY010000125.1 GCF_025965415.1 Nocardioides sp.
AACTCCGAATCCGCCCGACTCGCCGCTCTGCCAGCATGGATCCACGAGTACAACCACCACCGGCCCCACTCAGCAATCGGGAAGGCCGCCCCCATCGCCAGGTTGAACAACCTGGCTGGGCATCACAACTAGCCACGCACGCGCGGCGCGCTGACGGGCCGGTAGTGGTGGCCGTGCTGTGCTTCACATCCGATCGAGCGAACGCCGCCGTCACTAGCCACGACATCGGCCGAAGGCTCGGCGAGATCGGCATCAGAATCCCGGTGCGGCTGTGGATCAACGACTCCGTATGGGTTGAGTTCAACACTTCGGCCACCGGTCGGTGCAGCCAGGACGCAGCCGACAAGATGGCCGCAAAAAGTGTCTACGGCCGATGTGCGCGCCCCGCTGCGAGTCGAGAAACGATGGCGGCCAGCATGGCGGGCGACCGAAAGCCGGTGGCCGCCTTGCTCAAGGACGGCAGGGCTGCACGCACCACGTACGCCGCAGTGCGGGAATCGGCCGGAATGCGTGTCGCAGAGGTCCTCGCCGACGGCGCCCGGCTCAGCGACGCAGATGCAGCGCGCCTTCTTGTCGCGGTTCAACCCACGAGCACCCGCGATGCGTTGGGGACAGATGACACGAGAGGCCTCACGTGAGCATCAGGCACTGTGGATCGACCTCACCCGCCGTGCCCCCGACCAGGTACGCGCGCCCGCAGCGTCACTAGCCGCGTTCTCCAGCTGGCTGGCCGGTGATGGGGCCAAGGCATGGTGTGCCTTGGACCAAGTGCCGGTCGACCAGCCGTACTCGATGGCCGCGATCGTGGCCGGAACCTTAGAAGCGGCACTGCCGCCCGGTGAGTGGGACGAGCATCGGACAGTGCTTGCCGGCCTGACCTCCGAGTTGGACGAGTTGTTCGTCCCGGGCCCAATGACGACCTTCCAGCGCCACGCTCCGCCTGAGGGTGAGCGGAGCGTCGGTCGTTGCACGCCCCCGCGGTGACAGGATGGATGGGTCTCGGCAACAACGCGCCACGGTTTGGCGTGGCGTCCAGACGGCTTGCTCCTCAGCGCCGCCAGATGGAGAGTTCTGCCCTCAGCGGAGGACCCAGGTCAGGAGTCTGACTTGTCCGAGTTCCACTAGTCATTGCTGATGCCAGTCCAGTTGGGGGCGGGCCAGATGCTCCTGGCTTGTACAGAGCGGGCCACGGGCTCGTCAGTCCCTAGATTGTCGTTCACGGCCATCAGAACGTCGCTATCGGGTTGACAGGCGAACCGGTGCCACCGGGAACTCGGAGCGGCGCGATCGAACAGTGGAACTCCCACCGATTTTGGCGTTCACAAGTTAGAGCGAGTGACTCGAGGTACACGTTATCCAGCAGAGGCATACCCATTGCCGCGAGGGCCAACGCGTGGATTGGGGACTCAACCTTCTCTACCGGGCTCGGCCGTGTGTCGCTGTCACCATCGGACGCCAGGATGCATACGTCGTTTTCGTGCAGCCACTCCATCACGTCCGGGTACAAGCCCGCGCTATAAGAGTTGGGGTTCCACGCCCCACGCGCCTCCCTTCGGCGCCGCGCACCGGTGCGGACGAAGACAATATCCGCACGCGACAGCTGCAGGCCCTGGATGTAGGCAACCTGCTGCAATTCGTCGCGCCTGATGGTCTCGCCCGGCTCGATCCACTCGATCCCGCGGCTCCGCGCGACGTCGAGCAACACACCGCGGCTCACGATCCCGTCGGCCATCGTGAGCACGGAGCCGAAGGCGCTACCACCGCTGCTCAGGGCGGATGCCGCGGGGACACCGTTGTAGAGCAGCCCGCGGTAGTTCACGTGGCACAAGGCGTCCAGATGGGTCACGGACTTGCCATGGAAGTCGGTGCCGATGAAATCCATGTTCACCTGCGGCTCGCCGCCGCCGGCGTCGGCGAGCCTGGTCATGTAATGGAGTGCGGGCTTGCTGTTGTCCGGTCCCGTCACGGTGTCCAGATCGTGCGCGAGGCTGACGGTGATGCCGTCGCGGACCAACCTCGCAGCTGCCCTCACCTGGGCCGGCGTGACGTGGTTGAGCGTTCCGCGGTCGTCGTGATCTCCCCACCGCCCCCAGTTTCGGACACGGTCGAACGTCGCCTCGAAGGTGGCTAGGTCCATCGAGCGATCCACAGTGTGATCAGGACCTGCTCTGCGCGGGTGGCACGTCGAAGATGAGCAACTCGGCTTCTCCCTGGATCGCGACGACTCCGTCCGCGCGAGTGCATGTCGTCTCGACGAAGACCCGCGACTTCTGCTCGTCCTTGCCCGTCACGATCGTCACCACCTCGATCGTGTCGCCGACGAACACCGGTGCCCTGAACCGAAGGTTCTGGCCGACATAGGCGCTGCCCACGCCGAGCAACTGGGCGAGGGTCGCGCCGATGTATCCGGCGTGAAGCATTCCGTAGGACAGCCGGGCCCCGAAGTGGGTCGAGGCCGCGAAGGGCTCGTCGAGGTGCAGAGGACCGCGATCACCGATGAGCCCGCCGTAGAGCACGACGTCGGCTTCGGTGATGGTGCGGGTCCAGACCTCGCGGTCCCCGACCTGGATCTGGTCGAGCGTCTTGATCAGCATGGTGTCTCCTCGTTGGCGGCGGAGGCCAGGTTGCGAAGACTCACGCCTGCCGCCTTCCGGTCCCACGTTGCGGTGCCCTTGCCCGCGTCACGCAGCAGGGCCTTCTGCGTCTTGCCAGTCGGGGTGCGGGGAAAGTCGCTCACGTAGCTCACGTAGCGGGGCACCATGAAGTGGGGCAACTCCTTGACCAGGTGGCCGAGGAGTGCCTCGGGGTCCTGGGGCGCTCCGGCGGCACTCACGACGTAGAGGAGGATGTCGTCGTCCCCCTCGAACTCCGACGCGACGCCGACGGCGGCACACTCCCGCACGTGCGGGTGGCTCAACGCTGCGGCCTCGATGTCGTACGACGAGACGTTCTCCGCGCGCCGCCGGATCCGTTCCTTGGCGCGGTCCACGAAGTACATCCGTCCCTCGTCGTCCATGAAGCCGAGGTCGCCGGTGTGGAACCAGAGGTTGCGCCAAGCCTCGGCAGTCGCCTCGGGATTGCGGAAGTAGCCCTGCATCATCGTCCACGGCTGTCGTGGCCGCAGCACGATCTCGCCCGTCTGGCCTCGCGGAAGCCCCTCGTCGGTGTCGGGATCGACGATGCGCAGGTCGAAGTACTCGTCTCGGACGAAGCCGCAGCAGCCGGTCTGCAGAGGTCGGTCGTGGGGCTGCCACACCGGCACCGTCACCTCGGTCATACCCCAGGTCTCGATGCCGCGGAGTCCGAAGCGTCGCTCGAAGTCGTGCGCGATCTTGGCCGGGAACGGTGAGGCCACGATGCGGGTGACCTCGTTGTCGGCATCCTCCGGTGTCGGAGGCTGGTTGTAGATCATCTCGACCAGGGGCCCGTGCACGTGCGACATGGTGGCACCGTACTGGCGGACCCGGGGCAGCCAGTGCTCGGCCGAGAACGCCGTGTCGACGATGACCCGTCCACCGGTGATGAGGCTGGCGTACAGAGCCATGAACTTGCCGGCGACGTGATAGAGCGGGATGAAGCAGTAGTGCGCGTCGTCCTCGGTCATGTCACTCCCCTCGATGCCCAACCGCGCGAAGAGCGAGATCTGCCCGTGGGGCATCATGACGCCCTTCGCTGGGCCGGTCGTCCCGGAGGTGTAGACGACGGAGGCGAGGTCTCGAGGGTGCACCGGACGATCCGGGTGGGTGTTGTCGGGGCCCAGGACGTCGGCGAAACGCAGCACGCGCAGGCCGTCGATCCTGAGGTCGTCGTGCAGATCGAGGGCGTCGTACACGACCACGGTCTCGAGGTAGGTCAGCGAACCACGAACCTCGGCGAGGCGGGGAACGAGCGCTGCGGCGACGTAGATGACCTTGGCCCTGGAGTTCTGCAGGGCGTGGGTCAGCGATGCTCCACGGTAACCGGTGTTGATGGCGACCTCGACCGCCGCAGCCAGCTGGATGCCCAACCAGGTGCAGATCGAATCGGTCGAGCTGTCGGCCATGATCACGACGCAGTCACCACGCTGCACGTCCAGGTCGAGGAGGCCGTGGGCCACCGAGCACGCGCGAGCGTAGGTCTCCGCGAAGGTCACCGGTGGCTGGTCCACTGGTTGGAGGAACACTCGGTGCGGCGTCATCCGCGCCCGAGTCACCAGCACGTCCGGGAGCACGCGGTCGAAGAGGTTGGTCATCGGGGCATTCCGATCAGTTCAGGCGACAACGACGGGGGTGCGCAGCGCTCAGATGCCGAGACCCGACATGTCGGCGTAGCGATCTCCCACGACGGTCTCGGGGACAACGCTCGCTGAGAGCAGTCGAATCTGGCTCGGGGTGAGCTGAAGAGCTTGCGATGCCATGTTCTGCTCGAGGTACGTACGGCGCTTGGTGCCGGGGATCGGTACGATGTCATCACCCTGGGCCAGGATCCACGCCAGCGCGAGTTGACCCGGTGTGCACTCGAGTTCAGCGGCAATCGTCGCGACGGTCTCGACGATCCGCACGTTGGCGGCCATCGCCTCGTCCTGGAAGCGCGGGTCCTTGCGACGGTAGTCGTCGCCGGCGAGCGCGCTGAGCTCGGTGAAGGCACCGGTGAGGAACCCGCGCCCGAGGGGACTGTAGGAGACCAGCCCGATCCCGAGCTCGCGCAGCGTTGGCAGCACCTCGTCCTCCACGTCGCGACTCCACAAGGAGTACTCGTGCTGGACGGCAGCCAAGGGGTGGACGGCGTGTGCTCGTCGGATCGTCTCCGGGGAGGCCTCGGTGAGCCCGATGTGGCGCACCTTCCCCGCCTCGACCAATTCCTTCATCGCCCCGATGGTGTCCTCGATGGGGGTGTCGGGATCGACGCGGTGCTGCCAGTAGACATCGATGTAGTCGGTGCCGAGACGTTGCAGCGACAGGTCGCAGCTCCGCTTGATGTACTCGGGGCGGCTGTTGACGCCGATGTGCTGGCCGGTGGAGGCACGCACCAGCCCAAACTTGGTGGAGAGGACGACGCTGTCGCGGACAGCTGCCAGCTCGCGGCCGACGAGGGCCTCGTTGGCGAAAGGTCCGTAGATGTCCGCGGTGTCGAACAAGGTCACGCCGAGATCGACGGCGAGGCGCAGGGTGGCGCGGGACTCCTGGTCGTCATGATCGCCGTACTGTCCCGACATGCTCATGCACCCCAGGCCGATCGAACCGGTGACGAGGTCGTCACCGAGCGTACGGGTATGCATCGAACAAACCTCCAGAGTCTGTGCTCTACGCAGGTCGGGCGGGATGCCGCTGCGAGAGTTCAACATATGCAGTGCCACTGCAGATGTTGAACAACGCTAATGCGTCGGGGTGGAAGGGTCAAGAGGCGCGGTCAAGCATCCGCAACCCGTCGCTGATTTCGCCCGGATGCCGTTGACGGCAGTCGACTCCACGATCTAGCGTGTCGGCAACATATGCAGAAAAGATGCATATCGTGCAGGAGGTAGGCGATGGCAGGCAAAGTCGACGTTGCTGACGTGCTGATCGTGGGCGGTGGCGCGTCGGGCGGGGTGGCGGCCAAGCACCTCGCGATGGCGGGGCTGTCGGTGGTCGTGCTGGAGCAGGGCCACTGGACCAACCCCAGCGACTATCCGGGCAACAAGCCCGAGTTCGAGCTGGCGGCGGACAAGGAGTGGAGTCCGGACCCCAACGTGCGCGGCAAGGCCGAGGACTACCCGGTCGACTGGTCCAACTCGGATCTCTCGGTGATCATGTTCAACGGCGTCGGCGGCTCGAGCGTGTTGTTCGCTGCCTGCTGGAGTCGGGCGCTGCCCTCGGACTTCCGGGTCAAGTCCCTGGACGGGGTGGCCGACGACTGGCCGATCAGCTATGAGGAGCTCGAGCCCTTCTACGACGCGATGGACATCGAGATGGGGGTCTCGGGGCTGGGTGGCAA
>NZ_JAOPWY010000139.1 GCF_025965415.1 Nocardioides sp.
GGTCGAGGTCGAGGGCGTCGGCGAGGTCGAGGTCGGCCTCGACGTGCAGGGTGCCGGCGTAGTGGACGTCGTCCTTGTTGACCGTGACATGGCGCGGGTCGACGGCGAGGTAGCCGTCCTCGGGGTCTTCGGTCGGGTCCGGGGCGGCGAGCTCGAAACGTCGGATGGTCTCGGCGACGAGACGGTCGAGCTGAGCCGGACCGATCTTCGCGGCCACGGCCGCGACCTGGGCGTCGACCCAACCGGCGGCCTCGACAGTGAGAGCCGGCGTCGAGTGGATGGTGGATTCGGCGACCGTGCGTGCCCGCCAGGCCGGCACCCGACCGGACACCACCTGCGCCCACAGTCGCGGCAGGCGGTGGCGCAGCTCGAGCGCGTGCCCGATCAGCCGCTTCGACGACACCGAGGTGATGCCGAGGACCGACCCGAGCTCGGCGACGCAGAACTCCGCCACCGCCGGGCAACCGATGCCGGCGATGGGTTCCTCGTGCTCGAAGCCGGGAACGCTGAACGCCGCGGCGGTGTCGATGGACTCCGGGGGGTGGAGGTCGGCCCACCGCGCGGCGAGGGCGAGCACGTCAGCCGCGGCACGGTCCTCGGCGGCCTTGCGCGCGCGTATCGAGGCGAGCAGGGCGACGGGACCAAGGTCGTCATCGACCCCGGCTCCCACTCCTGATCCTGCTTCACCTGTCTCGATCATGTGTTCGATTATATCCCCACGCTCCGACGACGATCCAGGTCGAAACCATGGACGATCGGTCAAGAACCGGCGCACGAGGGCTACAGCGGTCTTGGCCCACCCGGCAAGACTGCCGACCATGAGTCCCACCATCGTCGTCGCCGGTGCCACGGGAGACCTCAGTGGTCGGATCGCCCAGTCGCTCGTCGCGCGCGGCGCATCGGTCCGCGCGCTGGTCCGTCACGATGCCGACGATGCTGCGCGGAACCGGCTCACAGAACAGGGTTTCGAGGTGGTCTCGGCGGATGCTCGCGACGTCGGCTCCGTCGCCAGCGCCTGCGCCGGTGCCGCCTGCGTCATCTCCGCCCTCAACGGGCTGGGCGACGTCATCCTCGACCGGCAGAGCGTCCTCATCGACGCCGCCGTGCGCGCCGGCGTCCCCCGATTCATCCCTCCGACTTTTCCGCGGACTTCACCGCGACGCCCGCGGGGCGCAACCGCAACTTCGACCTCCGACGCGAGTTCATGGGTCGAGCCGACCGTGCCTCGATCGAGGTCACGTCCGTCCTCAACGGAGCGTTCATGGAGCTGCTGGACGGCGACATGCCGCTCACCCAGTCCCGCATCCGACGGGTCCTCTTCTGGCACGACGCCGACCAGCGACTCGACTTCACCACCAAGGACGACGTCGCGGCCTACACCGCTGCCGCCGCCCTGGACCCCACCACGCCGCGCATCCTCCGCATCGCCGGTGACTCCCTCGGCGTGCGGGACCTGGCCGGAGTCCTGTCCGAGACGACCGGCAGCACCTACCGGCCGCTGCGGACGGGCGGCCTCACCAGCATGAGCGCCATGATCGGCATCGCCAGGAGGCTGGCACCCGGTGACGACGCCGTGTTCCCGGTCTGGCAGGGCATGCAGTACAGCCGCGACATGTTCGACGGCCGGATCCGGCTGGATCCCCTCGACAACGACCGGTACCCCGAGCTGTCGTGGACCTCCGTCCGTGACCGGTTGGCCGGCCACCCCGGGTCCACCGATCGGCAGGGGCAGCCGAACACCGTCGTCTAGCCTCCGGTGATGACTCCGTTCCAGGCCGGCCACGTCATCGAGCGACGCGAGGTCCTGCACGACGAGGTGTGGATGACCTCGCCGGTGACCGTGGTGCACGACGACGGCGACACGCTGGCTGTTCGGCTCGACCCCGGCTCGAGGTTCACCTTCCCCCGCCACTCGTTCGGCGTCCATCCCTGGGCGCACCACTCGGAGTGGGGCGGCTCGATCGTCCTCCAGCTGTTCCGCAGCGGCGACCTCTACAGCGTCTGGAAGTTCTTCACGCCGGACGGCCTGTTCCGCCACTGGTACATCAACTTCGAGGCACCCGTGAAGCGCGGGCCCGGGCACATCGACACTGATGACCACGGGCTGGACCTCATCGTCGATGCCGAGGGCGGGCGGCGGTGGAAGGACGTCTCCGACCTCCACCACCAGCGCATGGAGGGCCGGATCTCGTCGCAGACGGTCCTCGACGTCCTTGCCGAGGCAGCACACGTGGAGGCCGCGCTCGACCGGGACGAGCACTGGTGGTCCTCGTGGACCGACTGGTCACCGACCTCCTCGCCCACGGGTTGACGGGGGCCGAGGTCGCCGAGCGCACCAACGCGTCGACGACCGGGCTGCTCAGCGAGACGCGGCGGACCTGGGGACGCGACGACCTCGGCGCCCTCCTCGCGGCGGCGGCCGACGTGACCGGCCCCGTCCCGGTCTTCGACGTCCAGGACCCGCGCTTCGTGCCGCCGGGCGACATGCCGGGGCGGATCACCGCGTGGTGCGCGGAGTACGACGTCGCCCCGCCCGCCGACGATGCCGGCCTCGTGCGCTCCGTCGTCGAGTCCCTCGCCGCGGCGTACGCCGACGCCGGCCCCGTGGAGGCCACCGCCCTCGGCAACGTGCTCGTGCAGGGTCGCGCCGCCGGCGCCGTCCACGGCGGGCTCGACGAGCTGCGCGACCTCGTCGCACGCAGCCACGACCTCCGCCGGCACGAGCCGCGCACCCGCGCGTGGAAGGATGCCGAGCTGTGAGGGTCGCCCTCCAGATCACCTGCGTCAACGACGCCATGTTCCCCGACACGGGGAAGGCCGTCGTGCGGTTGCTGCGCCGTCTCGGGGTCGACGTCGAGTTCCCCGCCGCGCAGACCTGCTGCGCCCAGCCGATGGTCAACACCGGCTACATGGACGAGGCCGTCCCCGTCGTGCGCACCTTCGTCGACGCATTCGCCGGCTACGACGCGGTCGTGACGCCCTCGGGGTCGTGCGCCGGGTCGGCGCGCCATCAGCACGCCCTCGTGGCCCAGCGCTCCGGTGACGCCGGGCTCGTGACCGCGGTCGCGGAGACGGCGCCGCGGGTGCACGAGCTCTCGGAGTTCCTCGTCGACGTGCTGGGCGTGGTCGACGTGGGCGCCTACTTCCCGCACCGGGTCACCTACCACCCGACCTGCCACAGCCTGCGGATGCTCGGCGTGGGCGACCGGCCCCGGCGGCTGCTGGAGGGCGTCCGAGGTCTCGAGCTGGTCGAGCTGCCGATGGCGACGGAGTGCTGCGGCTTCGGCGGCACCTTCGCGCTCAAGAACGCCGACACGTCGATCGCCATGGGCGCCGACAAGGCGAGGCACGTGCTCGACACCGGCGCCGAGGTGCTGGTCGCCGGCGACAACTCCTGCCTGATGCACATCGGCGGGATGCTCTCGCGCCAGCGGGCCGGCGTACGCGTCATGCACCTGGCCGAGATCCTCGCCTCCACCGAGGAGGACGCATGAACACCCAGCGGAAGCACACCGGCACGTTCGTCGGCATGCCGGCCTTCCCGACCGCGGCGCGCGCGGCGCTCGGTGACACCCAGCTGCGCACCAACCTCGCGCACGCCACCCGCACCATCCGCGACAAGCGCGCCCGGGTCGTCGCCGAGGTGGAGGACTGGGAGGACCTGCGGCTCTCCGGTGCCGGGGTCAAGGAGGCGGCGCTGCGCGACCTCGCCACCCACCTCGAGACCCTGGAGGCGTCGCTCACCCGGGCCGGCGCGCGCGTGCACTGGGCTCGTGACGCCGAGGAGGCGTGCCGCATCGTCGCCGAGGTCACGCGCGCGCACGGCGCCGACGAGGTGGTCAAGGTGAAGTCGATGGCCACCGCGGAGATCGGCCTCAACGAGGCGCTCGAGGCCGAGGGCATCGCCGCCTGGGAGACCGACCTCGCCGAGCTGATCGTGCAGCTGGGCGACGACCTGCCCTCGCACATCCTGGTGCCGGCGATCCACCGCAACCGCGCGGAGATCCGCGAGATCTTCCTGCGCCGGATGGCGGCCGTCGGCCGACCGGCGCCGGCGGACCTGACCGACGAGCCGGCCGTGCTGGCCGGGGCCGCCCGCGAGCACCTGCGTGAGAAGTTCCTCCGCGCCAAGGTCGGGGTCAGCGGGGCCAACTTCGCCGTCGCGGAGACCGGCACCCTCGTCGTGGTCGAGTCCGAGGGCAACGGCCGGATGTGCCTGACCCTGCCCGAGGTCCTCATCAGCGTCGTCGGGATCGAGAAGGTGCTCGCGACCTGGGCCGACCTCGACCCGATGCTCCGCCTGCTCCCGCGCTCCTCGACCGGGGAGCGGATGAACCCCTACACCTCGACGTGGTCGGGCGTGACGCCCGGCGACGGGCCGCAGGAGGTGCACGTCGTGCTCCTCGACAACGGCCGCACCCGGGCACTCGCCGACGACGTCGGCCGCCAGGCGCTGCGCTGCATCCGCTGCTCGGCGTGCCTCAACGTCTGCCCCGTCTACGAGCGGGTCGGCGGTCACGCCTACGGCTCGGTCTACCCCGGCCCGATCGGCGCGATCCTCAACCCGCTGCTGCGCGGCGTCGCCGACGAGCAGACCGCGTCCCTGCCGTACGCCTCCTCGCTGTGCGGCGCCTGCTTCGAGGTGTGCCCGGTGCGCATCGACATCCCCTCGGTGCTCGTGGACCAGCGGGCCGCCGTCGTCGACTCGCACCGCGGCGACCGGGTGCCCAAGGCGGAGGCCCTGGCGATGCGCGCCGCGGCCTGGACCTTCAGCGACGCGCGCCGGCTCGGGTGGGCGGAGCGCGCCTCGGGAGTGGCGGGCCGCGTGCTGCGCCGCTTCTCGCGTACGACGCTGCCCGGCGGCCG
>NZ_JAOPWY010000141.1 GCF_025965415.1 Nocardioides sp.
GGTCGAGGTCGAGGGCGTCGGCGAGGTCGAGGTCGGCCTCGACGTGCAGGGTGCCGGCGTAGTGGACGTCGTCCTTGTTGACCGTGACATGGCGCGGGTCGACGGCGAGGTAGCCGTCCTCGGGGTCGGCGGCCGGATCCGGGGCGGCGAGGTCGAAGCGTCTGAGGGTCTCGGCGACGAGACGGTCGAGCTGTGCGGGTCCGATCTTCGCGGCCACGGCGGCGACCTGGGCATCGACCCACCCGGCAGCCTCGACAGTGAGCGCCGGGGTGGCGTGGATGGTGGCCTCGGCGACCGTGCGTGCCCGCCAGGCCGGCACCCGACCGGAGTGGACCTGCGCCCACAGCCGTGGGAGGCGGTGGCGCAGCTCGAGGGCATGCCCGATCAGTCGCTTCGCCGCGACGGTGGAGATGCCGAGGACCGACCCGATCTCGGCGACGCAGAACTCCGCCGCCGCGGGGCAGCCGATGCCGGCGATGGGTTCCTCGTGCTCGCGACCGAGACCACCGCCGAACGTGAAGGTCGCGGCGGAGTGGATGGACTCCGGCGGGTGGAGGTCGGCCCACCGCGCAGCAAGCGCCAACAGGTCGGCGGCCGCACGATCCTCGGCGGCCTTGCGGTCACGAGCGAGGGCGAGCAGGGCGGCGGGACAGAGGTCGTCATCGACCCCGGGTCCCACCTTCGGCCCTGCTTCGCCTGTCTCGATCATGTGTTCGATTATAGACAAGAGGTCCGACAACGATCCACGGACCAAGCACTCAGGAATCATCAAGATCCGCCGGTGGGCTCGAGCCGCTCTAGATGTACTCGGCAAGGACGTTGGTGACGGTCTGGGCCTTGGTGAACGAGGAGAACCTCCCGGCTTTGTGGAGATGTCTGACGTCTTCACCAACCAGGAGGTCCTCGTGGCCCACGCTACGCCCGTTTGAATCTGCGCGGTCGCCGTCTACTCGTTGAGCGGGTGATCGAGGACGGCAGACCCGTCGCTCACGTCGCCAAAGAGCTCGGCGTCTCGCGCCAGTGCGCCCATCGCTGGAGCGCCCGGTTCCGGGCCGAAGGCGACGCCGGGTTGCAGGACCGATCCTCGCGACCACACTAGTTGCCGGCGTCGAGTCCCTGACAGCATCGAACAGCGAGTGCTGCAGCTGCGTCGACTCGAGCGCCGCGGTCAGGACTGGCTCGGTCCTGAGCTCGGCATCCCCGCCCGGACCGTCGGTGCGATTCTGCACCGGCACCGGGTGCCGCTTCTGTACGTCCACGCTGCGGTCGACGACCACACCCGGCTGGCCTACGCCGAGATCCTCATCAACGAGACCGGAGCGACCTGCGCCGCCTTTCTCACCCGGGCCGCTGCGTTCTTCGCCGGCCACGTGGTCACCATCCGCCAAGTCATCAGCGACAACGCCTTGAACTACATCAGGTCGGGCGACTTCGCCGACGCTGTTGCCTCGATCGGCGCAGAGCACATCACCATCAAGCCGCACTGCCCTTGGCAGAACAAGGTCGAGAGGTTCAACCGCACCGTCCAGGCCGAGTGGGCCTACCGGCAGGTCTTCGCCACCAACAATCAGCGTGCCGCCCGCCCTTGGCCCGTGGCTCGAGTTCTCCAAGAATCAACGCCGCCACTCAGCCATCGGAGGACTCCCGCCGATCAGTCGACTGTCATGAACCTGCCTGCCGAGTACATCTAGCCTGTGCAGATGGTCGCGGACGACCGCGTGCTCCGAGCGATGCGCCCGGTCGACGTGGCTGCGGTCCTGGGCGTGCAGGAGCCGGCCGCGGTCGCGGGACTGTCGGACGTGTTCCCGCAGCACCTCCATCCCTTCCCGCGTGAGGTGATCGCCGATCGCTGGCGGGCGGAGCTGCGCGATCCCGCCGTCGACTGCTCGTCATCGCGGCGGACGACGAAGTGGCCGGCTTCGCCGCGGTGAGGGACGACGAGGTGCTCCACTTCGGCGTCGCGCTGGACGCATGGGGGAGCGGGCTCGCGGTCGCCGCGCACGACGCGCTGGTGGCACGCCTGAGGCACGCGGGTGTGGCTCGACCCTGGCTCCGTGTCTATGCAGGCAACGCTCGCGGGCGCGCGTTCTGGGAGAAGCTGGGGTGGGCGTGCACCGGTGAGCACACGCGGGGCACGATGCCGCCGTACGCCGAGCTGCTGACGTACGCGCTCCCCCCGGAGATCGACCGGAACCCGGCCTAGCCTGACGCCATGCCCGACGTGACGCCCGACGCACCGTCGTACTCCACCGCGCTCCTCACTCCCGACACCTGGGACGACTTCGCCGCCCTCGTCGAGGCCAACAACGGCGTGTGGGGCGGGTGCTGGTGCATGGGCTTCCATCCGGAGGGCCTGGTCGGGACGCCGGAGGACCGTCGGGTGACCAAGCGGGCCCACACCGACGCCGGCACCGTGCACCAGGTGCTGGTCTACGACGAGGGTGGGAGATGCGTCGGGTGGTGCCAGTTCGGCAGCCCCGCGGAGCTCCCGAACATCAAGAACGCCAAGGTCTACGAGAAGGACCTCGGAGAGCTCCCGCACTGGCGGATCGGGTGCATCTTCACGGGCAGCAAGCACCGGGAGAGGGGCGTCGCGAGGGCCGCGGTCACCGCGGTGCTCGAGGAGATCCGGCGCGCCGGGGGCGGCGCGGTCGAGGCCTACCCAGAGCAGGTCGAGGACCGCAAGCCGCAGCGCGGGGCCTACCTCCACACCGGACCCGAGACGCTCTACGAGGAGCTCGGGTTCGTCCGCGACCGGCAGATCGCCAAGTGGCGCTGGGTCATGCGTCTCGAGGTCGGCGCCTGAGACGTCGATAGGCTGGCCCGGACCCGACCCACTGAACCGAAGGACCACCCATGGCCGGCGGACTGTTCGCCCTCCTCGACGACGTCGCCGCTCTCGCCCGCATCGCCGCGGCCAGCGTGGACGACGTGGGTGCCGCGGCCGCGCGCGCCAGCGCCAAGGCGGCAGGGGTGGTCGTGGACGACACCGCCGTGACGCCGCAGTACCTCCACGGGTCCGCCGCCGCGCGCGAGCTCCCGATCATCAAGCAGATCGCCGTCGGCTCGCTGCGCAACAAGATGCTCTTCATCCTGCCCGCGGCCGTGCTGCTCGGGCAGTTCCTGCCGGGCCTGCTGCCGGTGATCTTGATCTTCGGTGGCGCGTTCCTGGCCTACGAGGGCGCCCACAAGGTCTACGAGCGCGTCACCGGCCATGCGACGGAGGCGGAGGAGGAGGTCGCGCCGACGGGGGAGTTCACCCCTGAGCACGAGAAGCGGACGATCGCGCAGGCGATCCGCACCGACTTCATCCTCAGCGCCGAGATCATGGTGATCGCGCTCAAGGAGGTCGTGGGCTCCGACCCCGACGCCAGCATCTGGATGCGGGCGATCGTGCTCGCCGTGGTGGCGGTCCTCATCACCGTCCTCGTCTACGGCGTCGTGGCGCTCATCGTGAAGATGGACGACGTCGGCCTCCACCTCGCGGAGAAGCCGTCCGAGTCCTCCCAGCGCATCGGACTGGCGCTCGTCTCCGCGATGCCGCGACTGCTCGCGGCCATCTCCCTCATCGGCACGCTCGCCATGCTCTGGGTCGGCGGCCACATCTTCCTGGTCAGCCTCTACGAGATCGGCGGCCACGACGGCCTGCTCGAGGGCACCGCGTTCGGTGACGTCCTGCACGCGCCGTACGACCTCCTCCACCACTGGGAGGTCGATGTCCACGACGCCGTAGGCGGAGCGCTCGGCGCCCTGGCCGGCTGGCTGCTCAACACGGTCGTCTCGGCGGTCGTCGGGCTCGTCGTGGGCGGCCTCGTCCTGGCCGTCCTGCACGCGGTCGGCATCGGCGGCGGCCACGGCTCGGAGCACGCACCGGAGCACGACGAGAAGACCGGCGAGAACACCGGCGAGAGCCCTGCGGGGACCGACGGCGGAGCGGCCGCTGAGGATTCTCCGAATCGCTGAGGCCGGTCCTACCCTTTTCGGGTCCGCGCGGGAGATCCCGACGATGCACAGATGTGCGGCGCAGACGCACCTCTCAGATTCCGGGAGACACACGATGGACTTCAAGGTCGCTGACCTCACCCTGGCCGCCTTCGGCCGCAAGGAGATCGAGCTCGCCGAGCACGAGATGCCCGGCCTGATGGCCATGCGCGAGCGCTACGGCAAGGACCAGCCCCTCAAGGGCGCCCGCGTCGCCGGCTCGCTGCACATGACGATCCAGACCGCTGTCCTCATCGAGACCCTCGTGCACCTCGGTGCCGACGTCCGCTGGGCGACGTGCAACATCTTCTCGACCCAGGACCACGCGGCCGCGGCGGTCGTGGTCGGTCGCGACGGCACCGTCGACGCCCCCGCCGGCACCCCCGTCTTCGCCTGGAAGGGCGAGTCGCTGGCCGAGTACTGGGACGAGGCCGAGAAGGTCTTCGACTTCACCGACGCCGACGGCCAGCTGATCGGCCCCAACGTCCTGCTCGACGACGGCGGCGACATCACGATGCTGCTGCACCTCGGCGTCGAGTTCGAGAAGACCGGTGTCGTGCCGTCGCAGGACAGCACCGACAACGAGGAGTTCAAGGAGGTGCTGCGCGTCCTGGCCCGCTCCGTCGCCGCCAAGCCGCAGCATTGGACCACCATCTCCCAGGGCATCAAGGGCGTCTCCGAGGAGACCACCACCGGCGTCCTGCGCCTCTACGACCGGTTCCGTGAGGGCACGCTGCTCTTCCCGGCGATCAACGTCAACGACTCGGTCACCAAGTCCAAGTTCGACAACAAGTACGGCTGCCGCCACTCGCTGATCGACGGGCTCAACCGGGCCACCGACGTGATGATCGGCGGCAAGGTCGCGGTCGTCTGCGGCTACGGCGACGTCGGCAAGGGGTCCGCGGAGTCGCTGCGCGGCCAGGGTGCCCGCGTCATCGTCACCGAGATCGACCCGATCTGCGCCCTGCAGGCAGCCATGGACGGCTACGAGGTCAAGCGCCTCGACTCCGTCGTCGAGACGGCCGACATCTTCATCACCACGACCGGCAACTTCGACATCATCACGGTCGAGCACTTCCACAAGATGAAGCACCAGGCGATCGTCGGCAACATCGGTCACTTCGACAACGAGATCAACATGGCGGGCCTGGCCAAGATCCCGGGCATCGTCAAGGACGAGATCAAGCCGCAGGTTCACCAGTGGATCTTCGAGGACGGCAAGAAGATCATCGTGCTGTCCGAGGGGCGCCTGCTCAACCTCGGCAACGCGACGGGTCACCCGTCGTTCGTGATGTCCAACTCCTTCACCAACCAGGTGCTGGCGCAGATCGAGCTCTTCACCAAGGCCGACCAGTACGAGCTCGGCGTGCACGTCCTGCCCAAGCACCTCGACGAGGAGGTGGCCCGCCTGCACCTCGACGCCCTCGGTGTCGAGCTGACGGAGCTCACCAAGGAGCAGGCCGAGTACCTCGGTGTTGACGTGGCCGGCCCCTACAAGTCCGACCACTACCGCTACTGAGCCGCTGGAGTCGCGGTGCCGGCGCGGGGGCTGTCCCTAGACTGGCGCCATGACTGATCCTGTCGAGCCCGCGCGCGGAAGCGTGCTCGTCGTCGACGACGACGCCTCCTTGGCGGAGATGCTCTCCATCGTCCTCCGCCAGGAGGGGTTCGACAGCCGCATCGTGGGCCGCGGCGACGTGGCCCTCGACGCGTTCCGCGACTACAAGCCCGACCTGGTGCTCCTCGACCTGATGCTGCCCGGCAAGGACGGCATCGACGTCTGCAAGGAGATCCGCGCCGAGTCCGGCGTACCGATCGTGATGCTCACCGCGAAGGGTGACACCGTCGACGTGGTCGTCGGCCTCGAGTCCGGGGCCGACGACTACATCGTCAAGCCCTTCAAGCCCAAGGAGCTCGTCGCCCGCGTCCGGGCGCGGGTGCGCCGCAACGACGTCTCCAACGACGAGGGCCTCACGATCGGCGACATCACCATCGACGTGGCAGGCCACTCGGTGACCCGCGGCGGCCAGCCCATCAACCTCACGCCGCTCGAGTTCGACCTGCTCGTCTGCCTGGCCCGCAAGCCCTGGCAGGTCTTCACCCGCGAGGTCCTGCTGGAGCAGGTCTGGGGCTACCGCCACAGCGCCGACACCCGGCTGGTCAACGTCCACGTCCAGCGACTACGTTCCAAGGTCGAGCACGACCCGGAGAACCCCGAGGTCGTGGTGACGGTGCGCGGCGTGGGCTACAAGGCCGGCACGTCCCCGGGCACGACCTAGGTGAGCCTGCTCGACCGCCTGCCCCCGATCCTGCGACACGGGCCGGCCTTCTGGCGGCGCTCCGTGCAGGCGCGGGTCGTGGTGAGCACCCTGCTGCTCTCGGCGGTGGTCGTCGGCATCGTCGGCGCCTTCCTGATCCAGCAGACCCGCGACGGCCTCCTCGAGAACCGCGTCGACGCCGTGGTGCAGGAGGCCGAGGGGGAGACCGCGACCGCGCGTACGGCGCTGGCCGCGGCGTCGGGCCTCGAGGTCGACGAGTCGGCCCAGCAGCAGGCGCTCGTCGAGCCCATCATCGCGCGCGGCTCGACCCGCGGCTTCGCGGTGATCCTGTCCCCGCCGATCGGCGAGGGCAGCCGGCTGGCCGACGGTGGCGCGAAGTTCACCGAGGGCCTCGACCTCTCCAGCGTGCCGGAGAAGCTGGAGGCGCGCTTCGACTCGGTGTCGCCGACGGCCTGGACCTACACGGACATCCGCACCACCCAGGAGGTGCCCGGCCTGCCCGCGGGCCCGGGCGTCGTGGTCGGGAGCCAGGTCCGCCTCCCCGCCGACGACAACACCTACACCCTCTACTACCTCTACCCGCTCGCCGAGGAGCAGGAGACGCTTGCCCTCGTCTCCCGCGCCATGCTGGTCGCCGGCGTGCCGCTGCTGCTGCTCGTCGCGTGCCTGACGTGGCTCGTCACCCGACAGGTCGTGACCCCCATCCGGATGGCCCGACGGGTCGCCGAGCGGCTCGCCGCCGGCCAGCTGCAGGAGCGCATGCGCGTCCGCGGCGAGGACGACCTGGCCCGCCTCGCCACGTCGTTCAACCAGATGGCCTCCAACCTGCAGAAGCAGATCCGCCAGCTCGAGGAGCTCAGCCGCCTGCAGCGCCGCTTCGTCTCCGACGTCTCCCACGAGCTGCGCACGCCCATCACGACGGTGCGCATGGCCAGCGACGTCATCCACGACGCCCGGCCCTTCCTCGACCCGGTCACGGGTCGGGCGGCCGAGCTGCTCCAGAAGGAGCTGGACCGCTTCGAGACGCTGCTGGCCGACCTGCTCGAGATCAGCCGCTTCGACGCCGGTGCCGCCGTGCTGGAGGCCGACGACGTGGACCTCGTCGACGTCGTGCGCCGGGTGGTCGACATGACCTCGGCGCTGGCCGCCCAGCGCGACACGCGGGTGGTCGTGCACGAGCCCGGCGCGCGGTGCATCGCCGAGGCGGACGTACGCCGCGTGGAGCGGATCGTGCGCAACCTCGTCACCAACGCGATCGACCACGCCGAGTCGCGCGACATCGAGATCTTCGTCGGTGCCGACCGGCAGTCGGCGGCCGTCGCGGTGCGCGACCACGGCGTCGGCCTCGGCCCGGGGGAGTCGGCGATGGTCTTCAACCGCTTCTGGCGCGCCGACCCGGCCCGCGCCCGCACCAGCGGCGGCACCGGCCTGGGGCTGTCGATCTCGCTGGAGGACACCCACCTGCACGGCGGCTGGCTCCAGGCGTGGGGCCGCCCCGGCGAGGGCGCCCAGTTCCGCCTCACCCTGCCGCGCCAGCTCGGCACCCAGCTGCGGCACTCGCCGCTGCCCCTGGTGCCCGACGACGCCCGGGAGTCGGCATGATCCACCAGCCCAAGCGCATGTGGGTCGTCCAGCTCATGGCCGCCTGCACGCTGCTGGCCGGGTGCGTGCAGATGCCGACCGACGGACCCGTCGAGGTGCCGCAGGTGTCGGCCGACGTCGACGACGTGCCCGGCATCTCCTTCGACCCGCGGCCGCCGCGCGCGGGCGAGTCGGCCGCCGAGGTGGTCGCGGGCTTCCTCGAGGCGATGAAGGCCACGCCGATCCGCACGACCGTCGCGCGCCAGTTCCTCTCCCGCGAGGCCGCGGAGGCCTGGATCCCCGAGCAGCAGATCATCACCTACGCCGAGCTCGACACGCCCGAGGGCGACACATCGGTGCGGATCCCGATGAAGGACGTCAACCTCTACGACGCCCACGGCTCCTGGCAGCGCACGCAGGCCGTGCGGGGGCTGCGGCTCCGGCTGGTCGAGGAGGACGGGGAGTGGCGCATCGACGAGGTGCCGGACGCGCTCATCGTCCCGGACTCGTGGTTCGACGACTGGTACCAGCGCGTCTCGCTCTACTTCTTCGACCCGACGTCCGAGGTGCTCGTCCCCGAGCCCGTCTTCGTCCCGCGCGGCGAGCAGTTCGCCTCCTCCCTGGTGCGCGGCCTGCTGACGCAGCCGCTCGGCGAGTCGCCGGACGTCGCCATGAGCTACTTCCCGGCGGGCACCACCCAGGGCCTGTCGGTGCCGATCGAGTCCGGCATCGCCAAGGTCGCCCTCTCGGGCGACCCGGATGCCATCGACGACGAGACGGCCCAGCGGATGCTGGCGCAGCTCGTGTGGACGCTGCGCCAGGAGCCGCGCATCAACGCGGTCCAGCTCACCGTCGGCGGCCGCGCCTTCGGCATCCCGGGGGGCTCGCCGCAGGTCGGGCTCGACGTGGGCCGGGGCTACGACCCCAGCGACCTGGCGAGCACCGACCTGTTCGCCCTGGAGGACGGGCGGGTGGTCCGAGGCTCGATCGGCGACTTCGAGTCCACCCTCGGCCCCCTGGGCGAGGGCGGCTACGACGTCCGCTCCATCGGCGTCGACGTCGCGGGCTCGCGCGTCGCGGCGATCTCCGCCGACGGCACCCGCATGGTCGTCGCGCCCGCCGAGGCCCCCGGCGGCCAGGTCTCCACGCTGATCTCGGGCGCCGTCGACCTCGCCGACCCCGTCTGGGACTACCGCGACCGCATCTGGGCGCTCGACCGCAACGGCGGCCGGGCCCGCATCATCCTCGCAGTCGAGGACAGCACCGCCGTCGCCGTGGTGCCCGGCCTCAGCGGTCGCACGGTCACCAAGCTGCTGATCTCGCGCGACGGCACCCGGCTGGTCGCCGTCGTCCGCGGACGGAAGGCCGACCGTGTGGTCTCCGCTCGCATCCGCCACGACTCCGAGGGCGGCACCATCGGCTTCACCACCCTCCGGACGCTCCCGTTGCCGGCGGACGGAAGTCCGCGGATCCGCGACATCGCCTGGCGCTCGCCGACCACGGTCTCGGTGCTCAGCGACATCAACGACGACTTCTCCCAGGTGCGCACCCTCTCGGTCGACGGTGCCCCCGGCCTCATCACCACCGGCGGCACCACCAGCCTGCGCGGCCGCATCCGGATGCTGGTCTCCGCGCCGGTGGACAGCGAGGCCTTCGCCCTCGCGGGCCGCACCGTGCGCAGCCTGACCCGCCCCGAGCGCACGGTGCCGACGCTCCCGCCGGGCCTCACCTCGGTGACCTACACCGGCTGACGGGCCCTGTCCACAGGCCGTACGCCGCCCCCTTGCCGTCGTACGGTCCGGGCTGCTGGCATGGGCCCCGTGCTCGACGAGGCGCTCGACCTGTTCCTCGGCAGCCGGTGCGTGGGGTGCGACCGACCCGGCCGGATGCTGTGCCCGGCGTGCCGCGGGTCGCTGTCGGTCCGGGCCCGGGTCGCCTGGCCCACGCCGGTCCCTGCCGGCCTGGTGCCGCCGTGGGCGACCGAGGCCTACGACGGTGCGGTCCGGGCCCTCGTCGTGGGGCACAAGGACCGCGGCCAGTGGGGGCACCGCCGCGTCCTCGGCGAGCTCCTGGCCGTGTCGGTGCGCGCGGCGACCGCCGACCTCGACCC
>NZ_JAOPWY010000155.1 GCF_025965415.1 Nocardioides sp.
CCTCCAGGTGGTGGAAGCGGTTCTTAGACAGCTCCACTCCACGCCCGGAGGTCTTCGCCTTCCAAGCTCATTCAGATCGTGTCGTCACACGATCTCGACCAACGTGCCCGATCAGTACACCTAGGTCGTCCCGGGTGACCGAGACGACGTACGCCGACAAGCAGGGCGCGGTGCCGCCCGTCGATCGCATCGTCACCGTGCTGTTCCTGGTCGGGCTGGCCGTGCTGGCGCCGACCTATGGTTCCTCGGCGCTGTCATCACCTCGCCGCAGTCGGCTGAGGTTTCAGTCCCTTCGGTGCGCTTCTCGACCGTTGCAACGGGCGGGAACCTCAGCAACCACCGGCTACCCGGTGATCGCAACACCAACGAGGCGCTGACTCAGCCCACGACCCGTCGCACGAGGTCGTCCCAGCCCGCCTCCAGCCGCTCGACCGGGATGCGTTCGCGATCCACCTGCTGCTGCAGGACCACCAGCTCGAGCGGCGCTAGGATCGCGCTGGCCAGCAGCGGCAGGTCGCCGTCGACGCCGAGCTCGCGGAGCAGGTAGCGCACGTGCATGTTGGCGAACGACATCGCCGCCACCGACTGGGTGCCGGCTCGCCCCGCCGCCTCGATGAGGGAGGCGTGGGTCAGGTTGGTCCGCAGCCGCGAGTGGCCGAAGGCGAGCAGCCGCTCCATCGGGGGAGCGCCCGGCCCGAGCGGCGCAGGTCCGCCGATCACCGAGGCCTGCCACTGGGTCTCCGACGTGTTGAGGACCGCAGCCATCAGTCCCTCGCGGCTGTCGAAGCGCCGGAACAGCGTGCCCTTGCCGACGCCCGCCTCCGAGGCGACCGTGTCCATCGTCACGCAGTCGACCCCCCGCGTCTCCACCAGCCGCAGCGCCGCTGCGAGGATGGCCTCACGGTTGCGCGCCGCGTCGGCCCGCTCCGGG
Source organism: Nocardioides sp. (assembly GCF_025965415.1). Lineage (GTDB taxonomy): Bacteria > Actinomycetota > Actinomycetes > Propionibacteriales > Nocardioidaceae > Nocardioides. Next base: position 932 of record NZ_JAOPWY010000155.1, read on the forward strand.
GCGGGCTCGTTCGCCAGCGGGAGCAGTCGGGTCACAGCGCCACCCTAGGCCGCGGAGAAGGTCCCAGTCCTCGGGAATAGAAGCGGACCATGGTCCGTTTTGGCCTGCATGACTTCTGACAAGCAGACCCGCGTCGCCGTGCTCCTCGGCTCCACCCGCACCGGCAGCCTCAACCGCCGGATCGCCGAGCACCTCCGCGACAACGCCCCCTCCGGTGTGACCGTCGACGTCGTCGAGGGCCTCGACTCCATCCCGTTCTACACCGAGGAGCTCGACGGCGAGACCGTTCCCGCCGGCGCCTCCTCGCTGCGCCAGGCCGTCGCCGCTGCCGACCGCGTCCTCGCCGTGACCCCCGAGTACAACGGCACCATGCCGGCCGTGCTCAACAACGCCATCGACTGGCTGTCGCGGCCCTACGGCCAGGGCGCCATAGTCGGCAAGCCCTTCGCGGCCATCGGCGCCACCCCGACGCCGTACGGCGGCAAGTGGTCGCACGAGCACGCCCGTCACTCCGCCACCATCGCCGGCGCGGTCGTCGTGGACGGCATCGTCGTCGACGAGTCCGCCGTCGCCGGTGACCCGCTGGCCGACGAGGCCGCCGTGCAGCGCCTGCTCGGTGCCCTCGACGACCTCGTCGCGCACGAGGTCGAGGCCGCGGCCTGACGCAAGCCGCTTGGTCGAGCCGGGCGCTGACCTCGGTTTCGACACGCTCGCTCCGCTCGCTGCTCAACCAGCGGACGGGGGCGAGGGTCCGCCCGCTGCTCGACCAGCGGACGGGGCTGCGACGCCGCTGGTTGAGCCGGGCGAGGAACGAGCCCGAGTCGAAACCGAGGCTCTCGGCGCTGACCTCGGTTTCGACACGCTCGCTCCGCTCGCTGCTCAACCAGCGGACGGGGGCGAGGGTCCGCTCGCTCGACCAGCGGACGGGGCTACGGTCGACGTGTGCTCCACGACCTGACCGCGCTCGAGCAGGGCGACGCCGTACGCAACGGTGACGTGTCGCCGCTCAACCTGGTCGAGCACTACGCCGACCGCGCGGACCACGTGGGTGCGTTCATCACGACGACCCACGACCTGGCGCGCGAGCACGCGCGCAGACTGACCGAGTCGGGACGCCCCGCGGACGCAGGTCCGCTCTGGGGCGTCCCGACCGGCATCAAGGACCTCCACCCGACGGCCGGGGTCCGCACCACCTTCGGCTCCGCGGCGTACGACGACTTCGTGCCCGACGAGTCCGACGAGCTCGTGCTCTCGGTCGAGGCGGCCGGCATGCCGAGCCTCGGCAAGACGAACACGCCGGAGTTCGGGTCGCCCTGCTACACCGAGCCCGACGTCGCCCCGCCCGCCGTCACGCCGTGGGACACCACCCGCACCGCGGGCGGCTCCTCGGGCGGTGCCGCCGCCGCGGTGGCCGCCGGGCTGCTGCCCGTCGCACCCGGTTCCGACGGTGGCGGCTCGATCCGGATCCCGGCCTCCTGCTGCGGCCTCGTCGGCCTCAAGCCCTCGCGTGGCCGGATCAGCGGCGCGCCTCGCTACGGCGACCCCGTGGGGCTCGCGACCGCCGGCACGCTCGCCCGCACGGTCCGCGACGCCGCCGCGCTGCTCGACGTTCTCGCCGGTCGTCGGGTGGGCGACCCGTTCTGGGCGCCGGCCCCGTCCGGACCGTTCCTCGACGCGTGCGACCGCCCGCCCGGCCGGCTGCGGGTCGCGCGCTTCATCGCGCCGGTCATCGCGGACGTCGAGGTCGACCCCTCCAGCGTGACCGCCTGGGAGGACGCCTCCCGGCTGCTCGCGTCGCTCGGCCACGACGTCGAGGACGTCGCCGTGCCGATCCCGCCCGCCGCGGTCGCCGACTTCGAGACCTGCTGGGCCGTGCTGACCGCGCTGTCGCCCGCGCCGCCCGGTCGCGAGGACCGGCTGCGCCCGCTGACGCGCTGGCTCGGTGGACGCGGACACGCCGTCAGTGGCCCGGAGTTCGGGCTCGCCATCGGCAGCCTCCGCCAGCACGCCGCCCGTGCCCTGGCCGCGCTCGCGCCGTACGACGTCGTCCTCACGCCCACCCTCGCCCGGCCGCCCGCGCTCGTCGGCGAGCTGCGCGACGACGCTGATCCCGCTCGCGACTTCGCCGACCAGAAGGCCTTCACGCCCTGGACCAGTGCCTGGAACGTCACCGGGATGCCGGCCGTCTCCTTGCCCCTGCACCGGACCGAGGACGCCCTGCCCGTCGGCGTGATGTTGGCCGCCCGACCGGCCGAGGAGGAGCTGCTGCTCTCGCTCGCCGCCCAGGTCGAGGCCGCGGCGCCGTGGGTGGACAGGCGCCCACCCGGCTGGTGAGGTGGACGGCATGGGTGAGCTCACGCCGTACATCTGCGTCGCCAATGCGCGCCGCGCCATCGACTGGTACGTCGACGTGCTGGGCGCCGAGGTCGCGATGGAGCCGATCGTCATGGACGACGGCCGCGTCGGTCACGTCGAGCTGGCCGTCGGCGGTGGGCGCTGGATGATGTCGGACGAGTTCGAGTCGGCCGGTGTCGCCGCACCGGACGCCGCCCGTGGGGCCGCGGTCTCGCTGCACCTGGAGGTCGACGACGTCGACGCGGTGTGTGCGCGGGTGAGCGCCGACGGCGTGATGGTCGATCGCGGGCCCGAGGACAATCCGCCGGTCGGCAGGGTCGCGGTGTTCCGCGACCCCTTCGGGCACCGGTGGTTCCTCAACCAGCGCTCCGGCTGATCAGTCGTCGCCGATCCCGCGCGCGTGCAGCGCGTCGCCCGACTCGTGGGCGCGGGCGACGACGCGGATGACGAAGGGGGAGAGGTACGCCCTCGGGTTGCGGTCGAGCCCTCGTGCCCGCGCGGCGTCCCGGGTCTCCCGGGCGATCGCGATGGTCCCGGGCAGCGCGCCGATCGTGAGAGCGACCGTCAGCGCCACCCGGTCCGGGTCGACGCCGACCACCCGCAGCGGCCGCGCCCACCGGGAGAGGGCGTCGACCATCTCGTTGACCGACGTGGTGGCCGTCAGCGACAGCGCCGCCAGCCCCAGGCTGAGCAGGTCGAGGAAGGTCTCGACCGCCTTCTCCCCGCCGTACCACCACCACTGGAAGGCGCTCGCGACGACCGCGATGACGAGCACGCCGCGCGCCGCGCGCCACACCGAGCGCAGCGGCACCCGCGCCAGCGCCGCCAGCAGCAGCGTGATCACGAGGAAGGCCACGGCCCACCGCACGTCGCGCACGACCACGATCGCCAGGCTGAGCGCGGCGAGGCCGAGCACCTTCGCGCCGACGGGCAGCCGGTGCAGGATCGTGTCGCCGGGCTGGTGCAGCCCCGCCATCAGGTCGCTCACGGGACGTCCACCAGCGCGGTGTAGCGCGCGATCGACTCCGCCGGCGCTCCGTCGGCGACCACGCGGGAGTCGTCGACCACGAGCACCCGGTCGCACCGCGCGGCCAGGTCGAGGTCGTGGGTGACGAGCACCAGCTGCTGGTCGAGCCCGAGCAGCGTGTCGCCGACGCGGCGGGTGTTGGCGCGGTCGAGGAGCGTGGTCGGCTCGTCGGCGACCACGATCGCCGGCTCGAGCGCCAGCACGCCGGCGAGTGCCAGCAGCTGTCGCTGGCCGCCGGAGAGGGAGTGCACGGAGTCGTGCGCGTGGTCCGCGAGCCCGTTGGCGGCGAGCACCTCGAGTGCGCGCTCCCGCCGAGCCGCCGTGCCGGTGATGGTCCGTCGCAGCGACAGCTCGATGTCCTCGACGCACGTCGGCATGACCAGCTGGGCGGCCGGGTCGGTGAAGCAGAACCCCACCATCCGGCGTACGGCCGCTCCGTCGCGCACCACGTCGCGGCCCTCGACCGTGACCCGCCCGGACGAGGGGCGGACCAGGCCGTTGAGCAGCCGCGCGAGGGTCGACTTGCCCGAGCCGTTGGCACCGATGACGCCGACGCGATGCTCGGTGAGGGTCAGCGTCGTGGGCGCGAGGATCTCGCGCTCGCCGCGGGCGGGCAGGGGGACGCGGACCGCCGCGGCGTCGAGCTGGATCGTGGGCAAGGAGTCGTCAGTCGCGGTGCAGCAGCTGCGGGAAGGCGCGGTGCACCTCGGCGGCGATCATCGCCACCAGCGACGTCTTGACGACGTCGCCGATCCAGAAGGGCAGGTCGTAGGTGCCCGCCTCGCGGAACGAGACGTCGAAGTAGAGCATCATGCCGAGGATCCCGAGGAGGTGGATGACCAGGATGCTGGCGGTGATCGAGCAGGCGAAGACGACGAGCGCACGCGTACGACGCTCGCGGGCGACGTACTTCACGAGGAAGCCGCCGAGGGCCGCGGCGATCGGGAACGCCACCAGGTAGCCGCCGCTCGGCCCGGAGAAGACGCCGATGCCCGAGGAGTGCTCGGCGAAGACCGGCAGGCCGACGGCGCCGAGCGCGAGGTAGAGCGTGACGGCCGAGAAGCCGCGCACGGGGCCGAGAATGCAGCCGGCGAGCATGACGGTCAGCGTCTGGAGCGTGATCGGCACGCCGGCGCTGCCGACGGGGATCGCGCCGACGTAGGCGCTCGCGCTGATGAGGGCGGCGAAGGCCGCGACCAGGGCGATGTCCCGCGAGGGCGACGAGGATCCGGCGCGGGTGTCGTGCTGGTCGGAGGTGGTCTCGGGCTGGGTGGCAGTCATCGGGGGAGTCCTTGCTGAGCGCTGCAGGCGACCTGAACGGTGTTCAGGTTAGGGTGGCCGGGAAGTCGGCGTCAACGCAGTCCGAGGACCGGGAGGGTGTGTGGCCCATCACCGCAGCGACGTGCTCGCGCACGCCGTCACCCTGCTCGACACCCACGGCCTGGCGGCGCTGACCATGCGCCGGCTGGGGGCCGAGCTCGACGTGCAGCCGAGCGCGATCTACCACCACTTCGCCAGCAAGCAGGCGCTGCTCGCCGCGGTCGCCGACGAGATCCTCGCCCGTGGCTCCCGGCCCCGGACGGCCGGCGCGTGGCCGGACCGGCTGCGCGAGGTCTGCTCGGAGCTGCGCGACGCGATGCTCGCGTGCACCGACGGCGCCGACGTGGTCGCGACGGTCTGGGCCTTCGGTCTCGGTGCCGCGGCCCCGGTGGCGGAGATGGAGAAGATCCTGACGGACGCCGACGTGCCCGACGAGCTCGTCGCGGTCGCGTCGCGGACGTTGGTCCACTACGTCTTCGGCCACGCCTTCGAGGAGCAGACCGCGCGCCAGGCCGTCCGCCTCGGTGCCGTCGAGCGCTCCCTGGAGTCGCTGCCCGACTTCGACCTCGGGCTCGACCTGGTCGTCGACGGCCTGCGCGCGCGCCTGGCCTGAGTCAGGCCGAGGTGTCGACGTCGGCCCCGTGGAGCTCCGCCAGCAGCACGGCGCCGGCGAGGTCGAGCCGGGTCCTCTTGAGCAGCGCGACCGACAGGTCGACGCCGTCGAGGCTCGCGCCGCGCAGGTCGGTGCGGTCCAGGTTGGACGCGCGCAGCGCCGTCCGGTCCAGGCGTGCCCGGGCCAGGGTGGCGAGGGTGAGGTCCGACATCGACAGGTCGGCCTCGCGCAGGTCGACCCCGGTCAGGTCGAGGCGGGACAGGTTGGTGCCGCGGATGGTGACGCCGAGCCACGAGCCGCCGGTCACGGTGAGCGGCCGCATCACGCACTCGGCGAAGCTGCTGCCCACCAGCTTGCAGCCGTCGAGCGTCGCGTCGAAGAACGACGTACGCCGGAAGTCGCAGCCGACGAACGCCGTGGCGGTGTGGACCGATGCGTTGAACCGCCCGCCGTGGAAGGTGCACCGCTCGAACACCGCCCCCGACGTGGTCGCCTCGGAGAGGTCGACGTCGGTGAAGGTGCACCCGACGAACCGGGCCGCCCCGAGGTCGTCGCCGTACCAGTCCTCGCTCCTGAAGTGCTCGTCGGTGGCTGTCCGGGGGTCGGTCACGCGTGCCACCGTATCCACGCGACCAGGAATGGTCCGACGGATAGGGTCATGCCCGTGATCGCGTCCCACCAGCACCGCTTCATCTTCCTCAAGACCCGCAAGACGGCGGGCACGAGCGTGGAGATCGCGTTGTCCAAGGTGTGCGGGCCCGACGACATCATCACCGAGATCAGCCCCGAGGACGAGGCGCTGCGCCAGGCCGCCGGCGGTCGCGCGCCGCAGAACTTCGAGTCGCCGCCCCAGCCCCGCAAGGCCTACAACCACATGGGCGCCAAGGCCGTGCGCGACCTGGTGGGGCCGGAGACCTTCGCCGACTACTTCACCTTCGCGATCGAGCGGAACCCGTGGGACGCGGTGGTCTCGCTCTACTTCTGGAAGTACAAGGACCGCCCCGAGCTCCCCGACTTCGAGACCTACGTCCAGGAGATCTGGATCGAGCAGCTCTCGAACAACCGCAGGCTCTACCGCATCCGCGGCAAGATGGCGCTCGACCGGGTCCTGCGCTACGAGAACCTCGACGCGGAGCTGACCGAGGTCTGGGAGCAGCTCGACCTGCCCGGCACGCCAGACCTGCCGCGGGCCAAGGGCAACGCCCGGCCGGCCGGGCACTACCGCGAGCTCTACACGCCGGCGTCGCGCGAGCGGGTGGCGACGGTGTTCGCCGACACCATCGAGGCGTTCGGCTACGAGTTCTGAGGTGTCGTGATTCCCATGACTCCGCTGGCGGCGAGCAGCCGCTCGCACTCCGCGATCAACCTCGCCCGCAGGGGAGCGCCGCGCTCGGCGAACGACCGCTGCGCCTCGACGTACGCCGCCTTGCCCTCCGTCGTCTCGATCGGGACCGGCTCGAAGCCCAGGTCCGTGAGGTCGTACGGCGCCGCACGCATGTCGACGACGCGGATGTCGCGCGCGAGCTCGAAGCAGTCGGCGACGAGGTCGCTCCGGATCATCGGCGTGAGCCGGAAGGCGTGCTTGTAGAGGTCCATCCCGGCGTGGAGACAGCCCGGCTGCTCAAAGTCGGGCCGGTCGTCGCGCCCCGGCCGGAGGGTGTTGAGCGGACGGGCGGTCGGGGTGAAGAACCGGAAGGCGTCGAAGTGCGAGCAGCCGATCCGGTGCGACTCGACCACCGCATCGGTGCCCTCCTGCCCCAGCCGCAGGGGCCAGTCGTGGCGCGTGCCGAGCTCCGAGGCCCGGTGCACCATCGCCCACTCGTGGAGGCCGAAGCAGCCGAACTGCGGCGCACGCCCGGCGGTCGCGGTGAGCAGCCCGTGCAGCTGCGTGAGCAGCCGCCGCTGCGAGACGACGTACGCCGTGGAGACGGCGACCGCATCCGCCGGTCGAGGAGCGAGCGCCGAGACCTCCGCCGGTCGAGCAGCGAGCGCCGAGACCTCCGCCGGTCGAGCAGCGAGCGAAGCGAGCGTGTCGAGACCCAGGACCTCGTAGCCCTTGAACCCCGCGTACTCGCCCGCCTCCTCGAGCCCGACGCCGTACCCCGGGTGCCAGCGCCGCAGCTGCGCGGGGCGCTGGGAGTAGTAGGCGAAGAGGAAGTCGTGCACCGGGTGCTTGACCTGCTCGGCGCGGCGCGCGAGGTGCGGTGCGACGAAGGCGTCGACGCGGGCGGCATGGGCCTCGGACAGGGGACCCCACTCGTCCGCCGACAGCACCACCACGTCGCCGAGGGTACTGGCCCGACCACCTGTCAGCACCCTCGACGGAGGGCCCCGCCGGGCCGACACTGACGAGATGGACAGTGACCGCAGCGCCGGACTCGACCGCGCCCACACCCTGGCCCTCGAGTGGCTCGACTCCCTCGCGGAGCGACCCGTGCCACCGCGCCTGACGAGCGAGGAGGTGGCCGCTCGCCTCGACCCCGTGCTCCCGGACGGTCCGACCGGTGCGGCGGCGGTCGTCGACGAGCTCGCCGCGGCCTGCGAGCCCGGGCTGACGGCGATGCCGGGCGGGCGGTTCTTCGGCTTCGTCATCGGCGGCACCCACCCCGCGGCCCTCGCGGCCGACTGGCTGGTGAGCGCCTGGGACCAGAACTCCGGCCTGCGCATCCTGACGCCCGCGCACTCGGCGGTCGAGGAGCTCGCGGAGACGTGGCTGCTCGACCTCCTCGGCCTGCCCCCCGGCAGCGCCGTCGGCTTCGTCACCGGCGGCACGATGGCCAACTTCACGTGCCTGGCCGCGGCTCGCGACGAGGTGCTCCGCCGCCACGGCTGGGACGTCGCGATGCAGGGGCTGGTCGACTCGCCCGGCGTACGCGTCCTGGTCGGCGCCGAGCGGCACGACACCATCGACCTGGCGCTGCGCTACCTCGGACTCGGCGCCCCCGAGCTCGTCGCGGCCGACGAGCAGGGCCGCATCGACCCGATCGCCCTCGCCGCCGCGCTCGAGGCGGGTGACGGCCGACCCACGATCGTGTGCCTCCAGGCGGGCAACGTGCACTCCGGTGCGTTCGACCCGTTCGCCGCCTGCATCGCCGCCGCCCACGACGCGGGCGCATGGGTCCACGTCGACGGCGCGTTCGGCCTCTTCGCCGCCGCCTCACCGCAGCGGCGCCACCTCGTCGCCGGGCACGGCGCGGCCGACTCCTGGGCCACCGACGCGCACAAGACGCTCAACGTCCCCTATGACTGCGGGCTCGCGATCGTGCGGGACCGGGCGGCCCTGCGGGCGGCGATGGGGATGCACGGCGACTACCTGATCCACGACGTGGTGGGGGAGCCGCTCGACAAGGTGCCCGAGATCAGCCGGCGCGGTCGCGCGTTCCCCGTCTGGGCGGTGCTGCGCTCGCTCGGGCGCGACGGCGTCGCGGACCTGGTCGACGGCTTCTGCCGGCACGCCCGCACGTTCGCCGACGGCCTCGCGGCGATCGAGGGAGTCGATGTCCTCAACGACGTCGAGTTCACCCAGGTGTGCGCGGCGTTCGGCGACGACGACCGCACCCGGGCGGTCGTCGACGCGATGCTGGCCGACGGCACGGCATGGACGACCGGCTCGCGGTGGCGCGGGCGGGCGGTGCTGAGGGTCAGTGTCAGCAACTGGTCGACCACCGCCGCGGACGTCGAGGCCAGTCTCGACGCGCTGCGACGAGCGGCGGGTGCCAATCCCTCCTCAAGGGTGTAGACCCTCGCCCGTCCAGCGGCACAATCGGGGCACGGGGGTGCGCGAGGGACCGGCCCGGCGACATGGGGGTGCACTCCGGGTCGGCTCCTCGCCAAATTGATCGATAGGCTCGGTCCCATGCGCATCTGTCGGTTCAGCACGGGCGAGGAACCCCGCTTCGGCGTCGTCACCGGTGAGGTCGACGAGTTCGGCCAGCCCGCCGACGACTCGGTCGTCGTCGCCCTCGCCGGCGACCCCCTCTACGTCGGGATCAAGATCCTCGAGGAGCAGCACGCGCTCAGCGACGTACGCCTCCTCGCCCCGATCATCCCGCGCAGCAAGGTCGTCGGCATCGGCAAGAACTACGCCGCCCACGCGGCCGAGATGGGCGGCGAGGTCCCGGCCGAGCCGCTGATGTTCCTCAAGCCGAACACCACGGTCGTCGGCCCGGGCGACCCGATCTTCTACCCGCCGCAGACCAGCAACCTCCACTACGAGGGCGAGCTCGCCGTCGTCATCGGCCGGATCTGCCGCGACGTCCCGGTCGAGCAGGCCACCGACGTGATCTTCGGCTACACGATCGCCAACGACGTGACCGCACGCGACCTGCAGAGGTCCGACGTGCAGTTCACCCGCGCGAAGGGCTTCGACTCCTTCTGCCCCCTGGGGCCGTGGATCGAGACCGACCTCGACCCCCAGGACTTCGTCGACGGCCGCGCCCTGCAGACCTTCCTCAACGGCGACGTCGTCCAGGACGGCTCGACCGCCGACATGATCTTCGACGTGCCCGCACTGGTCGCGCACGTCTCCTCCGTGATGACGCTGCTGCCCGGCGACGTGATCCTCACCGGCACCCCCGAGGGTGTCGGCCCGATGCAGGTCGGCGACGAGGTCGAGATCTCGATCGCCGGCATCGGCGCCCTGACCAACACCGTCTCCAAGAGAGCCTGAGCACCATGTCGAGCCCCGTACGCGTCCGCTTCTGCCCCTCGCCCACCGGCTCGCCGCACGTCGGCCTGGTCCGCACCGCCCTCTTCAACTGGGCCTTCGCGCGCCACCACGGCGGCTCGATCATCTTCCGGATGGAGGACACCGACAAGGAGCGCAGCACCCAGGAGTCCTACGACGCGATCCTCGAGCTCTGGCACTGGCTCGGGCTCGACTGGGACGAGGGCATCGTGGTCGGCGGCCCGCACGGCCCCTACAAGCAGAGCGAGCGGGGCGACATCTACGCCGACGTGCTGGCCCGCCTGCGCGAGTCGTCGTACACCTATGACTGCTACTGCCGCAACGACGAGGTCGAGGCGCGGCGCAAGGCCAGCGGCTCCAAGATGCAGGGGTACGACGGCTTCTGCCGCGACCTGTCCGCCGAGCAGGTCGCTGCCTTCGAGGCCGAGGGCCGGGCGCCGATCGTGCGCTTCCGGATGCCCGACGGCTCGATCACCTGGGACGACGCGGTCCGCGGCGACATCACCTTCGAGACCGAGAACGTGCCGGACTTCGCGCTCTCGCGAGCCAACGGCGACCCGCTCTACACCCTGGTCAACCCGATCGACGACGCGCTGATGGAGATCACCCACGTCCTGCGCGGCGAGGACCTGCTCTCCAGCACCCCGCGCCAGCTGGCCCTCTTCGAGGCCCTCGTCGAGCTCGGCATCGCGCGGGCGGTGCCGACCTACGGCCACCTGCCCTACGTCATGGGGCAGGGCAACAAGAAGCTCTCCAAGCGCGACCCCGAGGCGCACGCCCTGGCCTACCGCGAGCAGGGCTTCCTGCCCGAGGGGCTGCTCAACTACCTCGCGCTCCTCGGCTGGGCGATCGCCGCCGACCGCGACATCTTCTCCCTGGCCGAGATGGTCGAGGCGTTCGACATCAAGGACGTCAACCCCAACCCGGCGCGCTTCGACCTCAAGAAGGCCGAGGCCATCAACGCCGCGCACATGCGGCTGCTCAGCGTGGACGACATGACCCACCGGGTGCTGCCGTTCCTCAAGGCGGCCGGTGTCGTCGGCGACCCCGTCTCCGACTTGGACGCGCGGATGCTCGAGCTGGCGATGCCGCTGGTCGCCGAGCGGATCAACAAGCTCACCGAGGCGCCGGCGATGCTCGGCTTCCTCTTCGTCGACGAGGCCGACTTCACCCGCGACGAGGCCGACGTCGCCACGCTGCTCGACGAGACCGGCCGCGGCGTCGTCCAGGCGGCGTACGACGCCCTCGAGGGGCTGCACGGGTGGTCGGCCGCGGACATCGAGGAGGCGCTGCGCGTGGCGCTGATCGACGGCATGGGGCTCAAGCCCCGGGTGGCCTTCGGCCCGGTGCGGGTGGCCGTCACCGGCGCGCGGATCAGCCCGCCGCTGTTCGAGTCGATGGAGCTGCTGGGCCGCGACCGCAGCCTGTCGCGGCTGCGGTCCGCCGTGCACGTCGAGCCGGCCTGACGAGACCCCGGTGACGACTCCGCTGGCGCCCGACTTCCGGCCGCAGTACCACCAGCTGCACCGCGTCGGGCGCCCCGGCATCTGGCGTTCGCTCGTCGGGTCGCTGCTGGCGCTGGTGCTCGTCTTCGCGCTCGTCCCGCTCATCGCGGGCGGGATCGCCTTCGTGGCGCTGATGGCCGCGGGCAACACCTCGTCGGAGGCCGGTGCGGTCCTCGACGTGACCGCCGAGGCGACACCGACGGGCCTGGCCCTGCTCAACATCGTCATCGCCCTGGCGATCCCCGTGGTCTGGGCGGTCAGCTGGTGGCTGCACCGCCTCAAGCCGCGGTGGTTGTCGTCGGTCGGGCCCCGGCTGCGCTGGCGCTACCTCTTCGTCTGCCTGGCGCTGTCGGTGGTGGCGCTCGCCGCCTCCTTGGGCGTCGGCCTCCTGCTGCCGCTGGCCCCGGGTGAGTCACCCGTGGGCGGGGTCAACGAGTTCACCGACCAGACGCGCAACTTCCTGATCGTGATCCTGCTGCTGACGCCGCTCCAGGCCGCTGGCGAGGAGTACCTGTTCCGCGGCTACCTCACCCAGGCCTTCGGCTCCCTGGTGTGGGCGAAGCGCGCCTCGCAGGCGCTCGCCGTGCTGGGTCCGGCACTGATCTTCGCGCTCTTCCACGGACTCTCCCAGGATGCCCCGGTCTTCTTCGACCGGTTCGCGTTCGGCGTCGTGGCGGGCATCCTGGTGATCCGCACGGGGGGCCTCGAGGCCGCGATCGCGATGCACGTGCTCAACAACTTCCTGGCCTTCGGCCTGGCCCTCGCCTTCGGCGACCTGACCACCGCGCTCACCGCCACCGGCGGCAGCAGTTGGTGGATGATCCTCTCCACGCTCACGCAGTCCCTGGTCTACCTCGCCCTCGCGACCTGGGTCGCCAGGACCATGGGCGTGGTCACCGTCGGGCCGCCGGTCGGGGGAGCGCTGCCGCCTCCGCCGAAGGACCCCGTTTTGGAGGGCTCACCCCCGCGCGTGTAACGTTCGGGATCGTTCTGCAAAGGAACGACGTGGTGGTCAGGCGATCGCACTCCGGTCGATCTGATACCCCCATGGGGTATGGTGTAATTGGCAACACGGCTGGTTCTGGTCCAGTTGTTCTAGGTTCGAGTCCTAGTACCCCAGCGAGTTCGGATCCCCGGATCCGGATTTGGAGCGACACTCCATCTTCGATAGAGTTTCCTCCGCTGCTCACCGAGCGGCATCTGCAAGCCCCCGTCGTCTAGCGGCCTAGGACGTCGCCCTCTCACGGCGGTAACGCCGGTTCAAATCCGGTCGGGGGTACCAACGCAGGAACGAAGGGCCCGGTCTCCGACCGGGCCCTTCGTCGTTGGTCGTGCAGGTCGCTCAGTCCGCCGGCTTCACCGCCAGAACCGCGCAGTCGGCGCCGAGCAGGATCCGCTGGGCCACGCTGCCCATGAGCAGCTTGCCCACCGGTGTCCGCCTGCGCAGGCCGATGACGACGAGGTCGGCGGACACATCGTCCGCGACCGCCAGCACCTGGTCGCCGACGTCGGCACCCATGGAGCGTCGTACGTCGACCTCGACCCCCGCCGCGGCCAGCACGGTCGCCAGCCGGGACAGCTGGTCCTCGTCGGCATAGCGCTCGTCCACCAGCGCGTCGCCGCGGGTGGCGTTGACCACCACGACCCGCCCCTGACGCAGCCGGGCCTCCTCGACGCCGCGGGCGAGCGCGACCTCGCCGAACTCGTCGGGCGTCCAGCCCACCACGATCGTCGTCATCGCACCTTCTCCTCGTCGTCGACGGATGTGTCCAGGTCCTCGGCGACCGCCGCCGGCGCCGGCCGGACGGACCGGACCACGATCGGCGTGATGACCACGAGGGCGACGATCACGTAGATGACCACGGCGAGCGGCTCGCTCCACAGCGCCGCGACGTCACCGCCGGAGATCGCCATCGCCTCACGGAGCCGGAACTCCATCAGCGGCCCGAGAATGACACCCAGGATCAGCGGCAGCACCGGCAGCGCGAAGCGCCGCATCATGAGTCCGAGCAGACCCAGCACCAGGAGGAGCAGCAGGTCGAAGGCCTGGAGGTTGCTGGCATAGGCGCCCAACGTGGCGAAGAACAGGATCCCTGCGTAGAGCTGTGGCCGGGGGATGCGCAGCAGCTTGGCCCACACGGGTGCGAGCGGCAGGTTGAGCACCAGCAGCAGCGCGTTGCCGATCAGCAGGCTGGCCAGCAGCGCCCACACCAGCTCGGGCTGGTCGGTCATCAGGGTGGGACCCGGCTGGATGCCGTAGCCCTGGAGCGCCGCGAGCATCACCGCGGACGTCGCGGTCACGGGCAGGCCCAGGGCCAGCAGGGGCACGAAGGTGCCGGCGGCCGACGCGTTGTTGGCCGCCTCCGGGCCCGCGACACCCTCGATCGCACCGCGACCGAACTCGTCCTGGCCGCGGCGACCGGCGAGCTTCTTCTCGGTGACGTACGAGAGGAACGTCGGGATCTCCGCGCCGCCCGCCGGCAGGGCACCGAACGGGAAGCCGTACGCCGTCCCGCGCAGCCAGGGTCCCCACGAGCGTCTGAGGTCCGCGCCGCTCATCCACGGCTGGCCGACCGGGATCACGTGCAGGGGGCTGCGACGCAGGTGCGCGGCGACCCAGAAGGCCTCGCCCAGGGCGAAGATGGCGACCGCCACCACCACCACGTCGATGCGCTCGGCCAGCAGCGGCTGGTCGAAGCTGAGCCGGGTCTGGCCGGTGTTCAGGTCCAGTCCGACCAGGCCGATGGTGAGGCCGAGGAAGAGCGAGACGAAGCCACGCAGCCACGATCCGCCGAGCACGCTCGTCACCATGACCATCGCCAGCACCATCAGCGCGAAGTAGGACGGGGCGCCGAGCTCGTTGGCCACCGACGCCAGCGCCGGTGCGAAGAACACGACCAGCAAGGTGCCGATGGTGCCCGCGATGAAGGAACCGATGGCAGCCGTCGCCAGGGCCTGGGAGGCCCGCCCTGCCTTGGCCATCAGGTTGCCCTCGAGCGCGGTCATCACCGAGGCCGACTCGCCCGGGGTGTTGAGCAGGATCGCCGTCGTCGAGCCGCCGTACATCCCGCCGTAGTAGATGCCGGCGAACATGATGAAGGCCGGGATCGGGTCCAGGCCGTAGGTCACCGGCAGCAGCAGCGCCACGGCCATCGCCGGGCCGATGCCCGGCAGCACGCCGACGAACGTGCCGAGGAAGACGCCGATCGCGGCGAAGAGCAGGTTCTGCGGGGTGAGGACGGCACCGAAGCCGTCCACCAGCAGTCCGAGGTTGTCCATCAGAGCACCCCGTCCAGGATCCCGGCGGGCAGGATCACGCCCAGCACCTCGTGGAAGAAGTACCAGCTGCTCACCGACATCGCGATGCCGACGAGGACGTCACGCACGAGGGTGCGGCTGCCGAGCGCCCACGCGGAGCCGACGAACAGCACGGCGCCGCTGACCGCCCAGCCGAGGAGCGAGATCGTGGCCGCGGTGAAGGCGAGCACGCCGACGAGCTTGAGGACCGTGACCCAGTCGGCGGGATGCCGGAGGTCGACGTCCTCGCCGCCGTCGGCCTGGGGGAGGTCGCCGCGCAGGGTGGCCAGCACGAGCAGCAGCCCGAGGACCACCGTCACCGCGCCGATGACGTAGGGGAAGACGCGCGGTCCGACCGGGTCGCCGAAGCCGACCCGCAGGGTGCTCGCGTCGTAGAAGGTGTAGGCGCCGACGATGACGAGCATCGCCGCCAGTCCGAGCTGGGGCAGGTCCCGATCGGGGGACGGCGGCGCCGACTGCGGCGCGTCACGGGTGTCGAGTGGTGTGCTCACAGCAGGTCCAGCTCCTCGAGGGTGGTGGCGACGCGCTCGTCCTGCTCCTGGAGGAAGGTCACGAAGTCGTCGCCGGTCTTGAACTCGTCGATCCAGCCGTAGTCCTCGAGGGCCTGGCGCCACTCGGGGGTGTCGTGCATCTCCTCGAGCATCGCGATCAGCTCGTCGCGCCGCTCGTCACTGATGCCGGGGGGCGCGAAGACACCGCGCCAGTTGGTGAACACCAGGTCGATGTCGGACTCGACCAGGGTGGGGGCGTCGCCGACGACGTCACCGGTGAGCCGCTCCTCCCCGGAGACCGCGAGCAGGCGCAGCTCACCCGCGTCGAGCGCACCCTCGAACTCGCCGACGCCGGAGAAGCCGGCGTCGATCTTGCTGCCGAGCAGGGCGCTGGTCAGCGGCCCACCACCGTCGTACGGCACGTAGCGCACCTCACGGGCGTCGATGCCGACCGCGCTCGCGAGCTGCATGGGGAAGAGGTGGTCCGGGCCGCCGGGCGAGGAGCCGCCTCCTACGACGATCGCGCTCGGGTCGTCCTTCCACGCCGCCACCAGGTCGTCGATGGTCTCGAACGGCGAGTCCGCCGGGACGAGCACGCCTTCCTGGTCCTCGATGACCTGCGCGAGCGGCGTGGCGTCGTTGAGCTTGTAGGGCGCTCCGAAGGAGTAGAGCGACCCCACCACGCCGAGGCCGGCGGTCATCATGGTGCGCTCGTCGCCCTCGGCGTTCATCAGCCGCGTCATCGCGACCGAGCCGCCGGCGCCGATCACGTTGGTCACCTCGAACGAGCCACCGGTGATGTCGTCGTCCTCCATCACCGCGATGGCGGCCCGACCGGTCTGGTCGTAGCCGCCGCCGGGGCTGTTGGGGATCAGCATCGTCATGTCGCTGCTCTGGGCGCCCCGGGTGACTCCGCACCCGGTCGCCAGGAGAAGTGCGGCACCGAGCGACGCCGCCACCGCGACGGACCGCCTCGTGCGTGGGCGCATCATGTGCTCTCCGATCTGTTCCGGCGTCGCACCCTCGGTCTTGGGTGGGGTGTGACTCCCACGATGGTGGAGACTGCGTGTGGTGCCCGTCACGCTTGGGTAAGCAATGGAGGTTGTGGAACTTGTGGTCACGCTCGCGCTGGTGGCCGGCGACCCTGGCCGGACAGTTCCTCGTGCTCCAGCTCACGGTGCTGCTCGCCGTCGTGGCGGTGGCCAGCGTCGTCTCGGTCCAGCAGAGCGACGCCGACTTCCGGGACAACCGCGGGTCACGGCTCAGGGCCGCCGCTGAGTCGATGGCCAACATCCGCCTCGTGCGGAAGACCTTCCGCGAAGACGTCGTGGAGGGCCAGCGGGCATCGCTGACGTCGTACACCCAGCAGGTGCGCACCAACGTGCAGGCCAGCGGTGTCTACCTCGCCGACCCCGACGGTGTCGTCCTCGTCAGCAGCGACTTCGCCGGCCGCGAGCGCCGCATCGACCTGGGTGGGAGCACGGTGCAGCAGCTGCGCACCTGGACCGGTGACGTCGATGACTTCGGGACGCCGTCGATCGCGGCACAGGTGCCGATCATCAACCGCGGCGGCGAGCTCCTGGGGATCGCCATGGTCGCCGAGGAGTACCCCACCTGGGCCGAGCGCGCCCGCAGCGTGCTGCCCGACCTCCTCACCTTCGCGGGCCTCGGGCTGGCCCTCGGCGTCGCCGGCTCCTTCCTGCTCTCGCGCCTGATCCGACGGCGCACGCGTGGCCTCGAGCCCGCGGCCATCGCGGCCCTCGCCGACCAGCGCGAGGCACTGCTGCACTCGATCCGCGAGGGCGTCTTCGCGGTCGCCGACGACGGCACCATCACGGTCCTGAGCGACAGCGCCCGCGAGCTCATCGGCCTCGAGGGCGACGTCGAGGGCCGGCGGGTGGACGACCTCGACCTCGACCCGGCGATCCGCGGGCTGCTCGCCGACGACGCCGAGATCCGCGACCACGTCGTCGTCCTCGGCGACCAGGTGCTCGTCGTCAACCGCAACCCGGTGCTCGAGCGTGGCCGACGGGTCGCCTCGGTCACCACGCTCCGCGACCGCACCGAGCTCCTCGCCCTCCAGAGCGAGCTCAGCGCGCGCCAGTCGATCACCAACACCCTGCGCGCCCAGACCCACGAGTTCCACAACCAGCTCCACACCATCTCCGGCCTGGTGCAGCTCGGTGAGTACGACGAGGTGTCGCGGCTCGTCGGCACCCTGAGCCGGCGCCGCGCCGAGATCTCCGACGCGGTGACCGCGCGCGTCGAGGACCCGGCCGTCGCGGCGCTGCTGATCGCCAAGACCAGCCTGGCCGCCGAGCGGGGCGTCGACCTGCGGCTGGGCGCGGACAGCGAGCTGCCGCGGCTGGACCCCGAGTCCTCGACGGACGTCGGCACGGTGCTGGGCAACCTCGTCGACAACGCCGTCGACGCGTCGGTGTCGGTCGGCGGGACCTCCGTCGAGGTCGACCTGCGCCTCCACGAGGACACCGTGCGGCTGTCCGTCGCCGACACCGGGCCCGGCGTGCCACCCGACCGGATCGGCGAGATCTTCCGGCGCGGCTGGAGCTCGAAGGCGCCGACCGTCGAGGGCCGGGGTCTCGGGCTCGCGCTCGTGCAGGTGGTCTGCGAACGCCGGGGCGGCGGCGTCGCGGTGAGCGCCGGGCCGAACGGCAGCGGAGCGGTCTTCGAGGCGCGCCTGCCGGGCGTGCAGTCAGGAGTGGGGCCGGAAGTGGAGGCGCGATGACCGACGTGACGGTGCTCGTCGTCGACGACGACTTCATGGTGGCGCGCATCCACACCCAGTTCGTCGAGCGCACCGCGGGGTTCCACGTCGTCGGGGTCGTGCACACCGGCCAGGCGGCCCTCGACGACATCGCCCGGCTGCGACCCGACCTGGTGCTCCTCGACGTCCACCTGCCCGACATGACCGGCATCGACGTCATCCGGCGGCTCCGGGCGGACGGTGATGACATCGGCGTGCTCGTGGTGACGGCCGCGCGCGAGGCCGACACGGTGCGCGCGGCGGCGTCCGGGGGAGCGGTGCACTACCTCGTGAAGCCCTTCGACTACGACGACCTCAGGGTCCGGCTGGAGGCCTTCCGCACCGCCCACCTCGCGCTGTCGGGGTCGGCTGCGCCGGGGCAGCACGACATCGACGCGGTGTTCGGTGCGGCGGCCCCCGGTGCGCCCGTCGCGCTGCCCAAGGGGCTGAGCCCGGAGACGGCCGACGCCGTCGAGGCCGCGCTCCGCTCGGCGGGCGAGCTCTCCGCGGCCGAGTGTGCCGATGTCGTCGGCATCTCGCGCGTCTCCGCCCGGCGCTACCTGGAGCACTTCGTCGCCCGTGGCGCGGCGTCGGTCCGCCTGCAGTACGGCGGCGCCGGACGGCCCGAGCGTCGCTACCGGCCCGGCGCCTGAGCGGGCGTCCCTGCCGTGTCCGATTCCCGCTGGTAACCTGCGCACGGGCCGGGCAGACTCGTCCCCATGACGCCGACCGGACACCTCGACACGGAGGCCTGCTACCGCGCCGTGACGAGCCGGGACCGCCGCTTCGACGGGGTCTTCTACACCGCCGTGCGCACCACGGGCATCTACTGCCGCCCCTCGTGCCCTGCCCGCACCCCGGCGTCGGCCAATGTCAGCTTCCACCCCACGGCGGCCAGTGCGCAGTCCGCCGGCTACCGCGCCTGCAAGCGGTGCCTGCCCGACGCGACGCCCGGCAGTCCCGAGTGGGACGTCGCGGCCGACGTCGCGGGACGGGCGATGCGGTTGATCGCCGACGGGCTCGTCGACCGTGAAGGGGTCGGCGGCCTCGCCGAGCGCGTCGGCTACACCCCGCGCCACCTGGGTCGGCTGCTGAGCCAGGAGCTCGGCGCCGCGCCCCTCGCCCTGGCCCGTGCGCGCCGCGCCCAGACCGCGCGGGTGCTCATCGAGTCGACGGATCTCCCGATCACCGACGTCGCCTTCGCCGCGGGGTTCGCGAGCGTCCGCCAGTTCAACGAGACGGTCCGCGAGGTCTACGAGGCGTCGCCGACCCAGCTGCGCGGGGCCACACGTCGTACGCCCGGTCGATCGACCGCGACGGGTGCGGCCAACCTCAGCATGCGGCTGGCCGTGCGGACGCCCTTCGCCGGCCGCCGTCTCCTCGACTTCCTGGCCCACCACCTCGTGCCGGGGGTCGAGGTCGCCGGACGCGGGTGGTACGCCCGCACGCTCGACCTGCCGCACGGTCCCGGCACCGTCCGTCTCGAGCTCGACGACGTGGTGGCCAGCAGCGGCACCGGATTCGTCCTCGCGGAGTTCGCCCTCCACGACCTGCGCGACACCGCGGCGGCCGTCGAGCGCGTGCGCCGCCTCCTCGACGCCGACTGCGACCCGGTCGCCATCGACGAGCAGCTCGGTGCCGACCCGGTCCTGGGGGAGCTCGTGCGCGCGACCCCCGGCCTGCGTGTCCCCGGTCAGGTCGACGGTGACGAGACGGCCGTCCGGACCGTCATCGGGCAGCAGGTCAGCGTCACCGGGGCCCGCACCGTGGGCGGACGCATCGTCGCGGAGCACGGCCGGGCCGTCGTCGCACCGGTCGCGGGGCTGACGCACCTGTTCCCCGACGCCGCCACCCTGGCCGCCGTCGATCCGGCGAGCCTGCCGATGCCCCGGGCCCGCGGCCGCGCCCTGGTCGGCCTCGCGACCGCGCTCGCGGAGGGCACCGTGGTGCTCGACCGCGGCCCCGACCGCGACGACGTACGCCGTGGCCTGCTCGCGCTGCCCGGCATCGGGCCGTGGACCGCCGACTACGTCGCGATGCGCGCGCTGGGTCACCCCGATGTCTTCCTGCCCACGGACCTCGCCGTCCGCCGGGTCCTGACCGACCTGGCAGGCTCGGCCGGCACCACCCCCGATCCCGAGCGGTGGCGGCCGTGGCGCTCCTACGCCCTCATGCACCTGTGGAACACCCTCATGCCCGAGACGCCGCCCTCCGAAGGAGACCTGACATGTGGACCGTGATGCCCTCGCCGATCGGCGACCTGCGCGTCGTCGAACGGGACGGGTCGATCGTCGCGATCGAGTTCTCCCCGTTCCGGCCGCCCGCCGACGGACGTCCGCTCGGCGCGCGCTCCGACGACCAGCCCGTCCTGGCGGAGGCGGTGCGCCAGCTGACGGCGTACTTCGCCCGCGAGCTCACCGACTTCGACCTTCCGCTCGCGCCGGTCGGGACCGACTTCCAGCGCCGGGTGTGGGCGCAGCTCGAGAGGATCACCTACGGCGAGACCGCGTCCTACGGCGAGATCGCCGGTCGGCTCGGCATGACCAACGCCGCCTCCCGCGCCGTCGGCCTGGCCAACGGACGCAACCCGATCCCGATCGTGGTGCCCTGCCACCGGGTCATCGGCGCCAACGGCACGCTGACCGGGTACGCCGGTGGGCTGGAGCGCAAGCAGCAGCTGCTCGAGCTGGAGCAGGACGCCCTCTTCTAGCGGGGCTGGCGCCTCACTCAGCCGCAGCGCGGCGCAGCGACTCGGAGAGCCGGTCGGCCGCCGCGAGGACGGCCGGCGCGTGCATCCGGCCGGGCTGGCGCGAGAGGCGCTCGAGGGGACCCGACACCGACACCGCGGCGATGACCTTGCCGCCGGGGGAGCGGACCGGTGCGGAGACCGAGGCGACGCCCTGCTCGCGCTCGCCGACCGACTGCGCCCAGCCGCGGCGCCGGATGCCGGAGAGCGCGGTGGCCGAGAAGGCTGCGTTCTGCAGGCCCCGGTGCATGCGCTCCGGGTCCTCCCACGCCAGCAGGATCTGGGCGGCGGAGCCGGCGTTCATCGTCAGCTGGGACCCGACGGGGATGGTGTCGCGCAGGCCGGACGGGCGCTCGGCCGCGGCCACGCAGACGCGGTGCTCGCCCTGGCGGCGCCAGAGCTGGGCGGACTCCCCGGTGATGTCGCGCAGCCGGGCCAGGACCGGTCCGGCGGCGGCCAGCAGGCGGTCCTCACCGGCCGCGGCGGAGAGCTCGGAGAGGCGGGGGCCGAGCACGAAGCGGCCCTGCATGTCGCGGGCCACGAGGCGGTGGTGCTCGAGGGCGACCGCGAGGCGGTGGGCGGTGGGTCGGGCCAGGCCGGTGCCGGCCACCAGCCCCGCCAAGGTGGCCGGTCCAGCCTCGAGCGCGGCGAGCACGAGCGCCGCCTTGTCGAGTACGCCGACGCCAGATCCGTTGTCCATATGCCGATATTCTCATCTCAGAGAGTGGGATGCAAGGGCTAAGGTCTCTCCGTCGTCAGAAGAGAAGGAGTTTTCATCATGGGCAAGACCCTGTCCGAGAAAGTGTGGGACGAGCACGTCGTCCGCAGCGCCAGCGGAGAGCCCGACCTCCTCTTCATCGACCTCCACCTCCTCCACGAGGTGACCTCGCCGCAGGCCTTCGACGGCCTCCGGCTCGCCAACCGCGTCGTACGTCGTCCCGACCTGACCCTGGCCACCGAGGACCACAACGTCCCGACGATCGACTGGGACAAGCCGATCGCCGACCCGGTGAGCCGCGTGCAGGTCGAGACCCTGCGCAAGAACGCCGCCGACTTCGGCGTCCGCCTCCACCCGCTCGGCGACATCGAGCAGGGCATCGTCCACGTCGTCGGCCCGCAGCTCGGCCTGACCCAGCCGGGCATGACCATCGTGTGCGGCGACTCGCACACCTCGACCCACGGAGCGTTCGGCGCGATCGCCTTCGGCATCGGCACCTCCGAGGTCGAGCACGTGCTCGCCACTCAGACGCTGACCCAGGCGAAGCCCAAGACCATGGCGGTCACCATCAACGGCAGCCTGCCCGCGGGCGTCACCGCCAAGGACATGGTGCTCACGCTGATCACCCACACCGGCACCGGCGGCGGCCAGGGCTACATCGTCGAGTACCGCGGCCAGGCCATCGAGGAGCTCTCGATGGAGGGCCGGATGACGGTGTGCAACATGTCGATCGAGTGGGGGGCCAAGGCCGGCCTGATCGCCCCCGACCAGACCACCTTCGACTACATCGAGGGCAAGCCCGAGGCCCCGAAGGGCGCCGACTGGGAGGCCGCGGTCGCGCACTGGAAGACCCTGCGCACCGACGACGACGCCGTCTTCGACAAGGAGATCGAGCTCGACGCCTCCACGATGACGCCCTTCGTCACCTGGGGCACCAACCCCGGCCAGGGCGCCCCGCTGGGCGCCTCCGTGCCGAGCCCCGACGACTTCGACGAGCCCAACGACAAGGTCGCCACCGAGAAGGCCCTGCACTACATGGGCCTCGAGGCCGGCACCCCGTTGCGCGACATCAAGGTCGACACCGTCTTCGTCGGCTCCTGCACCAACGGCCGCATCGAGGACCTGCGCCTGGCCGCGTCGATCCTCGAGGGCCGCACGGTCGCGGCCGACACCCGCCTGCTGGTGGTGCCGGGATCGGTGCGCGTACGCCTGCAGGCCGAGGCCGAGGGCCTCGACCAGGTCTTCCTCGCCGCGGGCGCCGAGTGGCGCGGGGCCGGATGCTCGATGTGCCTGGGCATGAACCCCGACCAGCTCGCGCCCGGCGAGCGCAGCGCGTCGACGTCCAACCGCAACTTCGAGGGCCGGCAGGGCAAGGGCGGTCGCACGCACCTGGTCTCCGTGCCGGTCGCCGCGGCGACCGCCGTGCGCGGCACGCTGTCCAGCCCCGCCGACCTCGCGCCGATCGGGTGAGGGACGAACACGATCACCCGGCGCGAGATTGAGCAGCGACGCGGCTGAGCCAGCGAAGCCGTGACTCGCGTGTCGAAATCCTCACCTCAGCAAGGAGCCTGACCATGGATGCCTTCACCACCCACACCGGCGTCGGCGTGCCGCTGCGCCGCAGCAACGTCGACACCGACCAGATCATCCCGGCGGTCTACCTCAAGCGGGTCACACGTGCCGGCTTCGAGGACGGCCTCTTCGCGGCGTGGCGCAACGACCCCGACTTCGTCCTCAACAACCCGACGTACGCCCGGGGCTCGGTGCTGGTCGCCGGACCCGACTTCGGCACCGGCAGCTCGCGCGAGCACGCGGTCTGGGCACTGCAGAACTACGGCTTCCGCGTCGTGATCTCCTCGCGCTTCGCCGACATCTTCCGCGGCAACTCCGGCAAGGCGGGGATGCTCGCGGCGCAGGTCGACGAGAAGGTCGTGCAGCGCCTGTGGGACTGGCTCGACGACCACCCGGGCGGCGAGATCACCGTCGACCTGGAGAGCCGCACGGTCCGCGCCGGCGCCGGTGAGGACGCCGTCGAGGACTCCTTCGACATCGACGACTACACCCGCTGGCGGCTGCTCGAGGGCCTCGACGACATCGGCATCACCCTCGGCCACGACGCCGACATCGCTGCCTTCGAGGCCTCCCGGCCGAGCTGGAAGCCCGTCACTGCATGAAAAAACCCCTACAAATAGGGGCGATGGTGATTGTGGTCACCCTTCCATGTGCTTAGCGTGCCTCGGAGAGGTCGAGCACGAGCTCGGCATCCCATGGTTCATTGGAAGGGAAGCTAGTGAACAAGTCAGAGCTCATCGACGCGCTCGCCGCGCGTTACGAGGGGAACCGCAAGCAGGCGTCCCACGCACTGGAGTCGGTGCTCGACACCATCACGCGTGAGGTGGCCAAGGGTGAGAAGGTCGCCATCACCGGCTTCGGCTCGTTCGAGAAGGCGGTCCGCAATGCCCGCTGGGTCCGCAACCCCCAGACCGGCGAACGCATGAAGTCCAAGAAGAAGTCGGTGCCGAAGTTCTCCGCCGGCAAGGAGCTCAAGGACGTCATCTCGGGTGCCAAGAAGCTGCCCAGGCTGACCGCGGCGACCATGCCCAAGCCGCCGGCCAGCGTCCGTGCTGCCGCTGCCGCGGTGAGCGGTGCGGCCACCAAGAAGGCCGCCCCTGCCACGAAGGCCGCTCCCGCCAAGACCGCGGCTCCGGCCAAGAAGGCGGCACCCGCCAAGAAGACCGCTGCCAAGAAGGCTCCGGCCACCAAGGCTCCGGCCAAGAAGGCGGCACCCGCCAAGAAGACCGCTGCCAAGAAGGCTCCGGCCACCAAGACGGCTGCACCGGCCAAGACGGCTGCTCCGGCCAAGAAGGCCGCTGCCAACGCACCTGCCAAGAAGGCGGCACCGGCCAAGAAGACCGCTGCCAAGAAGGCCCCGGCGAAGAAGGCTCCGGCCAAGAAGACCGCCAAGAAGTCCTGATCCGGCAGCAGTTCTCCGCAGCTCCGACGCGAGGGCGGGTCACCCCAGTGGGGTGGCCCGCCTTCCGTTTGCCAGGGACGTGTGGGGACCGACGCCCGCCACGAGGGCGGCGCCGAGGTCGGCCAGGTCGTCGACATCCATCCGCACGCTCGGCGCGTCCGAGCCCACCTCGACGGCTCCGGCCCCCGCGTGCCGCCCGGCGGAGTCGAGGCCGAAACCCGGCGCGAACCGGTCGGCAGCGGCGGCGTACAGCGTCGTGCCCACGCCGCTCCGGTCGCGCACGAACACGGCCTCGCCCGCCGCCACGTGCCGGACGACCTCGGCCAGCACTCCCGCGAGCTCGACGGGTCGCAGCCCCGGGAGGTCGGCGAGCAGGGCCACCGGCACGGCGCCGGGCCAGCGGCGTACGACCTCTGCCGCGGCCTGCACGAGCGTCGCATTGAGGTCGTCGCTCGCCCCGTCGGGCATCACCTCGCACCCGAGTGCGCGCATCGACGCGGCCAGCCGGAAGTCGTCGGTGACGACGAGGACCGCGTCGACGCCGGGCGTGGAGGCCGCGGCCATCACGGTGTCGAGCGCGAAGGCCTCGGCCAGCTCGCGGCGGTCATCCTCGGCCAGGTCGGAGAGCCGGGACTTGCCGAGGGCGGGCGGCTTGACGGGTACGACGACGACGCAGCGCGGAGGTGCGGCATCGGCAGGGGAGGGGGGCGGCATCGGGTGGGACATCGCGACGATCCTGCCACCCGGGACCAGCGCGGCGGAGGGCTCGGTGGGCACTGGGGACCGAGTAGCCTGCTCGCGACGCAGGGAGCGTCCGGGCGTGGCCCGCGATCACGGGAGGCTGACCGGTGCGCGTCAGGAAGCTGGAGCAGCCGCGCGGATGGGCGATCACCGTCGCGGCGTCGATCCTCAAGCCCACGCTGTCCGCTGCCACCTCGCGCACTTGGATCGACGGCGAGAAGATCCCGCCCACCGGTGGGTGCATCGTCGCGATCAACCACGTCTCGCACCTCGACCCGCTGCTGTCCGCGCTCTTCGTCTACGACCACGGCCGGATCCCGCGCTACCTCGCCAAGTCGGGGCTCTTCACCAACAAGGCCCTCGGCGGCTTCCTCAGCTCCGCCGGACAGATCCCGGTCGAGCGGCTGAGCCGCAACGCCATCGGTGCCTACGACGCCGCGGTGCGCGCGATCGGTGACGGAGAGTGCATCGTCATCTACCCCGAGGGCACGTTGACGCGCGACCCCGACCTGTGGCCGATGCGGGGCAAGACCGGCGCCGCGCGGATCGCGCTCGCCACCGGGTGCCCGGTGATCCCGGTCGGGCAGTGGGGTGCGCAGGAGATCCTCCCGCCCTACACCAAGACGCCCCACCTGGTGCCGCGCAAGCACATCGTGATGAAGGCCGGAGACCCCGTGCCGCTTGACGACCTCGTCGCGCGGGCGACGACCCCGGAGAGCACCGCCGAGGCGACCGATCGAATCATGGCCGCCATCACCGGGATCGTGGCCGACCTGCGCGGCACGACCGCCCCCGCGGAGAGGTACGACCCGCGCGCCACCGGCGTACGGCCGATCGGCAACCCCCACGAGGACGCCCGACGGGCGAGCCACCGACCACGAAGGAAGCGCAGCCGATGAGCAAGATCGCCGTATTCGGCGCCGGATCCTGGGGCACCGCCTTCTCGTTGGTCCTGGCCGACGCCGGTAACGACGTGACCCTGTGGGCGCGTCGCGACGAGGTCGTCGAGGCGATCAACGGGCGCCGCGAGAACACCGACTACCTGCCGGGGATCGAGCTCCCGCCGACGATCAGCGCCTCGACCGACCCGGAGCAGGTCGCGGCCGAGGCCGACGTCGTCGTGCTGACCGTCCCGTCGCAGAGCCTGCGCCAGAACCTCACGGACTGGGCGCCGATCCTGCCCTCCGACGCCACGCTCGTCTCGCTGATGAAGGGCGTCGAGCTCGGGTCGCTGATGCGGATGAGCGAGGTGATCCAGGAGGTCACCGACGCCTCCGCCCAGCGGATCGCCGTCATCAGTGGTCCCAACCTGGCGCGCGAGATCGCGCGCCGCGAGCCCGCCGCCTCGGTGGTCGCGTGCCTCGACGAGGAGCGTGCCAAGCAGCTGCAGGCGATCACGCACGGCCCGTCGTTCCGTCCCTACACCTCCGTCGACGTCCTGGGGTGCGAGATCGGCGGCGCCTACAAGAACGTCGTCGGCCTCGCCGTGGGCATGGCCGTCGGGCTCGGCTTCGGCGACAACACCACCGCCTCGGTGATCACCCGCGGCCTCGCCGAGACCGCGCGCCTCGCGACCGCGCAGGGCGCCAACCCGTTGACCCTCATGGGCCTCGCCGGTCTCGGCGACCTCGTGGCCACCTGCTCCTCGCCCCTGTCGCGCAACCGCACCTTCGGTGAGCGACTCGGCCAGGGCATGACGACCGAGGAGATCTACGCCTCGACGCGTCAGGTCGCGGAGGGCGCCAAGTCCTGCAAGTCGCTGCTCGCGCTCGCCGAGCAGACCGGCGTGGACGCCCCGATCGCCGCGGCCGTCGACGCCGTCGTCGACGGCAAGATGACCGCGCTGGACATGATGAACTCCTTCATCGCCCGCGACACCAAGGCGGAGATGGGCTGAGGCGAGGCACGAGGTCAGGCCATCTCACCGGTGGTTGGCAGCGACCGAGGCTGAGGAACGAAGCCTCGACGCGTGTCGAAACCCGGTCAGCCGAGAAGCGGCCCCAGCAGCCGGGTTTCGACACGGTCGCTGCGCGACCTGCTCAACCAGCGAGGGACGTCAGCCCACGCACCCGTCGAGCGCGTCGCGCAGGTCCTCCCAGAGGTCCTCGACGTCCTCGACGCCGACCGAGAGCCGGACAAGCCCCTCGGGGATGGTCGCGGCCTCGGCCTTCCAGCGACGCCGCCGCTCGAGGGTCGACTCGACACCACCGAGTGACGTGGCGTGCACCCACAGGCGGGTCTTGCGGCTGAGGAGGTCGGCGGCCATCTCGCCCTGGGAGAGCACGATGCTGACGATGCCGCCGAAGCCCGGGTAGCGGACCTCGGAGAGGGCGGGGTGCTCGGCGAGCCGGCGTACGAGCTCCTGGGCGTTGGACTGCGCGCGCTCCACGCGCAGGTGCAGCGTGCGCAGGCCGCGCAGCGTCAGCCACGCCTCGAACGGACCGGGCACGGCGCCGACGAGGTCGCGGCGGCCCTTGAGGACGGCGTACAGCTCGTCGTCGCCGGTGATGATCGCGCCCATCTGCACGTCGGAGTGGCCGGCGAGGTACTTGGTCGCCGAGTGCACGACCAGGTCGACGCCGTCCTCGAGCGGACGCTGCAGCAGGGGAGTGGCGAAGGTGTTGTCGACGACCACGTAGGCGCCGGCCTCGTGGGCCGCCGCGGTGATGGTCGGGATGTCCGCGACCTCCAGCGCCGGGTTGGTCGGCGACTCCAGCCACACCAGCGCCGCGTCGGCACACGCCGCGACGACCGCGGCGGTGTCGGTGACGTCCACGAGCTCGGCCTTCAGCCGGCCGCGGGACTCGAGGTCGGCGAGCTGCATGATGGTGCCGGTGTAGGCGTGCTTGGGCACCACGACCGTGCCGTCGGCGCCGACCAGGTCGAGCACGGTCGCCACCGCGGCCAGGCCGGAGGCGAAGGTCAGGCAGCGGCCGCCCTCGAGCGCACCGAGGGCGTCCTCGAGCGCGGTCCACGTCGGGTTGCCGTAGCGGCCGTACTCCACCGGTCCGCCCGCGACGTAGGTCGAGGCCATGGTGATGGGCACGTTGAGCGGGGCGTCGGGCGTCCTGTCGGGCCGGCCGGCGGTGACGGCGATCGTGCCGAGCCTGTGGGGTGAGCCGGAACCCGGGTCGGGAGTCGTGTCTGCAGCCATGCGCGCCAGCGTAGGTGGATAGGGTCGTGGCGATGAACGACACCTCCCCAGGCAAGACCCGCAAGCCCCGCGTCGCCGTCGTGTTCGGCGGCCGCTCGTCCGAGCACGGGATCTCGTGCGTGACCGCGGGGAGCGTGCTGGCCGCGATCGACCGCGAGGCGTACGACGTGGTGCCGGTGGGGATCGCCACCGACGGCCGGTGGGTGCTCGAGGCCGACGAGCCCGCGCGCCTCGCCATCCGCGGCAGCGACCTGCCCGAGGTCGACGCCGACCGCTCGCCGGTCGCGCTGTTGGGGGCGACGACGGGCACCGACCTCGTGGTCACGGAGCCGTCGAGCGTGCCGTCGGTGATCGGCGAGGTCGACGTGGTCTTCCCGCTGCTGCACGGTCCGTGGGGCGAGGACGGCACCCTGCAGGGCCTGCTCGAGATGGCCGGCGTGCGCTACGTCGGCTCGGGCGTGCTGGCCTCGGCGATCGGCATGGACAAGGCGTACATGAAGATCGTGCTGCAGGCGGCCGGCCTCCCGGTGACGCCCGGCATCGTCGTCACGCGCACGGAGTGGGAGCAGGACCCGGTCGGCGTGCGCCAGCGGGTCGAGGACCTCGGCTTCCCGTCCTTCGCCAAGCCGGCCCGCGCCGGCTCGAGCATGGGCATCAGCAAGGTCCACGACGCCGACGAGGTCGCCGACGCGCTGGAGGAGGCGTTCCGCCACGACCCCAAGGTGCTCGTCGAGCAGTCGATGGAGGGCGCGCGCGAGGTCGAGTGCGGCGTGCTCGGCACCCTCGAGGGGCCGCCCGAGACGTCGCGTCCCGGCGAGGTCCGCACCGGCGCCGACCACGAGTTCTACGACTTCGAGGCCAAGTACCTCGCCGACCAGCACACTGAGATCGACATCCCCGCCGACGTCCCCGCCGAGATCGAGCAGTCGCTGCGCGCGATGGCGGTCCGCGCCTTCGAGGCGCTCTCGTGCGAGGGCCTGGCGCGCGTCGACTTCTTCGTGAGGCCCGACGGGTCGCTGGTGATCAACGAGCTCAACACGATGCCCGGCTTCACGCCCACGTCGATGTATCCGCAGCTGTGGGCCGCCACCGGGATGAGCTACCCCGAGCTCGTCGACCGGCTCGTCCAGCTCGCGCTGCGCCGCGACACCGGGCTGCGCTGAGCGGAGCAGTCCCCGCCTACAGGCACGAGAGGCCCTCGCCGAGGTGCTCCTTCAGCACCGGCGCCAGCTCGGCGAGGGCGCGGTCGATGCCCTCGGTGCGGTAGCGCGACGGCACCTGCACCTCGACGTACGGCGTGAGGCTGAGGGCGATCGGCGTGGCGTCGAGGCCCGGGTCGGACAGCTGGTCGTCGGAGACGTACCACCCGACGCCCTTGATGACGCTGCACTCCGCGGTCGGCTCGTAGTCGGTCGGCTCGGGGACACCGCACGTGAGGACGTACGCCGGGTCGCCCCAGGCAGCGCCGAGCGCGTCGTCCGGGTCGACCGAGCGCCGCTGCTCGCCGGCGAGGGTGTCGGGGAGGTCGTCGACCAGGGCCGCGCAGGTGGCGCGGTCGGCCGCGGAGAGGTCGTGCGCCTCGACGGACACGTCGTCCGGGCTGCAGGCCGCCAGCAGCAGGCACGCGAGTGCAGACGCGACGACGCCCCGGCCCGAGGACGGGCCGAGGCGTCGGGATGCGTGCACGTGGGTCAGATGTGGACGACCGGGCAGGTGAGCGTCCGGGTGATGCCGTCGAGGTTCTGCACCTTCGACACCACGAGCTTGCCCAGCTCGTCGACGTTCTTGGCCTCGGCGCGGACGATCACGTCGTAGGGACCGGTGACGTCCTCGGCAAGCGTGACGCCACTGACCTGGGCGATGGCCTTGGCCACCTCCGCGGCCTTGCCGACGTCGGTCTGGATCAGGATGTAGGCCTGGACGACCATCGTGGACTCCTCGGTCTCTCAGCGGGTGTGACCGGGCCAACCTACCGCGCCACGCGGGGCGCCCGACAGGGGATGGGTGACTGTGATCACCGGCCGCGTCTGGTGGGATGGGGGGATGGCCCCGACACCGGACGCAACCCTCGGCGAGGCAGGTGAGTTCGGCCTGATCTCCGAGCTCGTGGACATCTTCGAGGGCGACGAGCACGTGCTGGTCGGACCGGGTGACGACGCCGCGGTGCTGCGGATCAAGCACGGTCACGTGGTCGTCTCGACCGACCTCATGGTCGAGGGGCGGCACTTCCGACGCGACTGGGCCAGCGCCTCCGACGTCGGTCACCGCGCCGCCGCCCAGAACCTCTCCGACATCAACGCCATGGGCGGCACCGCGCGCCACCTCACCATCGGGCTGGCCGCTCCCGCCGAGCTGCCGCTCGAGTGGGCCCTCGACTTCGCGCGCGGCTTCGCCGAGGAGTGCGCGGTCGTCGGCGCCACCGTCGTGGGCGGCGACGTCACGCGCGCGAACGAGGTCGTGATCGCGGTGACCGTGCTCGGCCAGTGCACGCAGTCCCCGGTGCTGCGCTCCGGCGCCCGGCCGGGCGACGTGCTGGCGCTGGTGGGTCGCCAGGGATGGGCCGCGGGCGGGCTCGCCGTGCTGGGCCGGGGGTTCCGGTCGCCACGCGTGCTGGTCGAGGCCTACCGTCGCCCGGAGCCGCCGTACGCCGAGGGCACGGTGGCCGCCGAGGCAGGTGCGACCGCCCTCATCGACATCTCCGACGGCCTCCTCGCCGAGGCCGGGCACCTCGCGGAGGCCAGTGGCGTCGCGATCGACGTACGCACGGACGCCTTCGAGATCCCCGAACCCCTGCAGGCCGTGGGCGCCGCGCTCGGCGCGGACCCGCTCCAGTTCATCCTGACCGGGGGGGACGACCACGCGCTGCTGGCGACGTTCCCGGACGTCGCGTCCGTGCCCGCCGGGTGGCACGTCGTGGGTGAGGTGCGCGAGGGGGAGGGCGTCACCGTCGACGGGGCGGCGTACGACGGTCCCACCGGCTGGACCCACTTCTGAGGGCACGCGCCCGGGAACGACGAAGCCCCCGCCGCAGAGCGACGGGGGCGACGTGTGAAGAGCTCAGGTCAGCGCGAGACCTTGCCGGCCTTGAGGCAACCGGTGCAGATGTTGACTCGCTTGGGCGCACCGTTGATGGTCGCCCGGACGCGCTGGATGTTGGGGTTGAAGCGACGCTTCGTGATCTTGCGCGACCAGGGACGGTTGTTTCCGAAGCCCGGCTTCTTGGCGCAGATGTCGCAGACGGCAGCCACCGTGCACTCCGATCCGTTCGAGGGTGATGTTCTGATGGGCCCGATGGCCACCGGAGGGCGGCAACGGGCAACCGGGAAAGAGTAGCCGAGGACCCGCGAGGAGTTGAAATCGCAGCACGGTCGGACCGGGGCACTACCCTGTGGCGCGCACCACACTGCACCACCCACCCCTCACGACAGGCCCAGTCAGGCGGCCAGAGAACAGACCCGGGAGCACACTCACTCGATGGAGCCAGTCACCCACGGCATCACCCTGGACGGGGTGGCCCGGTTCGTCGACATCGCGACCGACGCCCTGTCCTCGGCGCGCGAGGAGATCGACGCGCTCAACGTCTATCCCGTCCCCGACGGCGACACCGGCACCAACATGTTCCTCACCGTCTCCGCCGCCCGTGACGAGCTGCGGGCCGCCCGCCTCGCCGACCCCGACCTGGACCTCGAGGCCGGCATGGCGCTGCTCGCCCGCGCCGCGCTGATGGGCGCCCGCGGCAACTCCGGCGTGATCCTCAGCCAGATGCTGCGCGCCTACGTCACCCACCTGGCCGGCGCGGCGAGCGAGGAGCCGCGAGTGCAGACGATCGCCGCGGCCATGGCGTCGGCCACCGACGCGAGCTACGCCGCGGTCGGGACGCCGGTCGAGGGCACGATCCTCACCGTGGCCCGCGCGGCCTCCGACGCAGCGCTCGCCACCGCCGAGCGTCCCGGTGCCCGGGCCCGGGACGTCTTCACCGCCGCGGCGGCGGCCGCCCGCGCGGCCCTCGCCCGGACGCCCGAGCAGCTCGCGGTGCTGGCCCAGGCCGGGGTCGTCGACGCCGGTGGACGGGGCCTCACCGTCGTCCTCGACGCCGTCGAGACCACGGCGACCGGCCGTCGCCCGATGCCGTACGCCACTCCCATCGGCACGCACCTCATCCCGGTCGCCACCGCCGTCCCCAGCGACGACCTCACCGCCGACGGGCCGGCCTACGAGGTGATGTACCTCCTCGACGCCAGTCCCACCGAGGAGGTCGACGCGATCCACACGCTCCGCTCGACCCTCGCCGGCCTGGGCGACAGCCTCGTCGTGGTCGGTGGCGACGGCCTGTGGAACGTCCACGTCCACGTCGACGACGTGGGTGCGGCGATCGAGGCCGGGATCGCCGCGGGCCGCCCGCACCGGATCCGGGTCACCCACTTCGCCGAGCAGATCGCCGACAACCGGCACAAGCTCTCCTCCACCCGCGCCGGCCGCAAGGTGGTCGCGGTGGCCGCCGGACCGGGGCTCGCCGACCTCTTCGCGTCCGCCGGTGCCGTGGTCGTGCCCGGGGGGCCGGGGCAGCGCCCGTCCACCGGCCAGCTGCTCGAGGCGATCACGGCCTCGGGCGCCGCCGAGGTCGTGGTCCTGCCCAACGACGCCGACACCGTGCGGGCCGCCGAGATCGCCGCCCGCACCGCCGAGGCGGAGCTCGGCGTCTCGGTCGAGGTCATCCCCACGCAGGCGCAGGTGCAGGGTCTCGCGGCGATCTCGGTCCACGAGCCCGGGCGGGGCTTCGACGCCGACGTGCGCGAGATGACGGCGACCGCCCGCCATGCCCGCCACGGCGCGGTGACGGTGGCCGCGCGCCGGGCGATCACGATGGCCGGTCCGTGCGAGCCGGGCGACGCGCTCGGCGTCATCGCCGGCGACTTCGCCGTGGTCGGTGCCGACCTGGAGGCCGTCGCCAACGACGTGCTCGAGCGGCTGCTCGCCGGCGGCGGCGAGCTGGTCACGATCGTCTCCGGCGAGGGCGGCGTGGAGCTCGCCGACCGGGTGGCCGCCCACGTGGAGGAGCGCCACCCGCACGTCGACGTGGCGGTCCACGAGGGGGGCCAGCCGCGCTACCCGCTGCTGGTCAGCGTCGAGTGAGCGGCAGGTAGTCGAGCATGGTCGCCATCACGCCGGACAGCCCGATCGCTGCGGTCTTCGGCAGCTCCCACAAGAAGCGCAAGCTGGCCGAGGAGGGCCTCGGCCTCGCCACGATCGGCGACCTGCTGCGCCACTTCCCGCGCCGCTACGTCGCCGCGACCGAGCTCTCCGAGGTCGCCACGCCCGTCGTCGGTGAGCAGCTGACGATCGTGGGGGAGGTGCGCTCGTGCGACAGCGCGCCGTTCACGGCCGGCAACCGCCGCCAGTGGCGTACGACGATCCGGTTGCGCACCGACGGCCCCGACTTCTCCGTGACCCTGTTCAGCCCCTACAAGAACCTCGCCGACCGGCACGAGGCCGAGTTCGGCGCGGGGAGCAGGGCACTCTTCACCGGCAAGGCCAAGCAGTTCCGCGGCGGCTGGCAGCTCGAGCAGGCCCACGGCTTCGCCCTCGACGGGGAGGAGGGCGCCATGCTGAGCAAGCTGATCCCCGTCTACCCGCTGACCGCCAAGCTCTACACGTGGGACCTCCAGAAGGTCATCGCGACGGCCCTCGACCTGGTGACCGGCGTGCCCGACGTCTTCACCCCCGAGCTCCGCGAGCGCTTCGAGCTGCTCACCGTCATGCAGGCGCTGCGCTGGATCCACGGCCCCGACGACTGGAGCCAGCTCGGTGCGGCGCAGAAGCGCTTCCGGTTCGAGGAGGCGCTCGTGCTCCAGCTGGTGCTGGCGCGGCGCCGCGCCGCGCACCGGGCGCAGGGCGCCCGGGGCCGGCCCGGTCGGCCCGACGGCGTGCTCGCCGCCTTCGACGCCAGGCTGCCCTTCGAGCTCACCGCCGGCCAGCGTGAGATCGGTGACCTCGTCACGGCCGAGCTCGCGCGCGACCACCCGATGAACCGTCTCCTCCAGGGCGAGGTCGGTTCCGGCAAGACCGTCGTCGCGCTGCGGGCCATGCTCCAGGTCGTCGACTCCGGCGGCCAGGCGGCCCTCCTGGCGCCGACGGAGGTCCTGGCCCAGCAGCACCTGCGCTCGATCTCCGCGATGCTGGGCGACCTCGCCCAGGGAGGGATGCTCGGCGGTGCCGCGGAGGCGACCTCCGTCGTCCTGCTCACCGGCTCGATGGGCAGGGCCGCCCGCCAGGAGTCGATGCTCAAGATCGTCACCGGCGAGGCCGGCATCGTCATCGGCACCCACGCGCTCCTCCAGGACGCCGTCGAGTTCGCCGACCTCGGCCTGGTCGTGGTCGACGAGCAGCACCGCTTCGGGGTCGAGC
The DNA here is from genome assembly GCF_025965415.1 of Nocardioides sp. GTDB lineage: Bacteria > Actinomycetota > Actinomycetes > Propionibacteriales > Nocardioidaceae > Nocardioides. Next base: position 35,750 of record NZ_JAOPWY010000155.1, read on the forward strand.
AGCGCGCCGCCCTGACCGACAAGGCGGGCACCCCGCCCCACGTGCTCGTCATGACCGCCACGCCGATCCCGCGCACGGTGGCGATGACCGTCTTCGGCGACCTGGAGACCTCGGTGCTCGCCGAGCTGCCCGCCGGCCGAGCGCCGATCCAGACCAACGTCGTGCCGCTGGCCGAGCAGCCGACGTGGATCGAGCGCGTCTGGCAGCGGGTGCGCGAGGAGGTGGAGAAGGGACACCAGGTCTACGTCGTGTGTCCGCGCATCTCCGGCGACTCCGGTGAGGAGGGCGAGAGCGACCAGCTCGACCTCGACGAGGACGGCAAGGAGGTCGCGCCCAGGCGGGCGCTGGCTGCCGTCGAGGAGGTGCACGCCGAGCTGTCCGCGGGACCGCTGGCCGGCCTGCGCTCGGCCGTCCTCCACGGCCGTCTGGCACCCGAGGAGAAGGACCGCACGATGCGTGCCTTCGCCGCCGGCACTCTCGACGTCCTGGTCTCCACCACCGTCATCGAGGTCGGCGTCGACGTCCACAACGCGACCACGATGGTGCTCCTCGACGCCGACCGCTTCGGGGTCTCCCAGCTCCACCAGCTGCGCGGCCGGGTGGGTCGCGGCGGCCTCCCCGGGTTGTGCCTCCTGGTCTCCCACGCGGAGCTGGGCTCGCCGGCCCGCGACCGCCTCAACGCGGTCGCCTCGACCACCGACGGGTTCGAGCTGAGCCGGGTCGACCTGGAGCAGCGTCGCGAGGGCGACGTGCTGGGTGCCAACCAGTCGGGCTTCCGCTCGAGCCTGGTCAGTCTCCGCGTGCTGCGCGACGAGAAGACGATCGTGCGTGCCCGGGAGGCCGCGGAGGCGCTACTCTCCGAGGATCCCGCGCTCGCGCAGGCGCCCGAGCTGGCCACCGCCGTGGCCGAGGTCGAGCGCTCGGCAGCGTCGGGCTTCATGGAGAAGGGCTGACACACGGGGACATGACTCGGATCATCGGGGGCACGGCGGGGGGGCGCCGCCTGGAGACGCCGCGCGGGCACACGACCCGTCCCACGAGCGACCGCGTGCGCGAGGCGCTGTTCTCGGCCATCGAGGCCCGCACCGGCTCGCTCGACGGCCTGCGCTTCCTCGACCTCTACGCCGGATCCGGCGCGGTCGGCCTGGAGGCCTGGTCGCGGGGTGCGGGCGTCGTGACCATGGTCGAGCAGGACCGGCGTACGGCCTCCCTCATCACCCGCAACGCCGCCGCCCTCGGCTTCTCCCGCGCCCGGGTCATCGCCTCGACGGTCTCGACGGTGCTGCAGTCGCCGCCCGCCGCCCCCTACGACCTGGTGTTCTCCGACCCGCCCTACCCGATGCCCGACGCCGACGTCGCCGCCGACCTGGTCGCGCTCGTCGTGCAGGGCTGGCTGGTGCCCGGCGCCCTCGTCATCGTCGAGCGCGCCGCCAAGCGCAGCCAGGTCGACTGGCCGGACGGCATCGAGGAGGACCGCACGAAGCGCTACGGCGAGACCGCCCTTTGGTACGGTCACGCCACCCCGGCACCCTGATCCCGTCCCGCCCGGGAGCTCCGCCGAAGGAAGGCCCGCATGCGCCGTGCTGTCTGTCCCGGGTCCTTCGACCCGGTGACCAACGGCCACCTCGACATCGTCGGTCGGGCCGCCCGGCTCTTCGACGAGGTCGTCGTCGCCATCGGCGTCAACATGTCCAAGAACCGGCTCTTCACCCCCGACGAGCGCATCGCGATGCTCGAGGAGGCCACGGCCCACATCTCCAACGTGCGGGTGTCGGGCTTCGACGGCCTCATCGTCGACTTCTGCCGCGAGCTCGACGCGGTCGCGATCGTGAAGGGCCTGCGCGGCTCGGGCGACTACGAGTACGAGCTGCCGATGGCCCAGATGAACTCGCACCTCACCAGCGTCGAGACGGTGTTCCTGCCCGGAGCGGTGGGCAACGCCTTCGTCTCCTCCAGCCTGATCAAGGAGGTCGCGGCGCTCGGTGGCGACGTACGCGGGTTGCTGCCGGAGCCGGTGCACGAGCAGCTCGTACGCCGTCTCGCCGAGCGCGACGCGTGACCGGTCGAGCACTCGTTTTGCCCCGTCGTGGGGGCGGCGGATACGATTCCGAGGTTGTGTTGGTGTCCAGAAGTGGGAGTTCGTCGTGAACAGCCTGGACCCGAGGGCGCCGCTCGTGCTCGATACTCGCGAGCTCGGCCGCCGCCCGGGGTCCCAGCGTGAACTCGAGCTCACGGTTCCGGCACCAGCGCAACTTGGCATCGAAGTCCTTTCTGTCCCCGAAGGATCGCCGGTCGAACTCGACCTGCGTCTGGAGGCGGTCATGGAGGGAGTGCTGCTCACGGGCACGGCCACGGCCGCGCTCGAGGGGGAGTGCGTGAGGTGCCTGGAGCCGATCGAGGACGAGATCTTCGCGCGGTTGCAGGAGCTCTACGTCTACCCCGACCAGCACACCAAGGCCGCGGAGCACGACGACCGCGACCTCGACGACGAGACCAGCCTCCTCGAGGACGACATGATCGACCTCGAGCCCCTGCTGCGGGACGCGGTGGTGCTCGCACTACCGTTCCAGCCGCTGTGCCGCGACGACTGTCCCGGGTTGTGCACCGAGTGTGGTGCCCGGCTCGCGGACGATCCGGACCACACGCACGAGGCACCGATCGACCCGCGCTGGGCAGGGCTGGTAGAGCTCCAGCAGGACACCCAGCACCACCAGGACTGACCACCTCACCGGGGTTCCCCGGCTGAAGCAAGCAACAGGAGACCACCATGGCTGTTCCGAAGCGGAAGATGTCGCGCAGCAACACGCGTCACCGCCGTTCGCAGTGGAAGGCCGTCGCGCCTGCCCTCGCGACCTGCGCCAACCCCGCCTGCGGTGCCAAGCACCTGCCGCACCGTGCCTGCGGCCAGTGCGGCCAGTACGGCGCCAAGGCCGACCGTCGCCAGGTCCTCTGACCACCGACGAGCTCCGCGCAGCGCTCGGTGATCCGGTCCTGGATCCCGAGCTGCTGCAGCGTGCGCTGACCCACCGCTCGTTCGCCTACGAGAACGGGCAGATCCCGACCAACGAGCGCCTGGAGTTCCTGGGCGACTCGGTGCTCGGGGTCGTGGTGACCGAGACGCTCTACCTCGCCCACCCGGACTTCTCCGAGGGCCGCCTGGCCAAGCTGCGCGCCGCGGTCGTCAACGCGCGCGCCCTGGCCGACGTGGCACGCGAGATCGAGCTCGGCCAGCACATCCTGCTGGGCCGTGGCGAGGAGACGACCGGTGGCCGCAACAAGGCCTCGATCCTCTCCGACACCGTCGAGGCGGTGATCGGCGCGATCCACCTCAGCGGCGGGATGGGCGAGGCCGCCAAGGTCATCCACCGGCTCTTCGACCCGGTGATGGAGGCCGCCGCGTCCATGGGCGCCGGCCTCGACTGGAAGACCTCCCTCCAGGAGCTCTCCGCCAACCTCGGCCTCGGCGTGCCCGACTACCTCATCGAGGACGACGGCCCCGACCACATGAAGACCTTCGTCGCCCGTGTCCGCGTGGGCGAGCGGGTGCTCGGCAACGGCACGGGCCGCTCCAAGAAGGAGGCCGAGCAGGGCGCCGCCGAGACGGCCTACCGCGAGATCCAGGCCGCGCAGGTCGCGCCCGGCACCAACGCGTCCCCCGACGCCGCGGCGCTCGGCACCGCCCCCGAAGACACCGCCTCGGACACCGCTCCCGACACAGCGGTCGCCGCCACCGACGCCTGAGCCGTGCCCGAGCTCCCCGAGGTCGAGGTCGTCCGCGCCGGGCTCGAGCGCCACGTCCTCGGCAGCGTGATCGAGTCGGTCGAGGTGCTGCACCCCCGACCGGTCCGCCGCGACCACCGCGGCTCGACGGGTTTCGTCGCCGCGCTGGTGGGCCAGCGCATCACCGCCGTACGCCGTCGAGGCAAGTACTTCTGGCTCGCCCTCGCCGACGGTGACGCCCTGCTCGGCCACCTCGGCATGAGCGGCCAGATGCTCCTCCACGAGCCCGGCACCCCCGACGAGCGGCACCTGCGCGTGCGGTTCACCCTCGTCACCCCCGAGGCGCGCCGCCTCGAGATGCGCTTCGTCGACCAGCGGATGTTCGGCGGCCTCGTCGTCTCCGCCGGCGGGGCCGACCTGCCCACGGAGATCGTGCACATCGCCCGCGACCCGATCGACCCGGAGTTCGACGACGACGAGTTCGTCCGCCGCGCGCGACGGCGTACGTCCGCCGTCAAGCGGCTCCTGCTCGACCAGGGGCTGATCTCCGGCGTCGGCAACATCTACGCCGACGAGGCGCTCTGGCGCGCGCGGCTGCACGGCGAGCGACCGGGGGACCGGCTCACCGGTCCGGTGCTGCGCGACCTGCTCGGCCACGTCCGCGCGGTCATGGGGGAGGCGCTGTCGCAGGGCGGCACGTCGTTCGACGCGCTCTACGTCAACGTCAACGGCGAGTCGGGCTACTTCGACCGCTCGCTCGACGCCTACGGCCAGGAGGGCGAGCCGTGCCGTCGCTGCGGTACGCCGATCCGCCGGGTCGCCTTCATGAACCGCTCGTCCTACTTCTGCCCGGCCTGCCAGCGCCCGCCGCGTGCCTCCCCGCGGCGCACCGGTGCCCGTTGACCGACCGCCACCTCGGTGGGACTCTGGGAGATGGCCGCCGAGCGCGGCCCCTGGCACCGGAACTCCCGAAAGGCACCCCATGGCCAAGGCTCTGATGGGTCATGTGACCACTGAGCTGCACTCCACCACGACGCTGGTCGTGGAGAACCGTCGACTGCGACGTCGGGTCACCGACCTCGAGACGATGGTGCTGCGGCTCCAGGCCGACAACGACCGGCTCGCGGCGGCGGCACGCGACGACGCCCTGGCGGTCGAGGACCTGCAGCCCGTCTGACGCGTCCCGCGTCACCTGCACGACACACCCGATGCACCCCGCCGCTCGCGCGACGTAGGGTCTCCGACTTGTGGGCACCCTCGTCGAGACCGTCTTCCCGGCCCGGCTCGGCACCGGGTTCCGCTGGCTCGTCGGCTCGTCCTGGGTGACCAACCTGGGCGACGGGATGCTCATCGCGGCCGGCCCGCTGCTCGTCGCCTCGCAGACCCGCAACCCGCTCCTCGTCGCCTCGGCCATGCTGGCCCTCCAGGCGCCGTGGCTCGTCGTCGGGCTGTTCGCCGGCGCTCTCGCCGACCGGCTCGACCGACGTCTCGTCATGGTCGTCGCCAACACCGTCCGGGGGCTCGTGCTCGCGGGGCTGTGCACCGTGATCGCCACCGGGCACGTCAACATCGCGATCGTGCTCGTGGCGATGCTGGCGCTGGGCACGGCGGAGACCTTCGTCGACGCCACGGCCGGGACGCTCACGCCGATGCTCGTCGACAAGCGCGACCTGGGCATCGCCAACTCGCGGCTGATGGCCGGCATGATCACCGGCAACCAGCTGGTCGGCCCCGCCGTCGGCGCGCTGCTGTTCTCGGTCGGGATGGTGTGGCCGTTCGCCGTGACGGTCGTGTGCATCGCCGTCGGCGTCGTCCTGGTCTCCCGCATCGGCACACCGCCGGGCGCGGTCCGCGCCGACGTCGACACGCACATCCGGCAGGACATCGCCGAGGGCGTGCGGTGGCTGATGGGCAACCCGCCCGTGCGCACCCTGGCGGTCATCATCGTGGTCTTCAACGTCACGTGGGCGGCACCGTGGTCGGTGCTGGTGCTGTGGGCGCTCGAGCGGGTCGGGATCGACGAGGCCGGCTTCGGCCTGCTGACCACGGCCTCGGCGGTGGGCGGCCTGCTGGCCACCTTCTCCTACGGCCGGCTCGAGCGGGTGGTGCCGCTCGCCACGCTCATGCGCACGGTGCTGCTGGCCGAGGTGCTGTTCCACCTCGCGATGGCGCTGACCACTTCGCCGTGGACGGCGTACCCGCTGATGGTCTTCTTCGGCGCCTACGCCTTCGTCTGGGGCACCCTCTCCCAGGCCGTGCGGCAGCGGGCGGTGCCGAGCGAGCTCCAGGGCCGGGTCGGCTCGGTCTACATGATCTGCGTGATGGGCGGCATGCTCGTCGGGTCGGCGCTGGGCGGCGTCATCGCCGGGGTGTGGGGCCTCACCGCGCCGTGGTGGTTCGCCTTCGTCGGCTCGGGCCTGACGCTCGCGCTGGTGTGGCGCTCGCTGGGCCACATCGCCCACGCGGACGAGAGCGCGCAGACCACCGCCTGATCCGCGGGATGGTTCGATGGGTGGATGGATGCCCTCGCCGCGCTCGTCGAGTCCCTGCCGGGTGGAGTGGTCGCCACCGACCCCGCCACGTTGGAGAACTACCGCTTCGACTGGGCGAGGGACCCCGGCGCCGGCACGCCCGTCGCGGTCGTCCGGGCCGAGGACGCGAGCCAGGTGCAGACGGCCGTGCGGTGGGCGGCGAAGCACGGCGTGGCCGTGGTGCCGCGCGGCGCCGGGTCGGGGCTGTCGGGCGGCGCGAGCGCCGTCGACGGCGGCATCGTGCTCAGCCTCGAGCGGATGTGCGCCATCGAGATCGACACTGACTGCCAGGTGGCCGTCGTCGAGCCGGGCGCGCTCAACGCCCAGGTCAAGGGCGCGGCCCGGGAGCACGGCCTCTGGTACCCGCCCGACCCGTCGTCGTACGAGATCTGCTCCATCGGCGGCAACGTCGCGACCAACGCCGGGGGGCTGTGCTGCGTGAAGTACGGCGTGACCACCGACTACGTCCTCGGCCTCGACGTGGTGCTCGCCGACGGCACGCTGGTCACCCTGGGCGGCAAGCGGATCAAGGACGTCGCCGGGCTCTCGCTCGTCAAGCTGTTCGTGGGCTCCGAGGGCACCCTCGGCATCGTGACGCGGGCGATCCTGCGGCTGGTCCCGCAGCCCCTTCCGCCGGCGACGCTGGTCGCGTCGTTCGCCTCGGTCGTGGCCGCGGCCGAGGCCGTGGTCGCCGTACGCCGCACGCTGCGGCCCTCGATGATGGAGCTGATGGACCGCGCGTCGATCAACGCCGTCGAGGACCACGCGCCCCGCGGGCTCGACCGGTCGGCCGGTGCCCTGCTGGTGGTGCAGTCCGACGCCGCCGGCGATGCCCGGGTCGCGGAGATCGCGACCGTCGAGGCGGCCTGTGCGGCTGCGGGCGCCACCGAGGTGGTGGTGACCGACGACCCGCAGGAGGGCGAGATGTTCGTCGAGGCGCGGCGCCTGGCCTTCCCGGCGGTCGAGGCCAGGGGAGCGCTGCTGCTGGAGGACGTCGGTGCGCCCGTGCCGGTGCTCCCGGACCTGCTCGCGGCGGTCGCGGAGATCGCGCGCGTGCACGACGTGGAGATCCCCACCGTCGCGCACGCGGGGGACGGCAACACCCACCCGATCATCGTCTACACCGCTGGGGACGCCGACTCCGAGCGTCGCGCCCGCGCCGCCTTCGACGACATCCTGCAGGCCGCGATCCGGCTCGGGGGCACGATCACGGGGGAGCACGGGGTGGGGCGCACCAAGAAGGCGGCGCTGCCCGACCAGCTCGGCGAGGACGTGATGGCCCTGACCCGGCGGGTCAAGGACGCTCTCGACCCGCAGGGGATCCTCAACCCGGGCGCCGTGCTGTGACGGGCCGGCCCCGGTGACTGGCCGTCGTTGGTTACGGTCGAGGGCATGATGCGCGAGCGCCACCTCTTCGGCCCCGGTCCGTCCAACCCCTACCCAGAGGCCACCCGTGCCCTGGCCGAGCCGTTGCTCGGTCACCTCGACCCGGAGTTCCTCCGGATCATGGACGAGACCTGCGAGATGCTCCGCACCGTCTGGGGGACGTCGAACGCCCGGACCCTCCCGCTGAGCGCGACCGGCTCGGCCGGCATGGAGGCGGCCTTCGTCAACACCGTCCACCCCGGCGACGTCGTCGTGGTCGCGGTCAACGGGCTCTTCGGCCAGCGGATGACCGACGTCGCCGCCCGTTGCGGCGCCGAGGTGATCGCGGTCGAGCACGAGTGGGGCCAGCCCGTCGACGTGGATCGTGTCCTCTCCGCCCACCCGTCGCCGGCGATCATCGCCGCGGTCCACGCCGAGACCTCGACCGGCGTCCGCTCCGACATCGCCGCCCTGGGGGCGGGCAAGGGCGACGCCCTCCTGCTCGTCGACGCCGTCACCTCGATCGCCGGCGTCGAGCTGCGCGCCGACGACTGGGGCATCGACCTCGGCTATGCCGGCACCCAGAAGTGCCTCGGCGTCGCGCCCGGCCTCGCGCCGTTCACGATCAACGACCGCGCCTTCGAGCGCCGGGTGGAGAAGCCGCGCTCGTGGTACCTCGACCTCGGCATGCTCGGCGGCTACGTCGGCGAGGCGGGGCTGAAGGAGGGAGGCAAGGCCCAGCGGACCTACCACCACACCGCCCCGACCGCGATGGTCGCGAGCCTCCACGCCGGCCTCACGCGCATCCTCGACGAGGGCCTCGATGCCGTGTGGGCCCGCCACCAGGCCGCCGGCGACGCGCTCCAGACGGGACTCGAGGCGATGGGCCTCGAGCTCTTCGCCGCCGAGGGGCACCGCCTTCCCGACCTGACCACCGTGAAGGTGCCCGAGGGCGTCGACTCCGCCGCGGTGCGCCGCGAGCTCCTCGAGCGCTACGACCTCGAGATCGGCGCGGGCGCCGGGGCGTACGCCGCCAGCGTGTGGCGGATCGGCCTGATGGGCCACAACGCCCGTCCCGACGCCGTGCTCCTCGTGCTGGCCGCGCTCGCGGACGTGCTCGGTCGTGCCTGAGCGCGGTGCCGTGCGGCTGCGGCCGATGACGCAGGAGGAGTACGCCGCCTACCGCGCCGGGGCCGAGCGCGAGTACGCCGAGGACATGGCCGCGTCCGGCCAGCTCGACCTCGCCGCCGCCGTCGAACGGTCCGCCGCGCAGTACGCCGAGCTCCTGCCCGACGGCCTGGACAGCCCGGGGATGCACCTGTGGACCGCGGAGACCGGCGACCCGGCCGAACCCGTCGGCCTGGGCTGGATCGAGCTGCGGCGGCGCAGGGCAGGCGTCTCGGCGTGGATCTACGACATCCACGTCGACGCCGCCCGGCGGGGCGAGGGGCTGGGCCGGGGGATCATGGAGGCCCTGCACGACGCCGCCCGCGGGCTCGGGGCGACCTCGGTCGCCCTCAACGTCTTCGGGCACAACGCCACCGCGATCCACCTCTACGAGTCCCTCGGCTACGCGGTCACCGCCCAGCAGATGAAGCGTGACCTCTGAGCTGTCGCTTCGGCTGTTCGCCCACGAAGTCCGCGGCCGCATGAAAACCTCGACCAGGTGTCCACCCTGGATCCTCCCGCGCACGCACACGTGCCCGCGCAGCTCGCCGCCCGTCGCGTCGACGCGACCGCGCGCGCCCTCGTGCGGTCGTGGCGGCTGACCGTCCTCGGGACCACGTGCTTCGTCGGCGTCTGGGTGGCGCTGATGGCGCTGGCCGTGGTGGTGGACGATCTGCTCTACCTGCCGGTGCTCGCCATGATGGCCGTGGCGAGCGCCTACAACGTCCGGCGGTTCGTGCCGCGTGCGAGCGACGAGCGACCCTCCGGCGTGGCCCTGGCGTCCCGCGACGCGGCCGAGGTCAGGACGCGCCTGCGGGCCCACACGGAGGTCGACGTCCCGGAGCAGATCCACCTGACCGCGGACCCGTTCGTGCGCATCGGCGACGACGGCGTGCTGCGCATCGGCCTGCCGGTCGCCCTCTGCCTCGACGCCGCCGACGTCAGCACCCTGGTCGAGGACGCGACCTTGGCCCACACCCTGGCCTCTCGTCCGCCCGCGGCCGGCGCCCGGCGCATCGCCGAGGGCCGGCTGGGCAGGGGGCTGCGCGACGGGCCGGAGCGGGCCAGCCGGCGGCTCCTCGCGGGGCTGGACGCCCGTGCCGACGCCTTCTACGAGGCGCTCGACGAGAGCGTGCAGGCGGTACGGGAGGAGCGGTCCGCGGCGTGGGCGCCGACCCTCGTGCGCCACGGGCTCGTGGTCGAGGCGTGGTGGCTGGTGCTGCAGCGGTGGGTGGTGCCCGCGCTCGAGGAGCGGCACCTGCCCGTGAGGGCGTTCAGCGGGGCGCGCGACCTGCTCGCCGCGGCGACCGAGCTGCGCCTCACGGACGTGCCGGTGGTCGCTGCTACGCCCCTCCTGCCCGCGCACCGGGCCGAGGCGTACGAGGAAGCGGTCGCCCGCACGCTCTCCGCCCGGCCGGACGGCCTCCAGGAGGTCACGTGGGTCGACCACGCTCCCGCGGTCCTGCTGCCGATGTGGCGCCGTACGGTCGCCCGCGGCCTGGTGGCGGTCGCCCGTGCGGTCGGCGAGCCCCGCCCGGCGACGCTGGGCACGTTGATCGAGGTCCTGGAGCAGGGGTGGGGAGAGACCATCGCCGCCAGCCTCGCCGACCCGCTCGGGGCACCGGACGACGTCTCCGGCGTCATCCCCGACCTGCTGGCCGCGGCGACCTGGCTGGCCGGCCTCGAGGCGCCGGGGGCACGACTGTCGTGGAGCTGGCCGTTCGGCCCGATGCTCGACACCCCGGACCGCGACGGGCTCGACGCCGGTGCCGCCGCTGCAGCGGCGCTCGGCGAGCTCGCGCGCACCGGGGGCATGTCGGGGTATCGCCACCTGCTCCGGGAGCACGGCGTCGACCTCGACACCCCGATGTGGCTGGACGAGGGGGCGGGCCCCGAGGCGGACCGGGTCATCGCCTCCGTGGTGGCCCACACCGGCTGGCGGAAGAACGTCGTGCTGGTGCTGTCCGAGCAGGCCCTCCGGGTCTTCGAGGACTCGTACGTCGAGTCGGTCCGGCGCGACGTACGGCTGCGGATGGTCGGGCCCCACGAGACGCTGGAGCCGCTGATGAGCGCCGTCGAGGACGGCGCGGCCGGTGATCCGACGGTCGAGGTGCAGGTGCGGGACGTCGTCCACGCCGAGCTGGCGTCCGTCCTGGGCGGGATCTACTGGCGGCTCCGGGTCTGGACGGTCGACGGCACCACGCGGATCCACGCTGCCGGCGACCCCGGGCTGGTCGAGCAGGTGCTCGAGCACCTCCTGCAGGACCGGTTGCGGACCAGGTGGACCCATCTGCCGACCCGTCTCCGGACGGCACGCTTCTGGTTCACGTCGATCGTCCTCGGGCTGGGCAACCTGCTGGTCCTGACCGGACCCATCGGGTGGGTCACCGGCGACGCGTCCGCCCCGGACGCCCTGGCCACGTCCGCCCTCGGGCTCGGCGTCCTGCTCCTGGTGCTCCTCCCCGGCGCCGTGCTGTCCGGGGTCGCCGCCCGGCGGGCCGCACGGGCGACCGGGCACCTGCGGCCGGCTCCGCGACACGCGGGCGCGCGGCGTCGGACCGGCGCGGGCTGACCGTAGGCTGGAGGAGCTGCCTTCCCCCGACGAGCAGTCTGCGAGGATTCGCCGACGCGTCGACGCGCACGTGCCCACGAAGGAAGCGAGACTCGGTGTACCTGAAGAGCCTGACCCTCAAGGGGTTCAAGTCCTTCGCGTCCTCCACGACGCTCCAGCTCGAGCCGGGCATCACGTGCATCGTCGGCCCCAACGGGTCGGGCAAGTCCAACGTCGTCGACGCGCTCGCCTGGGTCATGGGTGAGCAGGGCGCGAAGTCGCTGCGCGGCGGCAAGATGGAGGACGTCATCTTCGCCGGTACGTCGGGGCGGCCCCCGCTCGGTCGTGCCGAGGTCCAGCTCACCATCGACAACACCGACGGCGCGCTCCCGATCGAGTACGCCGAGGTCACGATCGGCCGCACCATGTTCCGCAACGGTGGTTCGGAGTACGCCATCAACGGCCAGCACTGCCGCCTGCTCGACGTGCAGGAGCTGCTCAGCGACTCCGGCATCGGCCGGGAGATGCACGTGATCGTGGGCCAGGGCCGGCTCGACTCGATCCTGCACGCGACGCCCGAGGACCGCCGCGGGTTCATCGAGGAGGCCGCGGGCGTCCTCAAGCACCGCAAGCGCAAGGAGAAGGCGCTCCGCAAGCTCGACGCCACCGACGGCAACCTGACCCGGCTGGCCGACCTGCTCTCCGAGATCCGGCGCCAGCTCAAGCCGCTCGGCCGCCAGGCCGAGGTGGCCCGCCAGGCAGCCACCGTGCAGGCCGACGTGCGCGACGCCCGCGCCCGGCTGCTCGCCGACGACCTCGTCACCGCCCGCACCGCCCTGG
>NZ_JAOPWY010000156.1 GCF_025965415.1 Nocardioides sp.
CCTCCAGGTGGTGGAAGCGGTTCTTAGACAGCTCCACTCCACGCCCGGAGGTCTTCGCCTTCCAAGCTCATTCAGATCGTGTCGTCACACGATCTCGACCAACGTGCCCGATCAGTACACCTAGGTCCCGATCTGTGCGGGACGTCGGCGTACGTCCACACCTCCCGCAGCGAGGGCTGACGCGGAAACCGGGGTGAGGCCGACGCGGCCCGGCCGATAGGCTCAACGCGACATCCGTCCCACTCACGTCCCCCCAGAAGGAGCTCTCGTGTCCGACATCCAGGTCGTCCGCATCCACGCCGATCAGCGTGCGGAGACCACGGTCACGACGGGCACCAAGGCCTGGGAGCTGTTCCGCGACGACGCCGACGTGGTCGCCGCCCGCGTCGGTGGCGCGCTCAAGGACCTCGCCTACGAGCTCGCCGACGGCGACGAGGTCGAGGCCGTGGCCATCGACAGCGCCGACGGCCGCGACATCCTGCGCCACTCGACCGCGCACGTGATGGCGCAGGCGGTGCAGCAGCTGTGGCCCGAGGCGAAGCTGGGCATCGGCCCGCCCATCGACAACGGCTTCTACTACGACTTCGACGTCGAGACCCCGTTCGTGCCCGAGGACCTGGTCAGGATCGAGTCCGCGATGCGCAAGATCATCAAGGAGAACCAGCGCTTCGAGCGCCGGGTCACCACCGATGCCGACGCGCTCGACGAGCTCAAGGACGAGCCCTACAAGATCGAGCTGATCGGCCTCAAGGGCGGTGCCGGCGCCGCGGACACCGAGGGTGCGAGCGTCGAGGTCGGGGCCGGCGAGCTCACCATCTACGACAACATCGGCCGCAGCGGCGAGGTCAAGTGGTCCGACCTGTGCCGGGGTCCGCACCTGCCCACCACCAAGCGGATCCCCGCGTTCAAGCTGATGCGCAGCGCGGCGGCCTACTGGCGCGGAGACGAGAAGAACAAGCAGCTGCAGCGCATCTACGGCACCGCCTGGGAGACCAAGGAGGCGCTCGAGGAGCACCTCCACCGGATCGAGGAGGCCGAGCGCCGCGACCACCGCAAGCTCGGCCGTGAGCTCGACCTCTACTCGTTCCCGGACGAGATCGGCTCCGGCATGGCGGTCTTCCACCCGCGGGGTGGCGTCATCAAGCGGGAGATGGAGGACTACGTCCGCCGGCGGCACCTCGAGGAGGGCTTCGACTACGTCGGCACCCCGCACATCAGCAAGGACGGGCTGTTCCACACCTCCGGGCACCTGCCCTACTACGCGGACACCATGTTCCCGCCGATGGAGATGGAGCACGCCGAGTACCGCCTCAAGGCGATGAACTGCCCGATGCACAACCTCATCTACCGGTCCCGGCAGCGCTCCTACCGCGAGCTGCCGCTGCGGTTCTTCGAGTTCGGGTCCGTCTACCGCTACGAGAAGTCCGGTGTCGTGCACGGCCTGACCCGGGTCCGCGCGATGACCCAGGACGACTCGCACTCCTACGTCACCCCGGAGCAGGCGCCGGCGGAGGTCGAGCACCTGCTGACCTTCGTGACCGGGCTGCTGCGCGACTTCGGCCTCGACGACTACTACTTCGAGCTGTCCACCCGCGACGACTCCAAGCCGGACAAGTTCATCGGCTCCGACAAGCAGTGGGCGACCGCGACCGAGGTGCTGGAGACCGCGGCACGCAAGTTCGGTGTCGACCTCGTCCCCGACCCCGGCGGCGCCGCGTTCTACGGCCCGAAGATCTCGGTGCAGGCCAAGGACGCGATCGGCCGCACCTGGCAGATGTCGACGATCCAGTACGACTTCAACCAGCCCTCTGCCGAGCGCTTCGACCTGGAGTACGTCGCCGCCGACGGCACCCGCCAGCAGCCCGTGATGATCCACTCCGCCAAGTTCGGCTCGATCGAGCGGTTCATCGGTGTCCTCGTCGAGCACTACGCCGGCGCGTTCCCGCCCTGGCTGGCGCCCGTCCAGGTCCAGGGCATCCCGATCGCGGAGCGCCACAACGACTACCTGTTCGACATCGCGCGACAGATGAAGGCCCAGGGGCTGCGGGTCGAGGTCGACGAGTCCGACGACCGGATGCAGAAGAAGATCCGCAACGCGCAGCTGCAGAAGGTGCCGTTCATGCTGATCGCCGGTGACGACGACGTCGAGAAGGGTGCGGTGAGCTTCCGCTACCGCGACGGACGCCAGGACAACGGCGTACCAGTGGCGGAGGCCATCGAGAGGGTCGCCGCCGCGGTCGCCAGCCGCGAGCAGGTCTGAGCCGACGGTGGGGGAGCAGCGTCGCCCGGTCGTCGACCTCACCGAGGCCGAGGCGCGCGTCAGGCTCCCGCTCAAGTGGGGCGTGCCCGAGGGCGTGATCCCGGCGTGGGTGGCCGAGATGGACTACGCGGTGGACCCGGCCGTGCTCGAGGCCGTGCAGCGAATGCTCGCCGACGGCATCACCGGCTACCCGGTCGAGAGCGACCCGGCGCTCGGGGAGTCGTACGCCGCCTGGTCGGCGCGGCACTTCGGCTGGGCGCCCGAGCCGCAGGCCGTGCAGGCCGTGGTCGACGTGACGGCCGGGGTGCGGGTGGCGCTCGACGTGCTCAGCGGTCCGGGCGGGGTCGTGTTCCCGACACCGGGCTACAACGCCCAGCACGGCCTGGCCGGGATCACCGGCCGGGCCGAGCACCTCCTCGACGTGCCGGCCACCGCCGAGCGCGCGGAGATCGACCTCGACCGGCTGGACCGGCTCTTCGCCGACGGCGCGCAGACCCTGCTGCTCACTCAGCCCCACAACCCGTGGGGTCGCGTCTTCACCCGCGCCGAGCTGGAGGGGATCCGCGACGTCGTCGTACGCCACCGGGCTCGCGTGGTGAGCGACGAGATCCACGCCCCGCTGGTGCTGCCGGGCGCCGAGCACGTCTCCTACCTGTCCATCGAGGGCACCCACGACCACGCCGTCGCGGTGGTCGCCGCCTCGAAGGCCTTCAACACCGCAGGACTGCGCTGTGCCCAGCTCGTCGTGCCCGACGCCGACGACCGGCGCCGCCTCGCGGACCAGCCGATGTCGCGCAACGACTCCTGGTCGCCCC
This sequence comes from Nocardioides sp., assembly GCF_025965415.1. Classification (GTDB taxonomy): domain Bacteria; phylum Actinomycetota; class Actinomycetes; order Propionibacteriales; family Nocardioidaceae; genus Nocardioides. Next base: position 3,076 of record NZ_JAOPWY010000156.1, read on the forward strand.
TGGGCGTCGCCGCCGCGCGGGCGGCGTACGACCACGGCGACGGCTGGCTCGCCTCGCTGGTCGAGCGCCTCGACCAGCAGCGGACCCTGCTCAGCGAGCTGCTGGCCGCGCACCTGCCCGAGGTGCGGATGCGTCCGCTGGAGGCGACCTACCTCGCCTGGCTCGACGCCTCGGCCTACGGCCACGACGACGCCGCGGCCGTCGCGCTCGAGCGCGGGCGGGTGATGGTGAGCGCGGGTCACTCCTACGCCCCCGGCTCCACCGGGCAGGTGCGCCTCAACATCGCCACCTCGCCCGACCGGCTCACCGAGATCGTCGAGCGGTTGGCGAAGGCCTGGGCGTAGGGGGCACTCTAGCGCACCCCTTCGCTGGTTGAGGG
>NZ_JAOPWY010000157.1 GCF_025965415.1 Nocardioides sp.
CCTCCAGGTGGTGGAAGCGGTTCTTAGACAGCTCCACTCCACGCCCGGAGGTCTTCGCCTTCCAAGCTCATTCAGATCGTGTCGTCACACGATCTCGACCAACGTGCCCGATCAGTACACCTAGCCCGCGAGCTGGGACGTCAGCAGCACCACACGTTGCGCGCCTGCGGCTGCGCAGGAGCGGCCTCCGCGGGCGCGGCCATGCCGGCGAGGCTGAAGAGGGCGATCGACGCGACGATGATGCGGGTGACCTTGGTGCTCATGATGTCTCCTGGGGCTAGATGCAACGTGGGGTGCAGGCGCCCGAGCGGTCTGCGTGAGAAATAGTGTCAAAACACGTGCCGAGTGTTCCTTCATTTGGCAAACTCGGGCAAGTCCCCCTGGCAAACGCCCCTGTTGCGCCATGGGACGCCGCCTCACAGGATCCCCCCTCTTGTGAGTCACGCACCGGTCCCCACCCGGTTCGCGCCCGGACCCCCCGCACGAGATGCGGGGGGTCCTCGCGTTCGCCCGGGCGGCGACGCTCCCGCCGTGCTCGCTCAGCGAGGGAGCTCGACACGCACCGTGGTGCCGACGCCGGGAGTGCTCTCCACCGACACCTCACCCCCGTGGGCCTCCACGACCGTCCGGACGATACTGAGCCCCAGCCCGGTGCCCGGGACCTGGCGCCGGCGCGCGCTGGCACCCCGGAAGAAGCGAGAGAACACCTCACCCACCTCCGCGGTGTCGATGCCGTCGCCGTCGTCCGCGACGGTGAGCAGCAGCCGGCCCTCGTCCTCGGCCAGCGTCACGGTGACCCGGCCCCCGCGCGAGCTGTAGGCGATGGCGTTGTCGAGCAGGTTGTCGACGACCTGTCGCAACCGCATCCCGTCGGCCACCACCACGAGTGAGGGTGGCCCCTCGGACACCAGGGCCACCCCGGCACCCTCCGCCTCGACCGACGCCGCCTCGATCGCCTCGCGCAGCACCGTCGCGGCGTCGACACGGTAGGGATCGATCACCGCCGAGCCGGAGCTCGCCCTGACGGAGAAGAGGAGGTCGGCGACGAGGTGGGACAGCCGCAGCATGTTGCGACGGGCGGCTGCCACGTGCTGGTGCACCTCGGTGCCCGGCTCGATCGAGTCGTCCATCAGCTCGAGGTAGGCCAGTGCGGCCGTCAGCGGCGTACGCAGCTCGTGCGACACCGTGGCCACGAAGTCGTCCTTGACCTGCACCGCCCGGATCCTCTCGGTGACGTCGTGGTAGGCCAGGACCGCGCCGGTGAGCGACCCGACCCGGTCCTTGACCGCGCGGGCCGAGACGGAGAGGGCGCGACGTGTGTCGGGGTCCTCGCCGATCCAGATGAGCACGTCGTCGAACTCCTCGCCGGCGGTGGCCCGGGTGCAGGGAAACTCGCCCGACGCCAGCTCGTGCTGCTGGCCGGCGTCGTAGACGAAGCCCGTCTGGCCGGCGCGACCGAGGTGCCCCGTGGGGAAGGCGATGTCGAGGAGCTCGCGCTGGCAGCGGTTGGAGGCCGAGTAGCGACCGTCGGCCTCGACGAGCAGCAGTCCGACCGAGACGCTCTCGAAGAGGGCGTTCACCTGGCGCTGGCCGGAGTCGAGCGCCTCCTCAACCGCATCGAGGCGCTCCACGAAGGCCTGTCGCTCGGTGAGGTCGGCGATCTGCGAGATGAAGTGGACCGGCAGGCCGTCGGAGTCCCGCAGCAGGGCCACCGAGAGGTCCCCGATCAGCGTGCTGCCGTCAGCGCGGATGTAGCGCTTGGTGATGCGGTAGGAGCTGATCTCGCCGGCGAGGGCACGGTCGACCAGTCGCACGTCGATGGCCAGGTCCTCGGGATGGGTGATCTCCTGGAACGAGAGCGCGGCCATCTCGTCGGGGTCGTAGCCGAGCATGTCGCACAGAGCGACGTTGGCCGTCAGGAAGTCGCCGGCGGGCGAGACGATCGCCATGCCCACGGGCGAGTGGTCCATGGTGAGGCGCCACAGGTCGTCGGTCTCGGGCATCCGCGTCCGTGCGTCCACGAGCCCTCCTTCGTCACCCGAAGCTCAGATCCACGGCGCGAGTCGGCCCGAGTGGCTCGCCCTGCCCTTGGCAGGATAGAGGCATAAATGAGGAAAAGCCCCGCCGCTGGCGGGGCTTTTCCAGGTGCGTCGCGTCGGACGCGGTGGCTCAGGCGCTGACGAGCACCTGCACCTCGGCCACGGACCCGGTGGCCGCGACGACGCGGGTGTCCACCGGCTGGGCCTGGGGCGCGAGGGTCCGCAGCGTCCACTCGCCGTCGCCGGCGAAGAACCGGAAGTGGCCGGTCGCCGAGGTCGGCACCTCGGCGGTGAACTCACCGGTCCGGTCCAGCAATCGCACATAGGCGTTGGGGACGGGCTCCTGGCCGCGGAGCACCTGGCCCTGGATCACGGCCTCCTTGGCCACGTTGACACCGTCGAGGGACAGGCCGCCCTCGGTCGCGCCGCACATCAGGCGTCGGCCTGGCCGGGCTCGTCGCCGAGCGCGACAGGCACGCCGACGAGGGAGCCGTACTCGGTCCACGAGCCGTCGTAGTTCTTGACGTTCTTCTTGCCGAGGAGCTCCTGCAGGACGAACCAGGTCAGCGACGAGCGCTCACCGATGCGGCACAGGGCGATGGTGTCCTTGGACTCGTCGAACCCGACCTCGTCGTAGAGCGCCTTGAGCTCGGCGTCGGACTTGAAGGTGCCGTCGTCGTTGGAGTTCTTGCTCCACGGCACATTCACCGAGGTGGGGACGTGACCGGCGCGCTGCGCCTGCTCCTGCGGGAGGTGCGCCGGGGCCATCAGCCGGCCGGCGAACTCGTCGGGGCTGCGCACGTCGACCAGGTTCTGGGTGCCGATCGCGGCCACGACCTCGTCACGGAAGGCGCGGATCGAGGAGTCCTGGTCCGAAGCGGTGTACGACGTCTCGGCGCGGGTGGGCAGCTCGGTGGTCAGCTCGCGGGAGTCGAGCTCCCACTTCTTGCGACCGCCGTCGAGCAGCTTGACGTCCTGGTGGCCGTAGAGCTTGAAGTACCAGTAGGCGTACGCGGCGAACCAGTTGTTGTTGCCGCCGTAGAGCACGACGGTGTCGTCGTTGCCGATGCCCTTCTCCGACAGCAGCGCCTCGAACTGTTCCTTGCTCACGAAGTCGCGGCGGACCTGGTCCTGCAGGTCGGTCTTCCAGTCCAGCTTGACCGCGCCGGCGATGTGTCCGCCGTCGTAGGCGGTCGTGTCCTCGTCGACCTCGACGAACACGACCCCGGGGGTGTTCAGGTTCTCCTCGGCCCAATCGGCCGAGACGAGCGCGTCACTGCGGCTCATGGTGGATCCCTTCTCTGCAGAGGTACTGCTGATGGAGTACAGCGATGGCGTGGCCGGCGGCGCGTGTCAGCCACCGGGCGATGCGGGATGGTGCGGTCGACGGACCCGTCGGGACGGGTGGGCGGACCGATCAGGCGCCACGACACAGGCAGCTGCGCTGACGGCACAGGTCCACCGCGCGCCGGGACGTGAGCCAGAGCCTCACCGGCGCGCTCGATCCGAGCGGACTGCGCATGGAGCCGAGCGTAACGGGCTGTGG
>NZ_JAOPWY010000167.1 GCF_025965415.1 Nocardioides sp.
CCTCCAGGTGGTGGAAGCGGTTCTTAGACAGCTCCACTCCACGCCCGGAGGTCTTCGCCTTCCAAGCTCATTCAGATCGTGTCGTCACACGATCTCGACCAACGTGCCCGATCAGTACACCTAGCCCCGGCTCGAGGTGGCCTCGTCACCGACCCGGATGGTCCCGGAGCTGAGCAGCCGGAAGACCGTGCCGCCGCGCGGGGACCGCAGTGCCTGCATCGCGCCCGGACCGAGGTCGTCGTCGAGGAGCCGGCAGGGCGCGGCGATGCGCACCACCTCGAGCTCGACGTCGCCGATCCGGAACCGGTCACCGGGCCTGGTCGGGACGGGTCCGCGGTCGAGGGTGATGTTGCGGCGGGTGAGCCCGGGGTCCACCGGTCGGCCGAGCGCCTCGGCCGCGGCGGCCAGGTCGTCGAGCGCCTGCACGGTCACGTGGCGGTGCCTGCTCCCGTGGTAGCGGTCGCCGACGAGACCCGCGCCGGCCTCGGCCTCGACCGCGTCGACGGACTTCGTCGGCAGCCGTCGGCCGGGGGCGACGTGGAGTGAGTGGACGCGAGATGGCACGTCGCGACCGTACGTCGCCTCGACAATGCGGTCGCCCCTTGTCCGGCTCCGTGGGCATGATCGACGGATGGACCACCACCTCCTGGACCCCAAGACCGCCCTCCAGCGACGCGGCCGTCGCGGACCTGCCGCTCGACGCTCGCGGCGCCGTGCCGTGGTGGCCCGAGGAGCACCGCGACGTCTCCCTGGCCCGCATCGTCGCACGTCATCAGCGACACCACCCGGCACGCCGGCCACGCCGACATCCTGCGCGAGGGCATCGACGGCGCGGCCGGCCTCGCCATCTCGTCCCCCAACCTGCCCGACCTCGACTGGCCGGCGTACGTCGCCCGGCTGCAGCAGGTGGCCGACCGGTTCCCGCAGCAGACCCTCACGACCGAATCGGCCGACGTCCGGGCGCTACCAGGGCGAGGAGTGCCTCACACCGTCGAGTCGGTCGACGCGTGATGGCCGGTCCACAGCTTGAGCCGGATGTTGCGCGACTCGGTGAAGTGCTCGGTCGCCAGACGCGAGGCCTCGTCGCCGTCTCGGTTCTCGATCGCCTCAACCAGGGCGACGTGCTGGTCGTTGCCGCGCTCCCAGCGACCCGGAAATGCAAGCGTGGTTGCCGGGTAGCGACCGAGATGCAGTCCCAGGCGGTTGAGCAGATCGATCATGGACCGGTTGTGGGTGGCCCTCCACACGGAGCGATGGAACCGGTCGTTCGCGGCGGCCATCGCCGCCGGCTCGGGTGAGCCCATGTCGATCATGGTCTGCGCAAGCTCGTGCATCTGCAACAGGTCGTGCATGGTGCGTCGCTCGGACGCCATCCGCGCCGCAGTCGCCTCGAGCGCGATGCGCGTCTCGTAGAGGTCCAAGACGTCTTCGGGGCTGTCCTCGCGCACGCTCAGTCCACGATCGGTTCGCACGACGATGCCGTCCTGCTCCAGGCGCGTGAGGGCCTCGCGGATCGGGGTGCGGCTCATCTGGCACCAGTCGGCCAGCGCCGTCTCCACAAGGGGCTCGCCGGGGCGCAGGTCCCCACTCACGATGGCTTGGCGGATCCTGTCGTAGGCGCCGCGCTGTCGCGCAGTGGATGCCCGTCCCCGCGAGGGCCCAGAGGGTGAGGTTCGTGGGCTGCTGCTCGTCGTCATGACATACCTTCCGGGATACCGAAGCTCGGTGACATCCGTCTCGGGACTCGATCGGTGGCAGTCATCGTGCTCTATGCTGTGTACGTTAGTATGCATGCCCGGTAATGTGAAGCCGTCCCATTCCGGCGCGAGCGCCGATGACTCGTCGTCCAGGTTCTCCAGGCTTGGTGCGCTCGCGCGGGACGCCGAAGGCGGGGTTTCGCCGGCCGAGGTGGTCGACGTTCCGCCCGGCTCAGCCCTCGATCTGGCGCAGGTGCAGTTGACCCGCGTGACCACGTCCTCCGCCGAGAGCCGCGCTCCCGTGTCGCGTGCGCTGCTCAACCAGCGGGGGACCGTGCAGGGCGGGGTGTACTCGGTGATCGCCGACGCGACCGCTGGCTGGGCGACCGAGGCCTTCCTCGGCAACGACTCCTACACGACCACCGCGGTCACCAGTCAGCTCGTCGGCGTGGCTGTCGAGGGCGACGTCCTGGTGACGCACGCGCACGTCGTGCACGGCGGGCGTCGCACGGTCGTGGCTTCTGCTGAGGTCTACCGCCGCCGCCCCGGCTCGAGCGACCGCCTGGTGGCGTTGGTCACCTGCCAACAGCTGGTTCTCGAGGCGTCCTGAGTTACACCCACGTCACAACTGCGCGAAATGCTTGCATGTGACGGCATTCATCTGCATACACTGACAACCCGACGACCTGAGGAGGCCCTTGTGGTGCGTGTTCTACGTCCGACAACCTTGGACGAGGCGCTCGCAGTGCTGCGCCACTCCGACGAGGACACGAAGGTTGTGGCCGGAGGCACCGCGCTGATGCTCATGATGCGCACCGGGTTGCTCTTTCCTGACACCCTCGTCTCGCTCGAAGACATCGCCGGCCTGGACTACATCAACATCGACGAGCGCGAGGTGCGACTGGGTGGTCTGACCACCCTGCGCACGATGGAACGCTCGAAGGACCTGTCGGCGGTCCTGCCGACCCTCACCCAGGCGCTCCCGCTCGTGGCCAACCATCGGGTCCGCAACCGCGCGACGATCGGCGGCAACCTGTGCGAGGCCGACTACGCCTCGGACCCGCCGTCGATCCTCGTCACGCTGGACTGCCAGGTGCGATTGCGCAGCACCCGCGGTGACCGCCTCGTCCCGCTGCGCGAGTTCCTGGTCGACTACTACGAGACCACCATCGAGCACGACGAGCTCGCCGTCGAAGTGATCATCCCGCGACCGGACGCAGGCACGCGCACCCACTACGTCAAGTACGTGAGCCGGACCTCCGAGGACCGTCCCTGCGTCGGTGTCGCAGCCTCGCTGCAGGTCATCGACGGCACATGTCGCGCCGTGAACGTCCAGGTCGCCGGAGCCACCTCCACGCCCTTCAGCGTCCCCCGAGCCCTGGCCGACTGCGTCGGACAGGCACCCACCGATGACCTGTGGGCACATGTCGCGCACGCCTTCGAGACCGAGATCGAGCCCATCGACGACGTGCGCGGTTCCTCTGCCTACCGGCGCCAGGTCACCGGCCGGCTCGTGAAGCGAACCCTGCGTGGCCTGACCCAGAACCACCCGAACGGAGCGACCCGGCTGTGAAGACACCCGCTGAGATCAACCACGACGGTGCCGTTGCGGTCGAAGCCGGCTCGGCCATCGGCAAGTCCGTCGACATGTACGCCGCCCGGTCCCGGGTCGACGGGAGCATCGACTTCGCCCTGAATGCCGAGATCCCCGGCATGCTGCACGCCGCGCTGGTGCGCAGCACCGTCCCGCACGCCGAGATCGTCTCCGTCGACGTCTCGGCGGCCCTGGAGATGGACGGCGTGGTCACCGTGATGACCGCCGCCGACTTCGAGAAGCCAGGCGCCCCGGCGCGCCACTACGGCCCCGTCATCAACGACCAGCCCGTGCTGTGCGGCCGCAAGGTCCGCTTCGTCGGCGACCCCATCGCCATCGTCGGCGCGGAGTCGGCTGAGATCGCCCGAGCCGCCGCCGAGCTCGTCGACGTGGAGTACAAGGAGCTCCCGGCCATCACCTCGGTCGACGAGGCGCTCGCCGCCGACGCCGATCTGGTCCACGACCAGCCGCCGCGGGCCCGCCGGCGCAGCTACTCCGACATCCGTCTGCTGGGTCGCGAGGGCAACGTCTGCACCAAGTTCCAGGTTCGCAAGGGCGACGTGGACGCAGCCTTCGCCGAGGCCGACCACATCATCGAGGACGTCTACTACAGCCCCGCCGTGTCTCACGTGACGATGGAGCCGCACGTCGTCCTGGCCTCCTTCAACCCTCAGGGCCTGCACGTGATGAGCAGCACCCAGGCGCCGTTCGCGGTCCGCGACACCCTGTCCGAGATGTTCGACCTCCCGTCCTCGAAGGTGCGAGTCACCGTGCCGCCGATCGGTGGCGGGTACGGCGGCAAGACGTATGCGAAGGTCGAGCCGGTGACCGCCGCGCTGGCCTGGCACAGTGGCCGGCCGGTGAAGCTCGTGCTGTCGCGGGAAGAGGAGTTCCTCACCACGACCAAGCACGCCGCACAGATCCACATGCGGTCCGCGGTCAAGTCCGACGGCACCATCACTGGACGCGACGTGACGATCTACTTCAATGGTGGCGCCTACGCCGACATCAGCCCGCGCCTCATCAAGAACGGCAGCTACAGCTGCGTCGGCCCCTACCGCATCCCGAACGTGCGCATCGACTCCTACGCCCTGTACACCAACCAGGTCCCTGCCGGTGCGTACCGTGGCTACGGCGTCTCCCAGGCCGCGTGGGGGTACGAGAGCCAGATGGACCAGATCGCCGACGCCCTCGGCATGGACCCCGTCGAGCTTCGCCACCGCAACCTGCTCAAGCCCGGCGACGAGTTCGCGACCGGCGAGATCATGAGCGAGGCCGTCTACGACGAGCTGCTCGACATGGCCGCCGAAGCCGTCGACTGGCCCGACGACGCCCGCGTCGACCTGGGCGAGGACATCGTGCGCGCCAAGGGCGTCGCGGTGATCTTGAAGTCCACCATCACCCCCTCGACCAGCCACGCCGTGGTCCGTCTCGACAACGACGGGTCGGTACACGTCTTGACGTCGTCGGTGGAGATGGGTCAGGGAGCGCACACCGTCCTGGCGCAGATCGCCGCGCAGGAGCTCGAGGTCGACATCGAGCACGTCAGCGTCAGCGCACCCGACACCGCCTACACCCCCTACGACCAGACCACCAGCTCCAGCCGCACCACCCGGGCCATGGGTGGCGCAGTCTCGAAGGCGGCCGCCGAGGTCCGCGAGCGCCTGCTCGAACGCGCCGCGGACATGTTCGACGTGTCCGCTGACAAGTTGGTCCTCAACGAGGGCAAGGTCGAGATCCGCGATGTCCTCGACAGCGGCATCTCCATCCCGGACGTGCTCGCGGAGTCCCGCACCGGCAGCATCGTGGGTCAGGGCGAGGTCATCACCGCCGGTGGCCTGGACCCGGAGACGGGTCAGGGACTGGCCAGTGACCACTGGCACCAGGGCAGCGCATCGGTCGTGCTCGACGTCGACCTCGCCACCGGGAAGATCTACCTCCGTTCGCTCTACGCCGCCGCGCTCGCCGGTCGGGTCATCAACCCGAAGCTGGCCAAGCTGCAGATGCACGGCAGCATGATCTTCGGCATCGGCCACGCCCTGTACGAGGAGCTGATCTTCGAGGACGGGCAGCTGACCAACCCGAACATGTCCGACTACGCCATCACCTCGATGGGCGACCTGCCGAAGCTCGAAGTCGGGCTGCTCGAGGAGTCGGGGGCCGCCACCATTCATGGACTGGGGGAGACCACGCTGCCTCCTGTCATCGCCGCCATCGGCAATGCCGTTGCGCGAGCCACCGGAGCCCGGGTCCGTCGGCTCCCCATCACCCCCGAGCGGGTCATCGAAGCACTGGAGGCGCTGTGAGCGGGACCGAGGAAGTCAAGGACGTCACCTGCCGGATCAACGGCGAAGAGGTGACCCTGAGCGGAGAGGCGGCAGGCTCCACGGTCGCAGCGCTGCGGGCACGTGGCCTGTACGGCGTGCGGGAGACCTGCGGGCTCGGCGTGTGCGGGACGTGCACCGTGCTCCTCGACGGAGAGCCGGTCAGCACCTGCATCCTGCCCAAGTTCGCCCTCGAGGGCCGCGACGTCGTCACTGTCGAGGGAGCCGCCACGGCCGGTGAGCTGAGCGAGCTGCAGAAGCAGTTCATCGAGTCCCAGGCGTTCCAGTGCTCCTTCTGCACGCCTGGCTTCCTCGCCAGCGCCCAGGCGCTGCTGGACCGCACGTCCGGTGAGCTCACCCGCGGCGAGGTGGAGGAGGGCTTGCAGGGACACTTGTGCCGGTGCGGCTCCTACGACGCGATCAACGACGCGATCATCGCGGTCAGCCGACGTCGGGGGGCCAGCGACCCGGACGCGGGCGTCGCATGACCTGGGCGCACGAGCGGCCGTTCGAGCCCGTCCACGACCGACTTCCCTTCCAGCCCATCACGGCCCGGTCTTCGCCGGCGTGGCCTGGCGGGGCGAGGCTGGCGGTGTGGATCGTCCCCAACGTCGAGCACTACGAGTACCTGCCGCCCGCCGGGGCGCAGGACCCCTATCCGCGCGGACCGCACCCCGACATCCGCAAGTACAGCTACCACGACTACGGCAACCGCGCCGGCTTCTGGCGGATGCTGGAGGTGCTGGACCGGTGGGAGATCCCGTGCACCACCTCACTCAACGTGGCCGTCCTGGACCACTATCCCGAGGTCGCAGAGGCGATGGTCACGCGCGGGTGGGAGTTCATGAGTCACGGTCTGTACAACACTCGCTACCTCACCGGGCTCACCCAGGACCAGGAGCGCGACTTCCTCACCGAGGTCGACGACCTCCTCTTCTCCCGCACCGGCCGACACTTCGCCGGCATGCTCGGTCCCAACATCTCGGGCAACCCGTGGACGCCCGACCTGATGGCCGAGCAGGGCATGACCTACCACGCCGACTGGGTTCACGACGAGCGACCCGCGCCGCTGCTGACCCGGTCCGGCCGACGCCTCGTCGCGCTGCCCTACACCTACTCGCTCAACGACGCACCGCTGCTGATGCGCTCGCACCGCGAAGGCGAGGCGTACACGAAGATGTGCACCGACCAGTTCGACGAGCTCTGCGAAGGTGAGGAGCACGTGGGCCGGATGATGTGCCTGTCGCTGCACCCGTTCGCGATCGGCCAACCGCACCGGGTCGAGGCGCTCAACGCCGTCCTGGCTCACCTGCGCTCGCGCGACGACGTGTGGATCGCGACCGGGTCCATGATCGCTGAGCACTACCTGAACACGGCGTTCGAGGACGACCTGTCCCAGGCCACCGGTGGGGGCGCAGCATGATCGGCGGACGTGCCACCGGGGGGTCGCGCGCCCTGAATCTCACCTCCGCGGATCGGCCAGCTCGTCCTGGCTACGACCACGGGTGGTTCCGCTATCGGCCCGTCCACACCTCCTCCGCGCCGGCGTGGCCGGGCGGACGCCCGCTCGCGGTTGCGGTCATCCTCGACGTGCGGTCAGCCGAATGGGAGCGCGTGGCACCAGCAGTTCCGGTCCCCGGAGGGCGCGGAGTCGCGCCCTATCCCGACTACCCGCGCCTGTCGCATCGCGAGTTCGGACACCGTGTCGGCGTGTGGCGCCTGAGCCAGGTGCTCGGCGAGCTGCAGATCCCCTGGACCGGCGTGCTCGACGTGATGACCGCCGAGCACTACGCCCCGGTCCGGGAGCTGGTCGTGGACCAGGCGTCCCAGATCGCAGCTGGCGGACTCAGTGCGAGTCGTCCGATCACCTCCGCGATGGTCGAGCAGGAGGAACGCGCCTATGTGAAGGCAACCCTCGAGCGGCTTGATGCAGCGCTGGGCGCGACACCGACGACGTGGATGGGGCCTGGCTGGTCCCAGTCGGCACTGACCCCCGGCATCCTGGCCGACGCGGGCGTGAGGGTCATGCTGGACTGGGGGAACGACGACGCGCCCTACCGCGTGGAGGCGGCCGCCCCGCTGTGGTCGGTGCCCGTGTCGTGGGAGCTGACCGACGTCGCTGCGATGCTCGAACGCGACGTGGAGCCGGCGGTGTACGCCGAGTCGGTCGAGCGGGCGATCGACGTGCTGGTCCGCGATGGCGCCCAGACCCCCCGCATGCTCTGCCTGCACCTGCATCCGTGGCTCAGCGGTGAGGCGTTCCGTACCCGAGCGCTGCGGCCGGTCCTGGCGCGCCTCGCCCAGCGAGACGACGTGTGGCTCGCGACACCCGAGCAGATGGTCGTGCACGCGGCCGGCGACATCTGATGTCCTCGCGCCCCCGCATCGCGCTGATCAGCACCGGTGGAACCATCGACTCCCTGGGGCACGACCGCACCGATCTGGCGTTCTACACCGAAGCGCGCTCACGTTTGCCCGAGGGGGAGCTCCTCGCCGCCGTCCCCGAGATCACCGAGGTCGCCGACATCGAGCCGGTCCCGTTCGAGCGGGTCCCCAGCTACCAGCTCTCGGTCCAGTCGTGGGCAACCCTCGTGCAGACGGTGCAGCAGCTGACGTGTGATTCCCCATGCGACGGCGTCGTCATCACCCACGGCACCAACAGCCTCGAGGAGACCGCGTTCCTGCTCAGCCTGACCGTCGACTGCCTCAAACCGGTCGTGGTCGTCGGCGCGATGCGACCGTTCAACGCACTCGCCGCGGACGGGCCGCTGAACCTGCTGCAGGCGGTGCGCCTGGCCGCCTCTCCGCACGCGCTGGGTCACGGCGTGCTGGTGGTCTCCAACGACACGATCTTCGCCGGTCGAGACGTGGCGAAGGCGACGACATTTCGTGCCGATGCGTTCACCGGCGCGGACATGGGCCCGGTAGGACACGTCGAGGCCGACGGCAGCGTAGACCTGCGGATGCGACACGACTCGAACAGCACACCCGTCTTCGACGTCGGCGACGTCGCGCGGATGCCTCGCGTGGACGTCGTGATCTCCTACGTGGGCGCAGACGGCGCCTTGATCGACGCAGCGGTGGCCGCCGGTGCGCGAGGGATCGTCTCCGCCGGCACCGGTGGGGGACGACCCACCGCCGCCGAGGACGAGGCACTCGAACGCGCCGTCCGGGCCGGGGTGGTGGTGTGCCAGTCCACCCGGGTCCCCACGGGGAAGGTGCTGCGCTCCCCGCAGATGAAGGCCGCCGGCAAGGTCGTCGCGGGCGCCCGGCCGGCATGGCAGGCGCGCATCGCGCTGGCTCTCGCGCTGACCAGGAGCCAGCAGCCGGACGAAGTCCAGACCTATCTGGACCGCCTCTGAATACAGCTGTATGCTGCGATGTACAACTGATTCCACGGAGGTGGCTGGTCCATGCAGATCGACAACGAGTTCCAGGTGCAGGCGCCCCCCGGTGAGGTGTGGGACTACCTCCAGCGCACGGAGGACGTCGTGGAGTGCATCCCCGGCGCCGCGATCCTGGAGAAGCTCAGCGAGGACGAGTACCGCGGACAGGTGACCGTCAAGCTCGGCCCGCTCGCGGTCGTCCTGCAGGGCACGGTCACCATCGATGAGCGCGACCACGACGCGCGCACGATGAAACTCACCGGACGGGCCAAGGACACCAAGGGCCGCGGCGCGACCGATGCCGGCGTCGTCGTCGACATCGTCGCCCAGGGTGAGGGCACCCAGGTGACGCTGGTGTCCGACGTCAAGGTCACCGGCAAGATCGCCCAGTTCGGGCGCGGAGTGATGAAGGACGTCAGCCAGCGCATCGCCGATGAGTTCGCCCGTAACCTCGAGGCGCGCCTGACCGGCCCCGTGGCGCCCGAGGCACAGCCGGACCCCGTTGCCGAGGAGCTGCCCGGCAGGGCGGCCACCCCGTCGCGCCCGGTCCAGGCGGCCCCGTCGGCCGCGGGCCCCCGGCACGCTGCCGCCGTCCCGGGGCAGGCTGCGCCCTCGGTGGGCGGCATCCGACTGGTCGCTGGCGCGCTCATGCGCGCTCTCGGATCGGCGATCGGCAACATCTTCCGCAAGCTGGCCAAGCCCTTCACCGGCGACAAGAGCGGACGCCGCTGATGGTCAACCGCATCCTGACGCGGTTGGACCCTGTCCAGTCAGAGGGTTACTACCGCGAGGGGCGCTGGCGCGCCGACTCGCTGTGGGACGTGTTCCAGGTCGGCGCGTACGCGCACCCGGAGCGCCCCGCGATCGTCGAGCGCGCACGTACCCACACCTACCGCGACCTGCTCGATGCGGCCGGCCGGCTGGCCGGTTGGCTGCACGAGCAGGGCCTGCGCGACGGTGACCGGGTGGCGGTGTGGCTGCCGAGCCGGGCCGAGGTCGCGGTCGCGGTCCTGGCGTGCGCCCGGTTGGGCCTGGTCTGCTGCCCCTCCCTCCACCGCGACCACACCGTCGGACAGGTCGTGGAGCTTGCCGAGCGCATGCGAGCGGCGGCGTTCATCGGCCAGCCCGGTTACGGCGCTGACGCCGAACGTCACGACATCTTCGCCGAGCTGGGCACGCTGGCCACGTCGCCGGCCACGCTGCACGTGGCGCCGCTCACCGACCCGAGCAGCCAGCCGGACCAGCCGGGGGAGCCGGGGATGTTCGCCGACCTCGCCGCGAGCCCTGCGCCGCCGGCGCACCGCACGCACGCGGACGCTGTGGTCTACCTGGCCTTCACGTCGGGCTCGACCGGTGAACCCAAGGGTGTCATGCACTCCAGCAACACGTTGCTGTCCCCAGTGCGCGCCATGGCCCGTGACTGGGCGCTCGGCGGTGACACGGTGATCTACTCGCTCTCACCGTTGAGCCACAACCTCGGCTTCGGTGCGATGCTGACGGCCTTGACGAACGGCGGAACCCTCGTCGCGCACGACCTTCCGCGTGGCGCCAGCGTCGCCGAGCGCATGGCCGAGACCGCCACCGCGTTCGCGTTCGGTGTGCCCACCCACGTCATCGACCTGCTCGGGGAGATCGAGAGGGGTCACGGGCAGGGACTGCGCCTGCGAGGGTTCCGCATCTCGGGCGCGGCCGTGTCCGAGGACGTGGTCCTGAGACTGCGCGCACGTGGAATCACACCGCAGACCGGCTACGGCATGACAGAGGCCGGCTCCCACCACTACACGCGAGCCGAGGATGCCCCCGAGCTGATCGCCGAGACCTCGGGACGCCCCTTCGAGGGCCACGAGGTCAAGATCGTCGACCGGGAGGACTCCACGCGCGAGCTGCCCGCCGGCGAGGTCGGACAGATCCTGGGCCGCGGTCCGAGCATCACCCTGGGCTACTTCGACGACCAGCGCGCCACCGAGGCCAGCATCACCGACGACGGGTGGCTGCTGACCGGTGACCTGGGGTGGCAGGACGAGAACGGCTACATCCGCATCACCGGTCGCAAGAAGGACGTCATCATCCGCGGCGGTCACAACATCTTCCCCGCACGCATCGAAGGACTGGCCGGCGGCTGCCCCGGCGTGGCGGCCGTCGCGGCCGTGTCCGTCCCCGACCCGCGTCTGGGGGAGAGGGTCTGCCTGGTCGTCACGTCCAAGGAACAGCCGCCCGCGGCCGACGACGTTCTCCAGCACCTGGACCGGGCAGGGCTGTCGAAGTACGACATGCCAGAGTTCTATGCCGTCATGGGCGCACTACCCCTGCTTCCCTCCGGCAAGGTCGACAAGCGCAAGATCGAGGCGCTCATCGCCGACAAGGCCGTCGCCATCGAACCCGTCCGATTCACCGAGGGAGCCAAGGGATGAGCGAGCGGATGCAGGCAGTTCTCATCTCCCAGTTCGCCGACCTCGACGCCGTCGAGGTCGCCGAGGTCGACCGTCCCGAACCGGGCCCCGAGGAGGTGCTCGTCGGCGTCGCGGCGGTGCCGGTGAACTACGTCGACCTGGTCACGATGCGGGGCGACTACCAGTTCAAGCCGACCCTGCCCTACATCCCGGGCAAGGGCCCGGCCGGAACGGTCCTGGCCATTGGTTCTGAGGTCACCGACGTCAAGGTCGGGGATCGTGTGCTCGCCATGGCCGAGTACGGCGGGTACGCCCAGGCGTGCGTGGTCCGGGCTGACCAGGTCTACGTCCTCCCCGAGCAGCTGAGCTTCGAAGACGCGGCGGCGATGTCGCTGGCCTTCGACACCGCCTGGATGGCCCTGGTGGATCGTGCCCGCATCGAACGCGGCGACCGTGTCCTGATCCTGGGCGCGAGCGGCGCGGTCGGCTCCGCCGCTGTGCAGCTCTCGCGTGCGCTGGGCGCTCGCCAGGTCATCGCGGGCGTGTCGCGCCCGGACAGGTTCGACGAGCTGAAGTCCTTGGGCGCGGACGACGTCGTCGACTTGTCGGAGGCACCCCTGCGCGAGACCGTGCGCTCCCGTGTCCTGGACCTCACGGACGGGCACGGCGCAGACGTGGTCATCGACATGCTCGGTGGTGACCCCTTCGACGGTGCGGTGCGCGCCGTGGCGTGGCGGGGTCGGCTGGTGATCGTCGGGTTCGCCGCGGGACGAATCCCCACGCTGAAGATGAACTACGTGATGTTGAAGAACATCGAGGTCTCCGGCGTGCAGATCAGCGACTACCGCAAGCGCACCCCGGATCTGATGCGCCGCTGCTATGCGCAGATCTTCGAGTTCACCGTCGCAGGTGCCATCGCCCCGCCGACGTACGATGCCCGCCCGCTGAGCGAGTGGCGCAGCGCCGTCGAGGACCTCTCCAACCGCGCCACGAC
Organism: Nocardioides sp.; assembly: GCF_025965415.1. Taxonomy (GTDB): domain Bacteria; phylum Actinomycetota; class Actinomycetes; order Propionibacteriales; family Nocardioidaceae; genus Nocardioides. Next base: position 12,386 of record NZ_JAOPWY010000167.1, read on the forward strand.
CGCCCGGTTGCTGCTGCAGCCGCCGCCGCGGCTAGACGGCTGAACGTCGTAACACAACGGTAACGCGGACACCATTGACGTGTCGTGTACCACTGCATACAGTGGCACAACGTTGCATCCGGGGGGCACGTACCGCTGTCGCAAAGGTCACAGCGGCTTCACCCAGAACGAGGAGCTTGGTCGCATGAACCGGTTTCGCAAGAGCGTTGCACTCTCCGCCACATTGGCGCTCGCAGGTGTACTGACTGCCTGCGCAGGGGCCGACACCGGCACTGCCGGCGGGGACGACGGCGTCTTCAAGGTCGGGCTGTTGCTGCCCTCCGTCGGGCCGTTCGCCGGCATCGCCGAGGACCAGGCAGACGGCTTCCGCCACTACGTCGAGGATGTCGCCGGCGGCGAGTTCGGCGACACCGAGGTCGAGATCGTCACCGGCGACGAGGGCAACGACCCCACCATCGCGCAGGAGTCCATCCAGCGCCTCGTCGAGAAGGAGAATGTCGACGCCGTCGTGGGCGTCATCAGCAGCGCGGTGGCCTACGCCGTCGCTCCTTACATCGCCGAGTCGGGCGTGCCCACGATCTTCACCGCGACGACCGCCGACGACCTCACCCAGCGTCAGCACGCTCCCAACATGTTCCGCGTGAGCAACGCCGCCTCGCAGATCATGCTGCCGTTGGGGGAGTACGCCTGCAAGGACGCCGGCTACAAGACCGCCGCCATGGTCAGCCTCGACTACTCGTTCGGCTGGGAGGCCATGGGCGGCTTCGCCAAGGCCTACGAGGACGCGGGCTGCACCATCAAGCAGGAGCTCTACACCCCCCTGGGCACAGCCGACTGGGGTTCGGTCGCGCAGAGCATCGACAAGTCCGTCGACGTCATCATCCAGACGTCCTCGGGCTCTGACGCCGCCAAGTTCCTCCAGGCCTACCGCGACTTCGGCCTCAGCGACATCCCGATGATCGCCAATGGTTTCGGCACCGACCTCTCCACCCTTCCCGAGGCGTCGCAGCGTAAGCTCGCCACGCCCATCGAGTCGGTCATGTACTACGCCGAGGCCCTCGACACCCCTGCGAACAACGAGTTCCAGGAGGCGTTCCAGAAGAAGTACTCCTACACGCCCGGCATCTACGCCGAAGCCGCGTACGTTGCCGGCATGGTGCTCGACGCCGCCGTCGCCGACCTTGACGACATCAACTACGAGACCCTCAGCGAGGCCATCAGCGGCGTTCAGCTGGACGACGCTCCCCGCGGGGCGCTGCAGTTCGACGAGTACGGGCAGGCCAACCTCCCGGTGTACCTGCGACAGATGAAGAGCGTCGACGGCGAGTTGAAGAACACCGTCGTGAAGACGCTCGGTGAGGACCTCAGCCAGTTCTGGACCTTCGCCCCCGAAGAGGCGATGGACGAGAAGCCCTACAACGACCTCAAGGGCACCTGGGTCAACTGAGTCGACGGCCCGGGACCACCCGTAGCACGTGGTGGTCCCGGGCCGTGCTACTCGGCGACGCGAAACGGAGAATGCAATGGAGATCGAGATGGTGCTCGCACGCACCCTCAACGGCTTGTCGTACGGGGCGCTGCTGTTCTTGGTGGCCAGCGGACTCACCCTGACCTTCGGCCTCATGCGCACCCTGAACCTGGCTCACGGAGCCTTCTACCTCCTCGGCGGATACCTCGCCCTGGAAGTGCTCAACACCACCGGCAGCTACTGGGCTGGACTCGGCGCCGCCATGGTCGCCGTCGGCTTGCTGGGAATGCTGTTCGAGCGCGTCCTGCTCCACCGGTTCATCGGACGAGAGCTGCAGCAGATCATCGTCACGATCGGTCTCGCGTTCTTCCTCTCCGACCTCATGCTCGGCTACTTCGGCGGAGCCCCGAGGAACCCACCGCGTCCGCCCGGGCTGACCACCTCGCTGGAGGTCGGCGGGCTTACCTTCCCGTGGTTCCGCATCGCACTCATCGTGATCGCGCTCCTGGTCTGGTTCGGTCTGTGGTTCCTGGTCAACCGCACCCGCGCCGGCGCCCAGATCCGTGCCGCTGTCGACGACCAGGAAATGGCTCGTGCAGTCGGCATCAAGGTGCCGCTCATCTTCATGGTCGTCTTCGCCTGCGGCTCCGCACTCGCTGCGTTCGCCGGCGTGTGGGGCGGAGCCTTCACCGGCCTCGAGCCCGGCACCGAGTTCCAGATGCTGATCATGGCCCTGGTCGTGGTGGTCGTCGGGGGCCTCGGATCGGTCAACGGCGCCCTGCTGGCCGCCGCCCTGGTCGGACTGGTCGACGAGTTCGGGAAGACGCTGTTCCCCGAGTTCGCGATGTTCACCGTCTTCGCCCCGGTGGCACTGCTCCTGGCAGTCAGGCCGCAGGGCCTGTTCGGAAAGGCGAACGCATGAGCACGCTGACCCAGCCCCGCACGCGAACGGCACTCACCGTGCTCGGGCTCGCGGTGCTTTTCGCGGCCCTGTTCCTGGCGCCGTTCTTCGTCCCGCTGTACTACATGTCCATCGTGACGCGCATCGTGATCATCGGAGCGTTCGCCGTCGCGTTCAACATCGTCTTCGGCTTCGGCGGCATGCCCTCTCTGGGCCACGCAGCATTCTTCGGCCTCGGCGGATACATGATGGGTCTCGGCGTGACCCGATGGGACTGGGGCCTGGGCACCATCCTCCTCGGCGTGGTCGTCGTGGGTGCCGGGCTTGGACTCGTGCTGGGCATCTTGTGCCAGCGCGTCAACGGCATCTACCTGCTGCTCATGACGCTCGCCGTCGGACAGGCGATCTACGGACTGGTGTTCCAGAACGCCCGCATCACGGGCGGCGACATGGGCATCAGCGGAGCCTTCCGGGACGTCCTGCCCTTCGAGATCGCCTCTCGCCAGCAGTTCCACCAGTTCGCCGTCATTGTCTGCGTCGCCGTGATGGCCCTGCTGTGGTTGTTCATGGTGTCCCCGGTGGGACGCGCGATCGTCGGACTGCGCGAGAGCGAGAGCCGTATGGGCAGCCTCGGGTACAACCCCGGCATCTACAAGGCCGCTGCCTTCGTCGTCTCCGGCCTGGCATGTTCGTTCCTCGGCGCGCTGTACGCCCTGCAGCGAGGGTTCGTCGGCACCGACGGCCTCGAGTGGACCCTGAGCGCAACGGTCCTCCTGGCCGCGATCGTGGGCGGCTCACGCTACTTCCTGGGCCCGTTCGTCGGCGTCGCAGTGATCGTCGCCATCGAGGCGTTCTTCCAGGAGTACACCGAGCGGTACACCACCATCTTGGGCATCTTCTACATCCTGACCATCCTGGTCCTGCCCAACGGCATCCTCGGCATCGGACGAGGCCGCAAACCGCCGGGCGACGAACCGGCCCCCCTGGAAGACCACGCCCGACCTACCGAACGTGAGGCAGTCTCATGAGCGCCGCACCCGCCATCGCAGCCCGTGACATCAAGGTCCATTTCGGGGGCCTGAGGGTCCTGGACGGGATCGACCTCACCGTCGACAGCGGCGAACGACGCGCACTGATCGGTCCCAACGGCGCCGGGAAGACGACGCTGTTCAACGTCCTGGACGGGCACATCAAGCCCACCGCCGGCAGCGTCGAGCTCTTCGGCGAATCAGTCGGCGCCCTCAAGCCGCACCAGCGCGCCCGCAAGGGGCTGGCTCGCACCTACCAGATCACCAATCTGTTCGCCGACCTCACGGTGCGTGAGAACGTGCACCTGGCGTTGGCTGCGGTGCGCGGACTGGACCGCAACAAGTTCTGGAGCCCGCTGACCCGCATCCCCGGCGTGAAGGCCCGCGCCGAGGAGCTCCTGCGCACCTGGGAGCTGTGGGACCGGCGCAGCACCACCGTCGCCGAGCTCGCCTACGGGCAGCAGCGGGTCCTCGAGATCGTGATGGCGCTGGCCAGCAACCCCAAGGTCCTCCTGCTCGACGAACCGACCGCCGGCCTGTCCCGGCGAGACGCCGAGATCCTGGCCCAGGTCGTCGACGCCCTGCCCACCGACCTTGCCCTGCTCGTCATCGAGCACGACATGGACATCGCATTCCGACTCTGCGGCCACGTGACTGTCCTGGCAGCAGGAGCCATCCTCGAAGAGGGCAGCCCCGCACAGATCCGCAAGTCGCGTGCTGTCATCGAGACCTACCTGGGAGAACACGATGACGTTGCTTGAGTGCGAGGGACTCGACACCTACTACGGCGACAGCCAGGTGCTCCACGACACGTCGCTGAGCATCGGCCCCGGAGAACACATCGGCGTGATCGGCCGCAACGGCATGGGCAAGAGCACGTTGGTCTACACGATCATGGGCATCGTGCGCGCCCGCCGCGGACGCGTGGTGTTCAACGGCAAGGACCTCACCGGCGCGGCCCCGGAGAAGGTGGCAGCCGCCGGCATCACCCTGGTGCCCCAGGGCCGGCGCGTGTTCGGTTCCCTGAGCGTGGGGGAGAACCTGCGCGTCTCGCACGTCGACCGCGGGTCTGGGGGGTGGACCGTCGACGAGGTCTGCGACCGTCTCCCGATCCTGCGTGACCGCTGGTCCCAGCCGGCCGGTCAGATGAGCGGCGGTCAGCAGCAGATGCTCGCCCTGGGCCGTGCGCTGGTCGGCAACGGCGACCTCGTGCTCATGGACGAGCCCAGCGAGGGCCTCGACCAGCACCACCTCGCGTTGGTCGTCGACGTCGTCCATGAGCTCCGCCGACGTGGCACTGCGGTCCTGGTCGTCGAGCAGAAGCTGCGCTTCGCCCTCGACATGGTCGACGAGCTCAACGTGATGGTGCGCGGCCAGTTCGTCCAGACCATCTCCACCGAGCAGGCCCGCAACGACCCGAGCGTGCTCATGGAAGGCCTCGGCTTCGGCTCTGCCGCCGTCTGAACCACCCGCACACACCATCGAGGGTTGGAGGTAACACCGTGCTCGACGCGCGAGACCGGGTGACGGGCCGTACGCCGTACGTCATCAACCACGACCTGCCCGGCATGCTGCACTGCCAGGTCGTGCGCTCGACGCTGCCACATGCGCGGATCCTGGGGGTCGACACCTCGAGGGCATCCGCCGCGCCTGGCGTCCGAGCCGTGGTGACCGGCCAGGACCTGCTCGCGATGGACGACGTGGGGTCGCGGTTCGGTCCCGTGCTCACCGACCAGTCGGTCCTCGCCCACGACGTCGTGCGCTACGTCGGCGAACCGGTCGTGGCCGTCGTGGCCGAGACGGCCCGCGCTGCCGCCCTGGCCGCGGAGCTGGTCGAGGTGACCTACGAGGCGATGCCCGCGGTCTTCGACGCCATCGAGGCGTGCAGCGGTCAGGCGCCCAGGCTGTTCACCGAGGTGCCTGAGCGCGACCCGATGTTCGTGGACATCACCTTGCGCTCGGATCATGAACGCAACATCTGCAACACCTTCACCGTCGAGCGAGGAGACGTCGAGGCCGGTTTCGAACAGGCCGACCACGTCTTCGACGAGTGGTACGACAGCCCCGCCGTGGGGGCCGTCCCCTTGGAGACGCATGCCGTGGTGGCCGATTGGCGCCCCGACGGCGTCACCGTGTGGACCAACACCCAGACCCCGCACATCGTCCGCCGCCAGCTGGCCTTGCTGCTGCGCACCACCTTGAGCAGGGTCCGTGTCATCGTGCCCGCAGTCGGCGGGGGGTTCGGCGCCAAGGCCTACGCCGCCATCGAGCCCGTCGCCGTGCTCATGTCGAAGATCTGCCGCGCACCGGTGCGCATGCACCTTCGCCGCGACGAAGAGTTCGTCACGATGACCAAGCACGCCATGAAGGTCCGCCTGCGCACCGGCGTCACCGATCAGGGCGACATCGTCGCTCGTGAGGCCACCGCGTACTACAACGCGGGCGCCTACGCCACGATCAGCCCCCGCAAGGTGATGTTCGCCGGCTACGGCCTCAACGGCCCGTACCGGATCCCGAACGTGCGCATCAACGCTCACGCGGTCTTGACGAACACCCCGCCGGCGGGCGCGTACCGAGGCTTCGCCATCAATCAGGCCGCCTGGGCGTATGAGAACCAGATGGACACCATCGCCGAGCATCTCGGCATCGACGCCGTCGAGCTGCGTCGCCGCAACCTGCTCGTCGACGGAGACACCTTCTGCACCGGCGAACAGCTCGATCACCTCAACTTCGTCGACATGCTCGACACCGTCGCCGAGAAGATCGGGTGGGGCCAAGGTCCCGCCGTGGAACGTGACGGCGACGTCGTGCGCGCCTGGGGCGTCAGCGCGGTCATCGAGGGGACCATCACCCCCTCGACGTCCGCTGCGGCGGTGCGCGTCAACGACGACGGCAGCGTCGTGGTGTTGACCAGCTCGGTGGAGATGGGTCAAGGGATCCGGTCCGCGCTGGCCTACAACGTCGCCGAGCACCTCGGTGTGTCCACGGACGACGTGCAGGTCTCCTACGTCGACACCGACCTGACCCCCTACGACCAGCAGACCACCGCCAGCCGATCCGCGTTCTCCATGGGCGAAGCCCTGGGTCGTGCCTCCGAGGACCTCATCGACAAGATCCGCCACCTCGCCGCAGGCCTGCTCGAGGCACCTGTCGAGGAGATCGAGTTCGACCAGGGCGCGGTTCAGGTCCGGGGAGTGCCCGACACCCGCATGAACATGGGCGACGTGATCCGACGCACGATGAGCGGGGACGTGCTGGGGGAGGGCACCTTCACCACCTCCGGCGGACTGGACCCGTTCACGGGTCAAGGCATCGGTTCTGCGCACTGGCACCAGTCCATCGGCGCCGCGCAAGTCGCGGTGGACCTCGCCACCGGACGTGTCACCCTCGAGCGCTACCACGGAGCCGTGTTCGCCGGAAAGGTCATCGACCCGCTCGGCGCCCAGCATCAGTGCGAAGGTTGCCTGCTGTTCGGCGTCGGAAACGCGTTGTTCGAGGAGCTGGTCTACGCCGACGGGCAGCTGGTCAACGGAAGCCTCGCTGACTACATGGTCCCCACCTTGGAGGACCTACCACCTGAGCGCACCTTCGACCTGGTTGAGGACCCTGAGCGTGCGGAGCCGCACGGCCTCGGCGAACCGGCGCTGCCGCCCATCGCCCCCGCGATGAGCAACGCCGTCTACCGGGCCACCGGAGTGCGCGTGACCTCCCTGCCTCTCACCTCCGAACGTGTCTACCGGGCATTGCAGGACGTGAAGGCACCGGCTCCATCAACGACCGGAGCAGAAGGCGGTGTGGCATGAGCAACGACGAGGACACCCTGGTCCTTCTGCCCGACGAGGACGGCGACGTCCAGCTCACCTTGAACGTGAACGGGCACCAGCGCAAGGTCACAGCCCGCCCCACGCAGCCCCTGCTGGAAGTCCTGCGGGACGAGCTGCGTCTGCACGGCGCTCGAAGCGGCTGCGGTGTGGGAATCTGCGGTGCCTGCACCGTGCTGCGCGATGGCGCGGCCGTCAACAGCTGCCTGACCCTGGCCGGCCTGTGCGCCGACGCCGAGATCACCACCATCGAGGGCCTCGACGGCGGCGAAGACGACCTCTCGCCGGTCCAGGATGCGTTCTTGCGTCACCGTGCGTTCCAGTGCTCGTACTGCACCTCGGGGTTCATCCTCGCCCTCGAGGCACTCCTGCTCAGGAACCCTCGCCCCACTGAGAAGGACGTTCGCGACGCCTTCAGCGGTCAGGTGTGCCGGTGCGGCAGCTACACGCAGATCATGGCCGCGGCGCTGGAGTTCGTGGCCGGGGAGTCAGTCACCGAGGAGTCCGCCGCCCTGGAGTCGACCGCGGAGTCCGCGGCTGAGGAAGCGGCGGCACGTGAGTCCTCCGGTGCTTCTGTCGCCGGATCCATCGCCGATGAGCTCGTCCCGGGGGACGCGAAGGCAGGCGGAGACCAGTGACCTCACCGCCCATCTTCTTCCCCCGAACGCTGAGCGATGCCTGCGAGATCCTCGCGGACTACGACGGGCAGGCCAAGGTCGTTGCGGGGGCGACCGCCCTGTCGCTGCTCATGGGTCAGAAGCTTGTTGACCCCGAGGCGCTCGTGTCGTTGAGCAGGATCGCCGACCTCGACCAGATCACCGTCACTGAGGGGGTGGTGACCCTCGGCGCGCTCGTCAAGCACGCCGATGTCGACCGGTCCGAGGTCGTGCGGGAGCACGCGCGCGTCCTGGCGCAGTCCTTCGCCGTCGTCGGCAACCCGCGCATCCGCGCAGCCGCGACCGTGGGTGGCGTCCTCGCCGAGGCCGACTACGCCTCCGATCCGCCGGCACCCGTGGTGCTCCTCGACGGATGGGTCACGGTGGTCGGTCCGGGTGGAACCCGTGAGATCGCCGCCTCGGACTTGTTCGTCGGCTTCTACGAGACCAGCCTCGAAGCCGACGAGGTCATCTCCCACCTTCACGTTCCCGTGACGGACCCGGCCGCCTACACCTCGTACCTGAAGTACTCCTCCAGGTCGGCAGAGGACCGCCCGTGTGTCGGCGTGGCCGTGTTGGTCCACGTCGGCGTCGATGGTTCCTGCGCGGACGTGCGAGTCAGCGTCGGCGCAGCCGCGGAAGTCCCGCTGCGGTTGCGCGAGGTCGAGAAGGAGGCCGTCGGTCACGTGCTCGACGACGCCCGCATCGCCCACATCGCCCAGGCGTACGCCGATGCCCTGGACCCCATCGAGGACGTACGCGGAAGCGGTTGGTACCGCACCGAGATGACTCGAAACCTGATCTCGCGCGCCCTCGCGAACGCACGCGACACTGCGCCCCGAGCAACTGAAGCAGGAGAGAAAGAATGATCGTAGACAGGCGGATCGTCATCGACGCCGCGGCTGCCGAGACGTTCAAGCGTGTCGTCGACATCCCGTTCGTCGGCGAGTGCCTTCCCGGCGCGTCTGGCATTCGCGACGAAGGAGATGGCGTCTACGCCGGCAACTTCATCGTCAAGGTGGGGCCGGTCAAGGTGAATCTCGAGGGGACCGTCAGCATCACCGAACAAGACGCCGACGCACGCCGCGCGGTGCTGCAGATGAAGGGTTCGGACCGACGAGTCGGCGGCGAGGTCGTCGGCCGCATGGACCTCGCTGTCGAGGAGAGCGGCGATGCCGCGTCACTGCTGGTCGTACACACCGAGTTCACCATCTCGGGCAAGCTCGGCCAGTTCGGACAGGCCGTCATGCTGAAGAAGGCCGACCAGATCACTGAGGGCTTCGTCGACGAGTTCTCCCGACGCATGACCGACCTTCGCGTGGCCGCGGCCGAACAGGGTCACGTCACGGCGCCCGAGACGCCCGCGCCGGTCGGTGCCCCCGAGGCCGAGGGTGGTCCGCAGGGTCTTGCGGGACCCGTGGCGGCTGCGGTCGCGCCCGGAGTCGTTGCCCGCCCCGAGCCGGTCGTCGTGGCCCCGGTCGACATGGTCGACCCCATGCCGCTGCTGCACGCCCTGCTCGGTCTGTTGCGCCGCAGCCGGCACTTCACCCACGTCGACTCCCGTGCGGACCTGGCGGAGAAGTCCGCGGGCACCGAACCCGTGTGGGTCACTCACGAAGCCATGCGCTCCGGTGTCCGCGGAGCCGACGTCGCACCTGCGCCGGCATATGTGATCGAGGCACGCCTGGGCAGGGCCGAGGACGTGCCCGCCTTCTGGCGCGACGCCACGCGCGCAAGCCTGGACGGGGCCGCAGCCATCGCGCTGACGCCGATGGGACCTGCTGTCGCCGACGTCTCCGTGCTTGCTCGGCTCGGTTCAGCGCTCGCCCTGCACACCGGCCGCCCGGTGCTCGTCGTCGCGACGACGCCGTGGTCGCTGATGTCGGTGGCTCGAGTGGCCCAGACCGGCGTCGTGCACGGCATCGTCGCTGACACCGGTGCCATCACCTCCGCAGAGGCGACGACGTGGATGTGCCTGGCCGTCGAGGAGGTCCGGCGAGCCGGCCTCGAGTCGCCGCTGGTTGCGGGACCCAGCACGTCGCGCGCGGACGACGACGCCCTGCGCGCTGCCGGCGCGGACGGTGTCATCCGACGCCGCACGTCGCGCAACCCCGTCAGGCGAGTCGCTGCGGCTCGAAGGCGCTGACAGGGCTGCACGATGCGTGAGGTCCTCGACGAGTTGCTCGCCTGGTGGTCGGCCGGGGAAGTAGTCGGCGCCGGAACGGTCGTCGACACGTTCCGCTCGGCTCCCCAGCCGCCTGGAGCAACCATGCTCGTCGGACCAGACGGCACCGTGGCGGGCTCGGTGTCCGGGGGGTGCGTGGAAGGCACTGTCTACGACCTCGCTGCGGCGGTGCGAGAGACCCGAGAGGGGGCACTGCACTGGTTCGGGGTCTCCGACGACGACGCCTTCTCCGTCGGGCTGACCTGCGGCGGTGAGCTCGCGATCCTCATCACCGCCATCGATCAGGCCACCTTCGCGGACTTCGACCAGTTCGTCGACGACGTGAAGGCGGGTCGCCCCGTAGCGCTGGCCACCATCATCGAGCATCCCGACCCGACGCGCATCGGGCGACGGCTCGTCCTGCGACCCGCCCAGCCCCACTCCACGGGTGGGACCTCCACAGGCGACCTGGGTAGCGAACGGCTCAACCGCGCAGTCCTCGACGACGGACTGGGCCTTCTGTCGGCTGGCCAGGACAGCGTCATCGAATACGGTCCAGAAGGACAACGCCTCGAGCACGGATGCCGCGTGTTCGTCTGCTCCTTCGCCCCGGCTCCGCGGCTGATCGTGTTCGGCGCCATCGACTTCGCCAAGTCGATGACGACAGCCGGGCGCTTCCTCGGCTACGACGTCACCTTGTGCGATGCCCGTCCGATCTTCGCCACCTCCGAACGGTTCCCCGACGCCGATCGGGTCGTGGTGGACTGGCCGCACCGCTACCTGGCGGCCGAGCGAGACGCCGGGCGTCTCGACGCGCGCACGGCACTCACGGTCTTGACTCACGACCCGAAGTTCGACGTACCACTCCTCGAGGTGGCCCTTCGCCTGCCCGAGGTGGGCTACGTGGGGGCGATGGGGTCGCGTCAGGCGCACGAGGACCGATTGTCCAGGCTGCGCGAAGCCGGTGTGACCGCCGCTGAGCTCGCACGTTTGCGCTCGCCCATCGGTCTGGACCTGCGCGGACGCACCGCGGCCGAGACGGCGATGAGCATCGGCGCCGAGATCGTGGCGCTTCGCTGGGGCGGCACGGGGGCGCCGCTCTCGCGTGTGAACGGAAGCATCCATCAGCATGCAAGTGCGGACAACGCAACCACGCGCGAAGACCCTCGTCATCCGCGCCGGCGCTGACACGCACGAAATTCATGGCTGCAACGGCTTGTGCTCGACCGCCGTCTCTGCATACAGTTGTATTCAGACGATACGAGAGGCGGCAAAATGTCGAAGCGAGTCATTGTCGTAGGCGGGGGCAACGCAGCCCTGTGTGCGGCTCTTTCTGCCCGTGAGAACGGAGCAGACGTTGTGGTGCTCGAGCGCGCCGACGGCGACCTGAAGGGCGGCAACACCGCCTTCACCGCGGGCGCGATGCGCGTGGCGTACGAGGGAGTCGACGACCTGCTCACCTTGATGCCCGAGCTGACCGAGGACGAGCTGGCCACCACCGACTTCGGCAGCTACCCCGCGTCGGACTTCTTCGACGACATCGCACGCGTCACCGAGTACCGGACCGACCCTGAGCTCGCCAGCGTCCTGGCCGACGAGAGCCTGCCGACGCTGCAGTGGATGAACAAGCAGGGCGTGCGGTTCGTGCCCATCTATGGTCGCCAGGCCTTCAAGATCGACGGCCGCTTCAAGTTCTGGGGCGGTCTGACCGTCGAGGTGTCCGGCGGAGGCCCCGGCCTGGTCGACGCACTCACCAAGGCCGCCGCCAATGCCGGCGTGCAGGTCGAGTACGGCGCACGCGTGCTCTCGCTCGTCGCAGGTGACCAGGGCGTGACCGGGGTCACGGTGCGGCAGAACGGCGTCACCCGGGAGGAGCACGCAGACGCGGTGATCCTCGCCAGCGGCGGCTTCCAGGCGAACACCGCCTGGCGGACCCAGTACCTGGGCCCGAACTGGGACCTGGCCAAGGTGCGCGGCACCCAGTTCAACACCGGCGACGGTCACGACATGGCACTGCGTATCGGCGCCAGCCCCGCGGGCAACTGGTCCGGCTGCCATGCCGTCAGCTGGGAGCTCAACGCGCCGGAGTTCGGCGACATGGCCGTCGGTGACCACTTCCAGAAGCACAGCTACCCGTGGTCGGTGATGATCAACGCCGAGGGCAAGCGATTCGTCGATGAGGGCGCAGACTTCCGCAACTACACCTACGCCAAGTACGGACGCCGGGTGCTTGAGCAGCCCGGCCAGTTCGCCTGGCAGGTCTTCGACAGCAAGGTCAGCCACCTGCTGCGCGACGAGTACCGCATCAAGCAGGTCACCAAGGTCACCGCGAACACCCTCGAGGAGCTCGCCAAGAAGATGGACGGCGTGGACCCCGAAGGCTTCCTCGCCGAGATCCGCGCATACAACGCAGCCATCGACCAGGACGTCGCCTTCGACCCGAACGTCAAGGACGGACGTGGGACCACGGGTCTGGCGGTCAACAAGACCAACTGGGCCAACACCATCGAGGACGGGCCGTTCGAGGCCTACGCGGTCACCTGCGGCATCACCTTCACGTTCGGGGGCCTGCGCATCAATCCCGACGCCCAGGTGCTGGACACGGACCAGCGTGTCATCCCCAACCTGTACGCAGCAGGCGAGATCGTCGGCGGCGTCTTCTACTTCAACTACCCGGGTGGATCGGGACTGACGAACGGTTCCGTCTTCGGGAAGATCGCCGGAGCGAACGCGGCTCGCTAGTGCGGTCTTCGGCGGTTGCGGGCAGAGTGCGTCGACGCATCCAGAGAAACGCTCCACGGGATCATGGGAGGACACCTGTGTCGACGATGGCCGCACCACCCCTCTCGGCGAGTGAGAAGCCGACGACCTACTGGTTCACCGCATGCCAGTTCGTCGTCCGCACGGAGGACGAGGGGTTCACGCGAGAGGCCGCCTCCTTGGCACACGCCAAACAGATGGGAACCACCGTGACAGCGTGCGGGGCCTACGCCACGAGCTGGCACCGACTGTGGGAGGTGCCGTTCACCAGCAGGGTCAAGAACCCGTGTCCGCGGTGCCTGGAGGTGCTGGCCGAAACCGGGCCCGTCGAGCCCACCGGTCGGCGCCCGCGAGGTGGCGCCGACCGCCCGTGATCGCAGCGCCCCAATCGACGCAACCGGATCGAGGCCGAGATGACACTTCAAGGCGACAACCCAACGTGTCATCGCGTCCTCCCCTGGAAGCGTCCAGAAACGACCGGATGGGCGCGAAGGCAAGCACGGGAGGAAGACCCTGATGTGGGGACCGACCCGCTGTGGGCCACGACCGCGCGCGAGACAGGGTGGGCACCGGACTGGGAGCCCGCACCGGAGTAGGCCCGCCTGAGGACGAAGACCGGAGGCTTAGAAGGCCGGAGTGCAGATCGCGCCGAACAGATGCCCCGCCGCGGCGGGGCCGGCAGATCTCTCGTCTTCGCCAGGTGTGCGGGTCCGTATGCATGTATGCCGATGAACATTGACGACAGGAGATTGCGTTGATTCCCACTGAAGCCCTGACTGGCTCGTCCATCGTGTTCGACGAGGTGCTCCCTGCGAAGCAGGGCACCGCGTTCGAGATGGCCGCGGGCCAAGTGCTGCGCATCGTCGATATCGAGGGCCAGCAAGTGCCGGACCTGCTGTGCCTCAACAGTGCGGACTACACCGACAAGTTCTCTCCGCCGAACACGCAGCTGCTCAACCAGACGATCTTCCTCAAGACCGGGCACCACCTGTACTCAACACGGGCCGAGAAGATGATGACCATCATCGAGGACACGGTCGGAGTCCACGACGTGATCAGCGGCGGCTGCAGCGCCGCCACCAACGAGTTCCGTTACGGCGTTCGTGGTACGGCCAGTTGCCGCGGAAACTTCGAGAAGGCGCTCGCTCCCTACGGCGTTCCCGAGGCCGAGATCCCCTACAACTTCAACATCTTCATGAACGTCACGGTGTCGCCAGAGGGTGCGACCGCGATCGAGGAGTGCCCGAGCAAGCCCGGCGACTACATCGATCTCCTGGCGGACATGGACGTGCTGGTGGCGATCTCGAACTGCCCGCAGTCGCGCAATCCCTGCAACGGCTGGAACCCGACGGCGCTCCGCCTGATCCTTCACGAGCCGGGGGCACGGGTCGGCGCCTGAGCGGTCGCGTACGGCGGTGTAGGCGCGGGCGTGCGAATTGACGAGCGGCTTCTCAGCCAGCTGGGCAACCGTCGGAGGCCGGCCGCGCGGGGCCGATATCTTGACCCCGTGCAGGACGTCCGCGTTGCCCGAAACCTGGTCGGGGCAGTTCTCGTCACGACCTCGGCGGTCGCGTTCGGGTCGATGGCGATTCTCGGGGTCTGGGCACAGGAGGATGGCGCAGGCACCTGGCCTCTACTGATGCTCCGGTTCGGCATCGCCGCCCTGCTTCTGCTCATCATCGTCCGCGTCCGCCGGATCGAGCTGCCGTCACCGCGCCGGATCGCGGCGCTCGCCGCCATGGGTGGGATCGGCTACGTCGGTCAGTCGTACTGCTACTTCAGTGCGCTGCAGCACGCCGACGCCAGCACGGTGGCGCTGCTGCTCTACCTGTATCCCGCACTCGTCGCCGCTCTGGCCGCCGTGTTCCTCCACGAGCGACTCGCACCGTCGACAGTTGCCGCGCTGGTCCTGTCCCTGGCCGGCACCAGCCTTGTCGTCGGAGCGGGGACCGGGGAGCCCAAGGGGATCGCCCTGGCGGTCGGGGCAGCGTTCATCTACTCGGTCTACATCACCGTTGGCAGCCGGGTGATCCAGGGCGCCCACCCCCTCGTGGTCGCGCTCACCGTGTGCACGGCCGCCGCGACGGTCTGCGCCACAGCCGTCCTGGCCGGCGCCGCTCGGGGTCGTGAGATCCAGCTGCCAGAGTCGGCGCCCGGCTGGGTCGCCACTGCAATGATCGCCGTGGTCTGCACGGTCATCGCCATCGTCACCTTCTTCTCCGGCATGCAGCTGCTGGGACCCACCCGCACCGCCGTCCTCTCGACACTCGAGCCCGTCGTCACCGCGGTACTCGCCGTCACGCTTCTCTCACAGGTCCTGTCGCCCACGCAGATCGCTGGTGGGGTGCTGGTGATCGCAGCCGTGATCTGGCAGGCCACGCACCGCCATCCCGGCGTGACCTCACCCCGGGGCGGGGAACGCTCCCTCGCCATGAGCCTCCCCGATCACGGCTCGTGCCAGCAGCAGCGAAAGTAGGAAGCGGGAAGTCGGTGACTCCGCCTAGGGTCGTCGCGTGCCCATGGACGAGCTGGACCCGGTCCCTGCGGACCCCGCCGCAGCGCAGGTCGAGGCGCACCTGCCGCCCGGGGTGACCCGCGGCCCGGAGACCCTGCGCGCGTTCCGGCAGGTGCTCGGCAACACCCTGGTCGCCAACGTCACGTCGAGCTACCTCTGGTTCGCGCTGACCTTCTGGGCCTACCTCGAGACCCGCTCGGTGATGGCGACCGCGATCATCGGTGGCGGCTTCATGCTGTTCAGCGCCGTCTTCGGCACCTTCTTCGGCACACTCGTCGACCACCACCGCAAGAAGCACGTGATGGTCGTGTCCTCGACCGTCACGCTGGTCACCTACGCGGCCTCGGGTGGCCTGTGGCTGCTCCTCGGCGAGGACCGGCTGGCCGACTGGGGCAGCCCGTGGGTCTGGCTCTTCGCGGCGGTGATCCTCGTCGGCGGTGTCGTCGAGATCCTGCGCAACATCGCGCTCTCCACGACCGTCACCCTGCTGGTGCCCGAGGACGGACGCGACAAGGCCAACGGGCTGGTCGGCACCGTGCAGGGCATCGCCTTCATGATCACCAGCGTGTTCAGCGGCCTCAGCGTCGGCCTGCTCGGCATGGGCTGGACGCTGGCCGTCGCGATCGCGCTGACGGGGGTGTCCCTGCTCCACCTCGTGCCGATCTCCATCCCCGAGCTCGACCCCGAGGCGGAGGAGGGCGGCTCCCGCTTCGACGTGCGAGGCGCCGTCGCCGCCATCCGGCTCGTGCCGGGACTGGTGGCGCTCATCCTCTTCTCGACCTTCAACAACCTGGTCAGCGGCGTCTACATCGCCCTGATGGACCCCTACGGCCTGACGCTGTTCAGCGTCGAGGCCTGGGGCATCGTCCTGGGCGTCACCGGGCTCGGCTTCGTCGTGGGCGGCGGGCTGGTGGCCAGGTTCGGCCTCGGCGCCAATCCCGTGCGCACCCTCCTGCTGGTCAACCTCGGCATCGCGGTGCTCGGCATGGCCTTCACCCTGCGCGAGTGGGCGTGGCTCTACGTCGTCGGCATCTTCGCCTTCATGGCGATCATCCCGGCCGCGGAGGCGGCCGAGCAGACGATCCTCCAGCGGGTGGTCCCGTTCCGCACGCAGGGCCGGGTCTTCGGCTTCGCCCAGAGTGTCGAGCTGGCCGCGAGCCCGATCTCGGCCTTCATGATCGGGCCGATCGCGGAGTTCTGGCTGATCCCCTACATGGAGTCCGCCGAGGGTCGATCGACGTGGGGCTGGCTGGTCGGCGAGGGCGAGGCGCGCGGCGTCGCCCTGGTCTTCCTGGCCGCGGGAGCGATCATGCTGGTGACCGTCCTGGTCGCGCTCGCCTCCGCCCCCTACCGTCGCCTCTCAGCTGCGTACGCCGCCGCACCGACGCAGCAGCTCGAGGCCCAGCCCGGCTGACCTCGACGCTCGGTGACCCGGACGACCTGCGACCCGCACGACCTGCGACCCGCATGGCCGTTTCCCTCATCGAGGGGCTGTTCAACGCGGGTCCCGCGACCTAGGGTCCGGAGGGCAGGGAGTCGTCGTGGCCGATCCAGCCCGCCTTCCTGCCTCTCGGAAAGGAAGAACCTCGTGAGATCCACGACCCTCGGGCTGTCCTTGGCCCTGATCACCGGAGCAGGGGCGCTCAGCCTCGCCCCGGCCGTCGCCGCCCCCGCGGCGGACCCCCACGCGGGTGAAGCGCACGCGACGAACTCCGACCACGTCCTGCCCAACCCGGAGGCCGAGAAGCAGTCGGCACTGCGCCAGCAGGCCTGGGCCGACGTGCTCAGCGGTGAGGCGTCACCGCAGACCATCAACGGCAACAGCGTCCTCAAGCTCGGCAAGAAGCCGGCCGCGCCAACGCGCGGCAACGCGCGCCGCAAGGGCCGGACCACCGAGGACCAGTACGTCGAGCTCAGCAACGAGCGCACCGACAAGGTCTTCGTGTTCCTCGTCGACTTCGGCAACCAGCGCCACCCCAACTACCCCGACCGGGACACGGCACCGGCCATCCCGGGTCCGGTCACCTTCGAGGGACCGGGGTTCAACGAGATCCCGCAGCCCGGTCCCGACGACAACTCGACCCAGTGGCGCAAGAAGTACACCAAGAAGTACTACCAGGACCTCTACTTCGGTGACGGCGAGCTCGCCGACTCCCTGAAGAGCTACTACGAGCGCCAGTCCTCGGGTCGCTACAGCGTCGAGGGCATGGTCACCGACTTCACCACCGTCCCCTACAACGAGGCCCGCTACGGGCGCAGCGACGGCTACCCCTGCGCGAGCAACGTCTGCAGCAACACGTGGGCGCTGGTCGAGGACGGCATGACCCAGTGGGTCGCCGACCAGAGGGCCGCCGGCAAGACCGACGCCCAGATCAAGCGGATCGTGTCGCAGTACGACATCCGCGACCGCAACGACTTCGACGGTGACGGCAACTTCGACGAGCCGGACGGCTACATCGACCGGTTCCAGATCATCCACTCGGGTGGCGACCAGGCCGACGGCGACCCGACCTACGGCGAGGACGCCATCTGGAGCCACCGCTGGAAGGCGTTCCAGGACCGGGTCGGCAGCCAGGGCCCCGCGGGCAACCTCGACGGCGGCACGCAGATCGGCAACACCGGCATCTGGGTGGCCGACTACACCGTGCAGCCCGAGAACGGCGGCATCTCGGTGGTGGCCCACGAGTACGGCCACGACCTCGGCCTGCCCGACCACTACGACACGGCCGCCTCGGGCGACAACCCGGTGAGCTGGTGGACGCTGATGGCGCAGAGCCGCGTCTCCGCCGCGGGTGACCAGGGCATCGGCACCCGTGCCGCCGACCTGGGCGTCTGGGACAAGCTCCAGCTCGGCTGGCTCGACTACGAGACCGTCGTCGCGGGCCAGGACCGCACCATCGACCTCGGCCCCCACGAGTACAACTCCGCCAAGGCGCAAGGTGTGGCCGTCGTCCTCCCGGACAAGCAGGTCAGCACGACCCTGCCGACGCCTCCCGAGGGGACCAAGCAGTGGTTCAGCGGCTCCGGCAACAGCTACGCGGCCTCGATGGCGCGCACCGACCTGGCCGTCCCGGCCGGGACGACCACGCTGTCGCTGAAGGCGGCGTGGAACATCGAGGAGGACTACGACTACGGCTTCTTCGAGGTCCAGTCCCCGGCCGGCACCGGCACGTGGACGCCGATCGACACCGCGTCGATCGACCCGGACACCGATGGGGACGCCGACCCCGCCAACGACCCCGTCGCCGAGGCCGGCCTCGACGGCGTGAGCGACGGCTACGTCGACGCGACCTTCGACCTGTCGGCGTACGCCGGCCAGACCATCGGGTTCCGTGCCCGCTACGTCACCGACGGTGCCGTGCAGGGACAGGACCCCGACCTGGGCTGGTCGGGCCTGCTGGTGGACGACATCCGCGTCACCAACGGCACGACCACGGTCTTCGCCGACGGCGCCGAGACCTCGCCCAACGGGTGGACCCTCGACGGCTTCCGCTCGGTCGGGGCGAGCTACGACACGGCCTACGACCAGTTCTACCTGGCCAGCAACCGTGCCTACGTCTCCTACGACAAGTACCTCCAGACCGGTCCCTACAACTTCAGCTTCGCGGACCGGCCGGACTTCGTGGAGAAGTTCCCCTACCAGGACGGCCTCCTGGTGAACTACTGGGACTCGTCGTACTCCGACAACAACACCAGCCAGCACCCCGGTGGCGGCCTGGTGCTCCCGGTCGATGCCAACCCGCAGGCCCACTACAACCTGCAGGGCGTGCCGTGGCGCGGTCGCATCCAGACCTACGACGCACCGTTCGGCCTGCAGACGTCCGACTCGTTCTACCTGACGGCCGGCGGACAGCGGAGCTACGTCCGTGGTCGGCCGGCGAACCCGCTGTTCGACGACAGCGACCCCAACCGCTACTTCCAGCCGTTCGTCGACGCGGGCCTGCCCCGTGTCGGGGTGAAGGTGGCCGGGGCCGGCGTCTCGATCCGGGTGCTCTCGCAGAGCGGCACGAGCATGCAGGTCCGGGTGCAGTGACCCGTCACCGCTGACACACCGCACGACGGCGGGGCCGGGAGCTTGGTGCTCCCGGCCCCGCCGTCGTCCGTTCGGGGCTCAGGTCACGACGGTGACCCGGCTCGCGCGCACGACCGGGCCACCGCAGCCCAGGGCCGTCAGGTCCGGCGCGCCGGTGACCTGCACGCGGTCGCCGAGCACGAGCCCGGTCGCCGGCTCGCCGACGATCGTCCAGGTCGTCGCGTTGTCGTCCTCCACCACCACGCAGTCACCGACCTGCACCACCTCGCCGACGACGCGGAGCTTCTGCAGCCCGTCGCTCGGGGGAGTGGTCGGGGGCGGCGTCGGGGGTGGGGAGGACGTTGTCGGGCTCGACGAGCGCGGGGTGTCCCCCTCCGGGTCCTCCGCCGTGGTGCTGCCGCCGCCGTCGGCGCAGCCCGCGACGAGCAGGACGAGGACGGCGGTCGTGACGACGGCGGACGCGCGCGGGTGCATGGGGATGGGACGTCGGGCGGGCCCGGGGCGCTCCCGGATCACGCGGGCATGCGGGCCCGCAGGAAGCGCACCGTGCGGTCCATCGCCGCGACGAAGGTGGGACCGAACGCGTGCCCGTCGTCGTACCACTCCAGGGTCGAGTCGACGCCGGCCGCGGTGAGCGCGCGCTGGCTGGCGCGGGTCCACGGCGGCGGGCAGGTGTCGTCGAAGCGTCCGTGGACGAGCAGCACCGGCTCGCCGATGTCGCCGAAGGCGGGGCGGGCGGACACCCCGCGCCAGAACTCCGGGTCCTCCCCCGGCAGGCCGTGCCGTCCCCGGAAGGACGCCCGCAGCTCGGCGAGCGGGGCGTCGGGGCGCTGGAACTGGTCGAAGTTCTCGGCCTCGAGGCTCGACACCGACGCCCACCCGACGCCGGCGGCGAAGAGTCCCGGCTCGGCGGCCAGCGCCTTGATCATCACGCCGCCACCCATCGAGCGCCCGAACAGCGCCACCCGGTCCGGGTCCACCGCGACGTCGCGCGAGCCGCTCAGTGCCCGCGCGGCGGCGATGACGTCCGCGGAGTAGCCGAGGCGCACGGCCTGCTCGACCCGCGGGTCGTCGCCCGACTCGGCGTGGTTGCGGTAGTCGACGTGGAGTGCGACGTAGCCGCGCTGGGCGAGGAACCCGCGCTCGCGGGTCATGCCCTGGCCGCGGACGTAGTGGGCCGGGTCGATGTAGCCGTGGGCGAGCACCACCGCGGGGAACGGTCCACGCCCGGTCGGCACGTTGAGCACGCCGCTGATCCGCAGCGGTGCCGTGCCCGCGCCGGCGGTCGTCGAGGCGAAGGTGACGTCGTACGACGTGTAGTCGGCCGTGCGCTCGCGCACCGTGCCGAGCCGGAGGCCGCCGCCGGTGAGGTCCGCCGCGGCCAGGGCGGCCACCGAGATCGGGGGTGGCGCGTCCTCGGTGGGGTCCGCGCTGGGCTCGTCGGTCGGCTCCTGCGACGGTGCGTCCGAGGGGCTCGCGGACGCGGTCGACGAGGGAGTCGGTGACGGTGCCGAAGGGGCCCGCGTCGGCTCGGGAGGATCGGGCGTCCCCGAGCAGGCAGCGAGCAGGGGCAGGGTCGCCAGTGCGGCGGCGCCGCGGCGCCAGGAGCCGTCCATGGATCCAGTGTGCGTGAGTCCTGGTCACAGATCGGCGCGCTCGTTCGTCAGTGGTGTGGGAACAATGACCGTGGAGAGGGTGGGCCCATGGACCAGACGGAGATCTTCGAGGCCGAACGGCCGCGACTGCTGGGCATCGCGACGCGGGTGCTGGCCGACCATGCGGAGGCCGAGGACGTGGTCCAGCAGGCCTGGCTGCGGCTGGACCGCGCGGTGTCGCGGGACGCGACCGAGATCGACAACCTGCCGGCCTGGCTGACGACGGTGACCACCCGGTTGTGCCTGGACCGTCTCCGGTCGCGGACGCCGGTGCCGGTCGAGGAGGTGGAGCTCGCGGGGACCGCGCCCGACCCGGCCGACGACGTGGCGCTCGCCGACACGGTGGGCATCGCACTGCAGGCGGTGATCGACCGGCTGTCGCCGCGCGAGCGGGTGGCCTTCGTGCTGCACGACAGCTTCGGCTTCGAGTTCGGCACGATCGCCGCCGTCCTCGACACCACTCCCGCCGCGGCGCGCAAGCTCGCCTCCCGCGCGAGGGCCAAGGTCGCGCAGCCGGCGGCCCAGGACACGCTCGCGGACTGGGAGGTCGTCGACGCGTTCATGGCGGCCGCCCGCGAGGGCGACTTCGAGCGGCTGCTCCAGCTGCTCGCCCCGGACGCCGTCGTCGGGGCCGACGAGGCGGCGGTGCTCAGCGGCACGCCGGCCTCGATCGAGGGTCAGGGCGAGGTCGCGGCCTTCTTCAACGGCAGCGCCCACTCGGCGCTCGCGGTCTTCGTCGGCGACCGGCCGGCGGCGGCGTGGTACCTCCGCGGCGAGGCCAAGGTCGTCTTCGACTTCGCGGTCGCCGGGGGCAGGGTCGCGGGCATCACCTTCCGTGCGGAGCCCGCCGTCCTCGCCCAGGTCGTACGCCGCTCCGGTGGCGAGCGCGCCTGAGCCACGCGGTGGCCCTCGTCATCGCGTGCGGTCGAGGACCGCGACGAGGGGCGCCGGCACCGCGTCCACCGGCAGGGCCTCCACCAGCCACCCGGCGTACCGGGTCTTGCGGTGCGAGCCCGCACCGAGGAAGCGGCGCAGCTGCGCGGCGAAGTCGCGGGCGCGCCAGTCGGGCTGCTGCTGCAGGGTGCGGAACGACGTGAGGTCGCCGTGCGCGGCGAGGACGGACTCGGCGAGGTCGTGGCCCGCGGCGCGGATCACCTCGTCCTCGAGGTCCCGCACGCAGACGAAGAACCCCAGCGCGGCCAGGTCGTCACGGTCGCGTGGCCTGCCGAGGCCGGCCCGCGCCAGGTGGCGGCGGAGGTAGTCCTCCTCGGCCTCGTCGCAGAGCCCGACGAGGTGCAGCGCGGCGCCGCGCGGACCCAGGGTCCTGAGGTGGTGGGGCATCGCGTGCGCGCCGCCGCACGGCACGATCACGACACCCTCGGCGTCGAGGTCGCGGCCCTGACGCTCGGCGAGCGCCTCCAGCGCCGCCTGGTCGCTGATCCCCTCGACGAGCACTGCCGTGCGCGCCTCGGCGATGCGCGCCAGGGCGGCGGCCGTCGCGCGCTGCGGCGCACCCGATCCGCCCTCCACCCCGACCCCTTCCGCCCCGCTGTGTCACACCTGGTGCTCGCCGATCGTCATCATCGTGAGGGCACGGACAGGCCCCACGCCACCCCGACGAAAGGACGACCCGTGAAGACCATGACCTGCCGACAGCTCGGTGGCCCCTGCGACCTCGAGCACCGCGGTGAGACCCACGACGACGTCATCAACGCCCAGGACCAGCACCTCAAGCAGGCGGAGAAGGACGGCGACGCCACGCACCAGGCCGCGCGCGACGAGATGAAGGGTCGCTGGCGGCACCCGAAGAAGTCGCTCGGGTGGTACCGCGACATGAAGGCCGCCTTCGCCGCGCTCCCCGAGAGCTGACGCTCGCGTGGACGGGGGTCAGCCGGTGCGCCGGTCGGCCAGCAGCCAGGCGGCTCCGGCGCTGACCGCGGTCACCCCGAGCACCGACGGCCAGGTGCCGACCTTCGTCGCCAGTGGGTGCGAGACCCCCATCGCGGTCCAGTAGGCCGCGGAGAGCCCGGCCACCAGCGGCGCGCCGCCGACGGCGTACCACTGCCGCGCCGCCATCACGTTGGCGCCGAGCATCGCGGCCCCGCCGAGGGGACGTACGCCGGTCTGCTGGGCCAGCGCGAAGCCGCCGACGAGGCCGGCGGCGAGCAGGGGAGCGGTGGGGATGCGGGTCACGTCGGGCACGCGGAAAGCCTATCCAGCGGGTCCATGGTCAGATCGGGCCCCTCTCCGGGGTGCGCATGCGGCAGCGGATCGTCCGGTAGCGGGTCTAGCGTCGTCGCCATGGCTGCTGACCGCACCGACACCTGGGTCCCTCCGCCCTGGGAGCCTCCCCTCGCCGGCACCGAGGCCGAGCACCTGCTCGGGGCGCTGGGGCGGCTCCGCACCACCCTCCGCTGGAAGGCCGACGGTCTCGACGAGGCCGGGCTGCGCCACCGCATCAGCTCCTCGAACCTCTCGCTCGGCGGACTGCTGCTCCACCTGGCGATGGGCGAGGACTACTACCTCACGACCAAGCTGCGCGGCGAGGAGCTCGTCGAGCCGTGGCGCTCGCTCGGCCACGACGGCACCGACGAGTGGGAGTTCACCACCGAGAGCCTCTCCGCGGCGCAGACGTACGACGTCTTCGACGCGGCGGTCCGCCGCAACGAGGCGCGCATCGAGGCCGCGCTCGCCGAGGGCGGGTTGGGCCTGGTCGCGCACGTCGACGACG
Source organism: Nocardioides sp. (assembly GCF_025965415.1). Classification (GTDB taxonomy): domain Bacteria; phylum Actinomycetota; class Actinomycetes; order Propionibacteriales; family Nocardioidaceae; genus Nocardioides. The sequence goes on from NZ_JAOPWY010000167.1 coordinate 36,118, forward strand.
GCAACGGCAACCACCCGAGCCTGCGCCGCCTGCTGTGCGACCTGCTCGAGGAGTACGGCCGCCACACCGGCCACGCCGACCTGCTGCGCGAGGCGGTCGACGGCCGCGTCGGCGAGGACCCGCCGGACGACTGGGCCCCCTGAGTCCGGCTCAGGACAGGCCCGACCACGGGTCCTCGCGCCGCCACAGCGTCGGGAGGTGGAGCGCGACGCCCTGCGCCCGGGCCAGCTCGCCGAGGACCCGCATGGTGACGCCGAGGTCGTCGCCGGCGTGGGGGAGGGCCCGCAGCGGGAGGTCGAGGCCGCGGAAGAAGTCGTCCCAGTGGGTCAACACCACCCGGCGAGCACCGACGGCCTCGACGGTCTCGGCCCAGTAGGCACGGATGTAGCCCTCGTCCATCACCCCGAGCTGACCGATGCCGAGGTAGGCCACCTCGGCCCGTCGTCCGGCCAGGGCGCCCTCGACGAAACCGGCGCTGCCCTGCAGCAACGCCGTACGGCCGCTGGCGTGCTCGACGAGGATCGACCAGGCCTGGCCGCACCGGTAGGCACCCGTCCTCACCGGCGGCACCACCGGCTCGTCGATGGTGCCCGGGAAGCGGTCGGGCGGGCAGTGCGAGGACTCGACGTGGGTGAGGGTGAAGGCCCCGAAGGCCTGCGGCCGGCCCGGGGTCACGAGGGCGATGCGGGTCGGGTCCAGCCCGGCGCCGCGACCGACGTTGGCCGCCGACTCCCCGCCGACGAGCACCGCCCCCGTCTGCGCGGCGACGACGGCCGAGTCCATGACGTGGTCGAAGTGGGTGTGGACCGGCGCGACGGCATCGAGGCGACGTCCGCCCGGCCCGAACCCGAGCCGGTCGAGCGCGGCATCGATCCTGGCGGCGTCTGGGGCGAGCCGCCCCAGGAGCACGGTCGGGAGGGACGGCCGGGAGAAGAAGCCGTCGGTCATCACGGCGCTCTCGCCGTCGTCGACCAGCAGGCTCGCGACCCCGAGGAACGTCACCGCGAGACCGCCGTCGGCGGCGGGCACGTCGAAGCGGTCGGCGTACTGCTGCAGGTCGGGGCGGCCGAGCTTGAGTCGCATGCGCGACAGCCTAGGGAGACCGCGCGGTTTGCCGGGTGCCGCAGAAGGGCATCCACAGGGCATGTCGACCTGCCAGGGTGGGTGCGTGAGGTCGGACCGTGGTGTGCTCGCCGCGGCGCTGCTGGCGCTCTCCGCGTGCTCGTCGGGCGACCCGACGGACCCCGCCACCGGTGGGGCCGGCGCCCAGGGCAAGGTCCGGACCTTCGACAAGCCCGGTGGGTGACGTGCCTGGTCCGGAGGGCTTCGCCTACGAGGTGCGCGGCGGCGAGGTCGTGATCAGCCACACGGCCGTCGTGCGACGGTGCTGCGCGGGAGTGCTGCCCACCGCTTCCTCGCCGACGTCGAGGACGGCGACGAGGCAGACGGGCAGGAGCTGATGGCGCGCGTCACCGGCAACTACCGCCGCGGCAACGAGCGGACGGCGAAGAACCACCCGCGCAACGCGGGTCGCTGACCACCTACTTCGACGGCTCCGGGGTGTCGACGTCGGCGCACTTCACCTTGGGGTTGATCCCGGTGTAGTTGAGGGGTCCCGCCACGATGTTGAGCGCGATGTCGCTCGCCTCGGAACAGTTGGTGTCCGTGTCGTCGAAGTAGCCGCGCTGGAAGGCGGCGAAGGCGCCGATCACCAGCCAGATCACCAGCACGATGCCGATCAGTCGTCCCATGGAGGGCCTCCTCGTGTCGTCCGGCCGGGTGGCCAGTGTTCGATCATGCGCACGTTCAGACCGCCGCTGCCACCCACCCAGGGGTGTCCGGCCCTAGTCTCGGCCCATGACGATCTTCGCTGTCGGGTTCGCGGTGCTGGCCGCGGCGCTGCACGTCTACATCTTCGTGCTCGAGTCCTTCCGCTGGACCGAACCGTCGACGCGCAAGACCTTCGGGGTCTCCGAGGCGGATGCCCGGGTGCTGGCGCCGATGGCCTACAACCAGGGCTTCTACAACCTCTTCCTGGCCATCGTCACCCTCGTCGGCGTCGCGATGCTCAGGACCGAGCACGTCGGCGGCTCGGCGCTGGCCCTGGCCGGCACCGGCTCGATGCTCGCCGCCGCGATCGTCCTGGTCACCCACGACCGCACCATGGTCCGCGCCGCCCTGACCCAGGGGACGCTGCCCGCGCTCGCGGTACTGTTCCTGCTGCTGGAGCTCTGACCCGAGGGCGCCGACCCCGCTAGGCGAGGTAGGTGTGCACCTGGGAGACCACGGACGCGCCCTCACCGGTGGCGGAGGCGACCCGCTTCATCGAGCCCGAGCGGATGTCGCCGATCGCGAAGATGCCGGGCAGGGTCGTGGCCAGGTCGACCGGTGGCAGGTCGTCGGCCCAGTGCTCGCGCGGGATGTCGCGGCCGGTGAGGACGAAGCCGTTGGTGTCGAGCACCACCGACTCGGGGAGCCAGCCGCACTCGGGCACGGCCCCGAGGAGGAGGAAGAGGCCGCGCGCCTCGACCCGCTCGTGCGTGCCGCTGCCCACGTCCTCCATGTCGAGCCACGCCAGGTGCCCGACGTCGTCCGGGCCGCCGTCGACGACCCGCGTCGAGCCGCGCACGGTGATCCGCGGGTTCCACTCGATCTCGTTGATGAGGTACGACGACATGGTGGCGGTCAGGTCCGGTCGGCGTACGACGAGGGTGACGCTGCTCGCGAAGCGGGCGGCGTGGACGGCGGCCTGCCCGGCGGAGTTGCCGCCGCCCACGATGACCACGTGGTCGCCGGCGAGCTCGCGCGCGGCGGCCATCGCGGCGCCGTAGTAGACGCCGCGGCCGACCAGCTCCTCGAGCGAGTCGACGCCGAGGCGGCGGTAGGTGACGCCGGTGGCGACGAGCACGGTCCGGGCGTGCACGTCGCCGCCCTCGGTGTGCACGACGTGGGCCCCACCGTCCGTCGCCGGCGTCACTGCGGTGGCCGGCCAGCCGGTGAAGAACCGCGTGCCGAACCGCAGCGCCTGGCCGCGGGCCCGCTGGGCGAGCCGCATGCCGGAGATCCCACGAGGGAAGCCGAGGTAGTTGCGGATCATCGAGCTGGTGCCCGCCTGGCCGCCGATGGCCTCGGCCTCGAGGCAGACGGTCGAGAGGCCCTCGCTGGAGGCGTACACGCTGGCGGCGAGACCGGCCGGACCGGCGCCGACCACGAGCAGGTCGACCACCTCGTCGAGCTCGATGTCGTCGGGCCGGCCGTAGAGCTGGTGGGCGAGCGCCCGCACGCTCGGGCAGTGGCCGCACCACCCGACGAGCGAGGACACCACCGGCCATCGCCCCTCGTCCTCGGGGCAGTTCTCCATGACCGCGCGGCCGATCTCGCTGTCGGGGTGGTGCACGCCGGCCGGCAGGCCCACCCGGCTCAGGTAGTCGAGCAGCTCGCGGGTCAGCGCGTCCTTCTCAGGGGTGATGATCCGGACGTTCTCGACCACGGGGGTCGCGACGGTCGCGTTCCACTCGTTGAGCATCTCGCCGACGGCGCCGTGGAACTCCTCGTCGCGCGGACCCTGCGGCATCAGGAGCAGGGCGTCGACCTTGCCCGCGGCGACCGCGTGTCGGAAGGTCTGGTTGTCCTCGCGGAAACGGCTGATGTGCGACACGATCAGTCGCCGTGCCGTCGGCACGACCTTCCGGGTGCCGCCGATCAGCGCGTAGAGCTTGTCCTGGTCGTGGTCGCTGTCGATGACGAACAGCGCGACCTGGTGGCCCGAGCCCATGAGGTCCTTGGCGGTGGCCTTGGCGGTGACCTCGTCGCCGACCAGGCGGACGTCGTACTCACGCTCGTAGCGCGCGAACGCCTCGCCCAGCTCGACGGCGTGGTGCGCGGAGGCGATGACGATCGCAGGCGCTCCCATGTCACGAGCCTAGTCGTGCGCGAGGAACGAGCGCAGGCGTGGCGAGGGAGGTCGAGCAAGCCCGGTCCGGGCTCAGCCGGTGAGGTTGTGGACGTAGCACCAGCGCCAGGACTCGTCGGGCTCCGCGGACTGCATGACCGGGTGGAGGGTCTCGTGGAAGTGCGCGGTGGCGTGCTTGCCGACCGAGGAGTCGCAGCAGCCGACGTGGCCGCACGCCAGGCACTGCCGCAGCGACACCCATCGGGTGCCGTCGGCCAGGCACCGCGCGCAGGACGGGTCGGCGACCGTCTCGATCGCCGGGTAGGCCTCGAGGTCGTCGCACTGGCGACCGCCGGCGAGCGACAGGGACCCGATGCGAACGCGCTCCGGGGCGTCGGTGCCGGCATCGAGCATCGACTCCTCGATGTCGAGCATCCCGAGCACCTGGCTGACCACATCGGACGGCACCTTGCCCTTGTCGCGGACCAGCAGCACCTTGGCGCGCTCGGCGTCGATCATCTCCCCGCGGATCCGGGCGTAGAGCTCGGACGGCGTCTCCTCGTCCTCCGCCGTGGCGAGCTGCTCCCAGGCGGCGAACGAGCGCTGGTCGAGGCGCGACCGGATCTGGTCGGAGACGCCGTGGTGGTCGTCGTACTCCAGCTCCTCGAGCTTGGCGAGACCGGCGTCGGCGGCCTGCTGGAGGAGCGCGGCCCGGGCCAGCGCGTCCTCGGCCGGGTCGGGTGCGGGCACGTCGAGCAGCCGGGTCAGCAGCGGCAGGGTCAGCCCCTGGAGGAACAGCGTGCCGGCCACCACGGTGAACGCGACGAGCAGCAGCACCTCGCGGTGCGGGGCGTCGTCGGGGATGACGAAGGCGGCGGCCAGGGTGACCACCCCGCGCATCCCGGCCCACCCGATGAGGAAGGTCCACGAGGCCGGCAGCGGGTCGGGGCGCATGCTGCGGAAGAGCCAGGTGAGGAAGACCCAGGCGAGGCGTACGACGATGACGGTGGCGAGCGTGGCACCGCACACCAGCGCTATGTGTCCGGGCGACAGCGTCGAGTCGGCCACGTCGGCGAGGATCCAGTCGAGCTGGAGGCCGATGAGCAGGAAGACCGTGTTCTCCAGGATGAAGGCGACGGTGCGCCACGTGATCCGCTCGGTGATCCGCGACTGCGCGCTCTGGATGATCGGCGCCTTGTGCCCGAGCAGGAGGCCCGCGACCACCACCGAGATCACCCCGGACGCGTGCACCTCCTCGGCGGCGACGAAGGCCGCGAACGGCGTCAGGAAGGAGATCGCGGTGTCCATCAGCGGGTCGGTGACGCGCGTGCGCAGCCAGGCCACGAGCAGGAAGAAGCCGATGCCGATGGCGACTCCGCCGCCGGCGGCGCGGAGGAAGTCCACCCCCACCTCGGTCATCGCGACACCGCCGTAGAGGGCGGCGGTGGCCGTGCGGAGCGCGACGAGCGCGGTGGCGTCGTTGAGCAGCGACTCGCCCTCGAGGATCGTCACCACCCGTCGCGGCAGCCCGATCTTCCGGGCGACGGCCGTCGCGGCGACCGCGTCCGGCGGCGCGACCACCGCACCGATCGCGATCGCGGCCGCCCAGCCGATGCCGGGCACCAGCCACTGCACGACCGCGCCCACCGTCAGGGCGGTGAGCACGACCAGGACCACCGAGAGCCGCAGGATCGAGCCCCGGTTGGCGTTGAAGTCGACCAGCGACGTCTGGATCGCCGCGGCGTAGAGCAGCGGCGGCAGCAGCCCCAGCAGGACCACCTCGGACTCGAGGTGGATGGTCGGCACGCCCGGCACGTACGACGCCGCGGCTCCGACCACGATCAGCAGGAGCGGCGCCGGGAAGCGCAGGCGCTCGCTGACGGCGGTGGCGGCCAGGACGACGGCGGCCATCGAGACGAGCAGCAGGGCGAGCTCCACGCAGTGATTGTCGCGGCTGGCGGTCGATCAGGCCATCGCGTTCACCGTCAGCGGACGACGTCGTAGACCTGCAGCGTGATCCCGTTGGAGTAGGCCGCGTGCTCGGTGAGCGCCAGCCTGGTCTTGTCGCCCTCGGCGAAGAGCCGCTTCCCGCCGCCGAGCAGGAGCGGGAAGACGAGCAGGTGGTAGCGGTCGACCAGCCCGGCGGCGGCCAGGCCCTGGGCGAGGGTGGGGCTGCCGTGGACGTGGATCTCCCCGCCCTCGGTCTGCTTCAGCTCGGCGACCTCGTCGAGGGACCGCAGGACCGAGGTGTTGTTCCACTCCGGGTCCTGCAGCGTCGAGGAGACGACGTACTTGGGCATCGCGTTGTAGCTCGCGAACTCCTCCATCGAGGGCCACACCGGAGCGAACTCGTCGTAGGACTGCCGCCCGATGAGCAGCGCCGTCGCCGCCACGGTCTCGCGGCCCTTGATCTCGTAGGCCGCGGCGTCGAAGTCGACGTCCTTGAAGGTCCAGCCGGCGTGCGGGTGCTCGCCGCCGCCGGGCGAGTCGACGATGCCGTCGAGGCTGATGAACTCGGTGACGACGATGGGACGCATGGGGTGATCCTCTCGGTGGTGACGGGTGTGGGTCAGGAGGCGAGCAGGTCGTCGATCTGGTTGATGGCCTGGGTCGAGCCCTCGACCACGCCCATGCCGAGCACCTTCTGCAGGTCCTCCGCAGATGCGTAGGTCGACCTGTAGGTCGCCCGCGTGCCGTCCGCGGTGGCCGCGAAGTCGAAGGCCTGGGACGACTCGGGCATCTCGGTGTTGGGCTCGAAGCTCTCGTCGCGGGCGAAGCCGTCGCGGAAGGTGAAGCCGCTCGGCTCCTCGACGCCGGTGACCGACCAGTAGGCGTAGAACTTCTGGCCTTCGGGGCTGGTCATGTAGTAGTTCATCCGACCACCGGGAGCCAGCTCGTGGTCGACGAAGGTCGCGGGGTAGCCGGGGGGACCCCACACGCGCTCGAGCTGGCGCGGGTCGGCGTAGACGCCCCACACGCGCTCCACCGGAGCGGCGAAGTCGGCGGTGATGGTCAAGGTGAGGGCGTCGAGGTCGTGCTGGACGTTGGTGACAGGCATGTCGATCAGTCCTTCTCAGTGGTGGTGGGGGTGTCGGTGGAGGTGTCGGTGGCGAGGAGCTCGTCCATGCGGGAGATGCGGCCGCGCCACAGGGCCTCGAGCTCGCTGAGCATCACGCCCACCGAGCGCACGGCCTCCACGTCGCCGCTGGCCAGGGCCTCGCGGCCCTGCCGACGCTTGGTCAGCAGGCCCGCCCGCTCCAGCACGGCGACGTGCTTCTGGACGGCCGCAAAGCTCATGTCGTAGCTCTGCGCCAGCGCCGAGACGGAGTGCTCGCCGGCCAGCACGCGACGCAGGATGTCGCGCCGGGTCCGGTCGGCGAGGGCGTGGAACCAGGCGTCGGCCCGGTCCTCGCTCTCACTGCCGTGGTGCTCGGTCATGGGACAAATGTACAACCATATGGTTGTACGTTGTCAAGGGGTTTCGACCCCTTTCGGGTGCGGCGCGACGGGTGCGTTGGCAGGTAACCTCGCACTGAGGTGCGATCTCTCGCGCCACGTCGCTGAGAGAAGTGGGGCACCCGCGGTGCACAGACTCGTCCAAGGCCTCCGGCTCGGAGGTCGCTACGTGCTGCAGGACCGCATCGCGGCCGGTGGCATGTCCGACGTGTGGCGCGCGGTCGACGACGTCCTCGAGCGCGACGTGGCGGTGAAGGTGATGCGCGCCGACCCCGACAACGAGGAGATCTTCGCCCAGCGCTTCCGCGACGAGGCGCTGCACTCGGCCGCGCTGATGCACGCGAACATCACGACCGTCTTCGACTACGGCGAGGACGACCACCTCACCTTCCTCGTCATGGAGCTGGTGCCCGGCCTGCCGCTCTCGGCGATCATCCGCGAGCAGGGACCCCTGTCACCGGACTCGGTGCGGTCGATCGTCGGGCAGGCCGCGCTGGCGCTCGGCGTCGCCCACGAGGCCCGCGTCGTCCACCGCGACGTCAAGCCCGCCAACATCCTGGTGCGGCCCGATGGCGTGGTGAAGCTGACCGACTTCGGCATCGCCCGCGCGATCGACGCGATCGGCCACACCCGGGTCGGCGAGATGCTCGGCACCCCCAACTACATCAGTCCCGAGCAGGCGCTCGGCGAGCAGGCCACCGGAGCCAGCGACCTCTATGCGCTCGGCGTCGTGGCCCACGAGATGCTCAACGGCCAACGGCCCTTCGACCGGGGCACGCCGATCGCCACTGCGATGTCGCACGTCAACGAGCCGCCGCCGCCGCTCGGCGACCACGTGCCGATCGAGCTGCGCGCGGTCGTCGAGGCGCTGCTGGAGAAGCAGCCGGGAGACCGTCCGGCCAATGCGCGCTCGGTCGCGCAGATGCTGGGCATCGCCGACAACGAGCTGTCCGGGCTCGCCGAGGGACTGGCCACGTCGGTGAGCGGCGAGTACGTCGACGACACCACGACGCCGGTGACCGACCTGCCGACCGTGGCCGCCCGGGCCGACGACCTGCTCGACTAGCGTCCGCTCACCTGCGGGCGTCCTCGTCGATCAGTGCCGCGAGCGCGGCCGGCTGGGTGAACATCGGCCAGTGGCCGGAGTCGATGTCGACGAAGTCCACGCGCGTGGTCTTGGCGAGCTCCGGGATGTCGCCGGCCTCCAGCCACTCCTTGGCCTGCTCCGGGGTGTACTCCGGGCAGACCATCGTCACCGGCACCGCATAGCGGCGCTCGTCGGTGAGGCGGACCGTCCCCTGGGCGATGGCCGCGGGCACGGCGATCGCGCCGGCGGCCACCCGCGCCTTCAGCTCGGGCGACATGTCGTCGGAGTCCGGGCCCTCGAAGGGCTCCCAGCCCGGGAAGGCCACCACGCCGTCGACGGGCTCGAAGAAGCCGAAGTAGGTCTCGCCGTCGCCGTTGGGCATGCCCCCGACCAACGCCACGCGGGTCACCTTCTCCGGGCGGGCGTCCGCCGCGACCCAGGCGAGGGCGCACGCGGCCGAGTGGCCGACCACGAGGGTCGGGCCGTCGGCGGCGTCGACCGCGGACACGATCGCGGCCACCTGGTCGTCGTACGTCGCCTGCACGTTGCCGTCGCCCTGCCCGGGGAGGGTGAGCGCGACGGGACGGTGGCCCAGGCTCTCCAGATGGGGGACGACCTCGTCCCAGGCGGACCCGTCGAGCCACATGCCGGCGATCAGGACGATGTCCATGGTGTTCTCCTCGTTGTCGGGGGGTCGACCCTCATGACCACCCTAGGAGTGGTTCCGGACGCTCTACGTCCGGATCGGGTGGCACCATCGACCCATGAGCGACATCAGCCCCACCGCGCGGGCGCTGCGGGCGCTGGACATCCTCCAGGGCAGGCCGGGGATCACCGCGAGCGAGCTGGCCGAGCGGCTCGGCGTCACCGAACGCGCCGCGCGCCGCTACGTCGCGATCCTGCGCGAGGCCGACATCCCGGTGGAGTCCACGCGCGGTCCCTACGGCGGCTACCGGCTCGGGCGGGGGCTGCGCCTGCCACCCCTGGTGTTCTCCGCGACCGAGGCCCTCGGCCTGGTGATGGCCGCGCTCGACTCCCAGCACGCCGTGGCAGACCCCGACGACCCGGTCGGCTCGGCGCTCGGCAAGATCCTGCGGGTGCTGCCGACCAACGTCGCGCGGCAGGCGGTCACCCTGCGCGAGACGGCGCGCACCGTGCCCGAGCGGTGGCCGGTGAAGCCCGACCCGAGCGTCACCAGCGACCTCGTCGCCGCCGTCGACGCGCAGCGCCGGGTCCGCGTCGGCTACCGCACGGCGGCCGGCAACGCCCGCACCTTCGAGGTCGACCCGTGGTCGGTCGTGGTGCGCTACGGCCGGTGGTACCTCCTCTGCTTCTCCCACCACGCCGACGAGCTGCGGACCTTCCGCGTCGACCGGATCACCGAGGTCACGCTGCTCGAGGAGACCTTCGACGTGCCGGCCGACCTCGACCCCGCGCGCGAGCTGGAGGCCAACCTCGGCAAGGGCTGGGAGTACGACACCCACGTCGTCTTCGACGCGCCGTACGCCGAGGCCCGCCACTGGATCCGGCCGACCCTGGGCGACCTGCGCGAGCTGCCCGACGGCCGCTGCGAGCTGGTCGGCAGCACCAGCAACGCGCAGGCCTACGCCGGTGAGTGGCTGGCCGGCGTCCCGTTCGCGTTCACCGTGGTCGGCGGCGAGGAGCTGCGCACCGCGGTCGCCGAGCTGGGGGCACGGTTCACCCGCGCCGCCGTCAGCCCTTGACCGCGACCTCCTTGCCGAGGCTCCAGCCGTCGGAGATGGGGAGGTAGTCGCCGCTCCAGAACTTGCCGGGGTCGTACCAGGTGGCGCGGCGGTCGTCGCGCAGGATTCCCATCTCGATGTAGCAGGTCGCCACGATCTCGGCGCAGAACGCCGCCTCGGGCGTGACCCGCTGGCCGCGCTTGCGGCGCGGGACGTAGGCGTCGCGCCCGCGCAGCCACCGGGCGCCGAGCTTGGTGAGGCTGGGGAAGGAGACGCCGTCGAGGCGCGCCACGGTGCGCAGCATCCCGTCCTCCTCCTGCTGCCCGATCTCAGGCTCGAGCTGGCGGAGCCAGGCGTCCTGCTCGTACTCCGTCTGCCAGCGCGCCACGGCCTCGCGCAGGTCGTGGAGCTGGACGCCGCGGTGGTGGCCGCCGGTCCACATGTCGACCTGCTTCTTGCCGAGCTCGGCGTGGAAGATCAGCGGCGGGAGGTCGTCGACGACCAGCGCGACGCCGACGTGGTTGACCGGCGAGTTGGTCACCGCACGGATCGCGCGGTCGGGTGCCCGTCGCCCGCGGAACAGCCAGATGTCCCCGCTGCGGGTGAGGTCCACCGCCTGGTCGAGGGTCACGGACGTTGCCATGCGCGGAAGTCTGCACCACGGCTCCCCGGGTGCGGACTAGAGTCGGCGGCATGCGCGTGTGGAAGCTCCTCGGCCTGGCGGGCATCCTGGCCGGTGTCGCCACCGGCGCGGCCGTCGCCCGCGACGAGCGCGTACGCCGTCACTACGACGCCGGCGAGATCCGCGAGCGTCTGCACGCCCGGCACGACGAGGCCGTGGCGCGGGACACGGAGTCGACCTAGCCCACCGCGAGCCGGGCCGCGATCGCCAGCATGACCAGCCCGATCGCGACGTCGAGCACCTGCCAGGCGCGGGGGTTCGCGAGCCGTGGCGCCGCGAGCCGGGCGCCGTACCCGAGACCTGCGAACCAGCCGATGCTCGCCACGCAGGCTCCCAGCGCGAACCACCAGCGGCCGGGGTCGCCGTGGGTCCCGGCGATCGACCCGAGGAGCAGCACGGTGTCGAGGTAGACGTGCGGGTTGAGCCAGGTCAGCGCGACGGCGCGGGCGACGACGCCGGTGCGCGCCTCGACGGCCGCGTCGCCCACGGCGAGCGCCTGCGGGCGACGGGCCCGCCGCAGCGAGGCGATGCCGTAGACGGTGAGGAAGGCGACGCCGAGCCAGCGGATGACCTCGATGGCCCACGGCGCCCGGTCGACGACGACACCGATGCCCGCGACGCCGGCGAGGATCAGGACGAGGTCCGACAGTGCGCAGATCGCCACCACCAGCCCCACGTGGCTGCGGCGCAGGCCCTGCCGGAGCACGAAGGCGTTCTGCGCGCCGATCGCGACGATGAGGGACAGGCCCGTCAGCAGCCCGGCCGCGATGTCACCCACGCGCCCAATCTAGGGTGACGTGGGCCGGCCGGACCCCGGGGCGTCCCTGACGGATGTCAGGGTCGGCTGCGGGCGATATCCCATGGCCGCCCGCTTCGGACCCCTGCGAGACTGGCCCCATGACTGAGCAGCCGACTGGGGAGGCGGCGCACGGCGTCGCCGCAAGCGCACGCGACCTGATCAAGGTCTACGGCAAGGGCGAGGCCGAGGTGCGGGCCCTCGACGGGGTCGACGTCGACCTGATGAAGGGCGAGTTCACCGCCATCATGGGGCCGTCCGGCTCGGGCAAGTCGACGCTCATGCACTGCCTGGCCGCCCTCGACACCCCGACCTCCGGGGAGGCCGTCGTGGACGGCACCTCGCTCGGGAGGCTGAAGGACAAGGACCTCACCACCCTGCGCCGCGAGCGGGTCGGCTTCGTCTTCCAGTCCTTCAACCTCGTGCCGACCCTCAGCGCGGAGGAGAACATCCTCCTGCCGCTCAGCCTCGCCGGTCGCAAGCCCGACCGCGAGTGGTTCGACCAGGTCGTCGACGCCGTCGGCCTGCGTCCCCGCCTCGGCCACCGCCCCAGCGAGATGTCGGGTGGGCAGCAGCAGCGGGTCGCCTGCGCTCGCGCCCTGGTCAGCCAGCCGTCGATCGTCTTCGCCGACGAGCCGACCGGCAACCTCGACTCCACCAGCAGCGCCGAGGTGCTGGGCTTCCTGCGCCGCAGCGTCGACGAGTTCGGCCAGACCGTCGTGATGGTCACGCACGACCCCGTCGCGGCGTCGTACACCGACCGCGTGCTCTTCCTCGCCGACGGCGTGATCGTCGACGAGCTGCGCAGCCCCGACCGCGACCAGATCCTCGCCAAGATGGCGCTCCTGCAGGACCTCGCCATCCAGAAGGCGGCGAGCTGACGTGCTCCTCCTGACCTGGCGCAACCTGCTCGCCCGCAAGGTGCGCCTGCTGATGAGCACGTTGGCGATCGTGCTCGGCATCGGCTTCCTGGCCGGCGTGATGACCTTCAGCACCGGCCTCAACTCGACCTTCGACAACATCGTCAAGGGGTCGACCTCCGACGCCCTGGTGCGCCCCGCGGGTGACGTCCAGGCCGCCAACGCGGGCGTCGGCACCACCCAGGTGATCAGCCCGGAGGACATCGACAAGCTCGGCGCGCTCCCCGAGGTGGCGGCGGCCACCGGCTCCGTCGACGGCGTCGGCTCCTTCCTGCTCGGCAAGGACGACAAGCTGGTCGGCGGCCAGGGAGCCCCGACCCTCGCGTTCAACTACGCGCCCGGCGAGAACATGCAGGGCGAGGAGATCCTCCAGCTCAACGAGGGCGGCTGGCCGGAGAAGCCCGGCGAGATCACCCTCGACTCGTCCTCGGCGGAGCGCGGCTCCTACGAGGTCGGCGACACGGTGACGATGATCGTCCCGACCGGGGAGCCGCGACGGACGTTCACGCTCGTGGGAACCGCGGACTTCAACGGTGGAGGCACGGCCGGCGCCACCCTGGTGCTGCTCGACACCGCCGAGGCGCAGGAGATCTTCCTCGACGGGCAGGACGCCTTCACCAGCGTGGCCCTGACCGCGGCCGACGGTGTCTCGCAGACCGAGCTCGCCGAGGCCGCCGACGCGGTGGCGCCCGCGGGCTTCACCGCCGTCACCGGTGACAAGGTCGTGAAGGAGACCCAGAAGCAGATCGGGCAGTTCCTCGACGTCATCTCGATCTTCCTGACGACCTTCGCGGTGATCGCGATCGTGGTCGGCGCCTTCATCATCTTCAACACCTTCTCGATCCTGGTCTCGCAGCGGGTGCGGGAGTCCGCGCTGCTCCGGGCGCTCGGGGCGAGCAAGAAGCAGGTCACCCGCTCGGTGCTGATCGAGGCCTTCCTGATGGCGGCGGTCGGTTCCACACTGGGCCTGCTCCTGGGGCTGGGGCTGTCGCGGCTCCTGGCCGGCCTCTTCCGCACCTTCGGGCTCGACATCGCCGGCGACGTGCTGACCCTGACGCCCTTCACGATCATCGCCGGCTACGTCGTCGGCATCCTCGTGACGATGGTCGCGGCCTTCGTCCCGGCCCGCAGGGCCGCCAAGGTGCCGCCCGTCGCGGCGATGCGTGACGACCTCGTGGTGCAGGAGAAGGGGATGGGTCGCCGCCTCGTGCTCGGCACCGTCGCCATGGTCGTCGGCGTCGCGCTCGCGGCCGCCGGCCTGGTCGGCGCACCGGGCACCGACGCGATCTGGATCGGTGCCGGCGCGGTGATCTGGGTGATCACCACCGCCGTGCTCGCTCCCGTCCTCGGCAAGCCCGTGCTGGTCGCGTGCCGCGCCGTCTTCGGTCGCCTGTTCGGCACGGCGGGCGTGCTCGCGGGTGAGAACGCGCTGCGCAACCCGCGTCGTACGGGCGCCACCGCCTCGGCGCTGATGATCGGCCTGGCGGTCGTCTCGGCGGTCGGCGTGCTGGCCTCCTCCCTGAGCGCGACCAACGACGCCACGGTGGACGACGCGTTCAAGAGCGACTTCCTCGTGCAGATGCCGACCTTCCAGGGCTTCCCGTCGCAGTACGGCGACCAGATGGAGGACGTCGACGGCGTCGACCTCGTCTCCCGCCAGCAGGGGACGCCGGTGAGCGTCGAGGTCGACGGCAAGCCCGACCAGACCTTCGCGATCGGCGTCGACCCGGGGTTCTTCGAGATCTACGACCTCACGATGGTCGACGGCACGGACTCCATCTCCGGCAACCAGATGCTCCTGAGCCAGGGCCGGGCCGACGACCTGAAGGCGGGTGTCGGCGACACCGTCGACGTGCAGTTCCCCGGCGGGAGGACCATCCCGCTGGAGGTGACGGGTGTCTTCGAGGACACCCCGACCACGGGCGGCATCACCGTCCCGCTGTCCGTGCTGGCCGACGCCGGTCTCAAGCGCAGCGACTCCACGCTCAGCATCACGCTGCAGGACGGTGCCGATCGCGGGGCGGTCCAGCAGGACCTCGAGGACGTGGTGAAGGACCTGCCGATCCTCGCGGTGCAGGACAAGGTGGAGTTCAAGGAGCTGATCAGCGGCCAGGTCAACCAGCTGCTCTACGTGATCTACGGGCTGCTCGCGCTCGCCGTGGTCATCGCGGTCATCGGCATCGTCAACACGCTCGGGCTGAGCGTCCTCGAGCGGACCCGCGAGATCGGGCTGCTGAGGGCGGTCGGACTCTCGCGGCGCAGGCTGCGACTGATGATCACACTCGAGTCCGTGGCGATCGCCCTCCTGGGTGCGGTCCTGGGGATGGTGCTGGGACTGGTCGTCGGCGTCGTGCTGCGCCAGTCGCTCAAGGACGACCTGACCGAGCTCTCGCTGCCCGTCAACAGCCTGCTCGTGTTCCTCGTGGTGGCCGTGATCTTCGGCGTCCTGGCCGCGGTCGTCCCGGCCATCCGGGCCTCGCGGATGAAGGTGCTGGCGGCGATCGCCACCGAGTAGCCGGGGGCGGTCTACCTCTCCACCATCCTCGGCGCCTGGCTGGCCGACCGGCTGATCGGCCCCGTGGCGGGAGTCGACTGAGCACTGGCATGCTCGTCAGGTGATCGAGTCCCTCGGGTGGGGTGCGTTGGCTGCCAGCTCGCTGGTGGTCGGCGCCGTCCTGGGGCTGGTGCGGTCGTGGTCGGACACGCTCGTCGGCCTCGTGCTCGGCTTCGGCGCCGGCGCCCTGATCGCGGGCGTGTCCTTCGAGCTGGCCGAGGAGGGCCTGCGCATCGGTGGGATGTGGCCGGTCGCCATCGGCCTCGCGCTGGGCGGGGCGACGTTCTACCTCGCCAACCGCTGGGTGGAGTCGACGTCCTCCGGAGGGGGTGCAAGCCTGGCGCTGGGTGCCTTCCTCGACGGCATCCCCGAGCAGGCCGTCCTCGGGATAGGCCTGGCCCAGGGCCAGGGTGTCAGCACGGCAATGCTCGTCGCGATCTTCGCCTCGAACCTCCCCGAGGCCATCGGGTCCTCCGCGGACATGCGGTCCGCGGGACGCAGCCCCCGCCAGGTGATGGGGCTGTGGGCGGCGGTGGCGGCCGCCTGCGCCCTGGCGACCACCGGCGGCTTCCTCGCCGCCGACGCCGTGTCGAACAGCACCAGCGCGCTGGTCGACGGCTTCGCCGCGGGCGCCCTGCTCACCATGCTGATCGACTCGATGGTCCCCGAGGCCAAGGACAGGGCGAAGGACCTGGCCGGCCTGGCGACGGTGGCCGGGTTCGCCCTCGCCGCCGGGCTGTCGTTGCTGGGCCAGTAGCCGAGAGTCAGTAGCCGCCCTCGGGCGGCACCATCTCGCCGCGGACCCCGAGCAGCCGCACGGGTCGCTGGTCGTCGAGCGCGAGGTAGAGCTCGTAGGCCGTCCGCGCGACGACCTCGACGTCGTAGGTCGGTGCGGCGAGCTTGCGCACCTTGGTGAAGGTGAAGAAGGGCGCGAAGCGGATCTTGAGGTGCACCCGCTGCACCGCGCGCTCCTCACGGCGTACGTCGTCCACGACCCGCGCCGCGAGGTCGGCCAGCGCGGCGTGCACCTCGTCGGGTGTGGTGAGGTCGGCCTGGTAGGTCGTCTCGCGTCCGTGGGCGCGGGCGACCCACGGGGTGTCGTCGGGCGTGGTGCGGCCGCCGCCGCGACCGAGTCGCCCGAGGTGCGCGCCGCTGGCGGGGCCGAACGCGGCGACCAGAGCCTCCTCGTCGGCCGCGGCGAGGTCGGCGACGGTGCGGATGCCGATCGCCTCGAGCCGCGCGGCGATCTTGCTCCCGACGCCCCAGAGCGCGGTGGTCGGGCGGTGTCCCATCACCTCCATCCAGTTGTCGCGGGTGAGCCGGAACGTGCCCTGCGGCTTGCCGAAGTCGGTCGCGATCTTGGCGCGCACCAGGGAGTCGCCGATGCCGATGGAGCAGTGCAGGTCGGTCGCCTCGAGCACCGCCGCCTGGATCGCCCGCGCCGCGGCCAGCGGGTCGTCGGTCTCGATGCCGACGAACGCCTCGTCCCAGCCGAGCACCTCGACCACGGCGCCCGGCGTCGCGCGCAGCGTCTCCATCACCCGCGCCGAGGCGGCCTCGTAGACCGGGAAGTCGACCGGCAGGAAGACGGCGTCGGGGGAGCGGCGCTTGGCGATCTTGAGCGCCAGCCCCGAGCGCACGCCGTGCGCGCGTGCTTCGTAGGACGCCGTCGAGACGACCGCGCGCTCGGTCGGGTCGCCCCGGCCACCGACCACGACCGGCCGGCCGACGAGCTCGGGGCGGCGCAGCAGCTCGACGGCGACGAGGAACTGGTCCATGTCGACGTGGAGCACCCAGTGCTGCCGCTCGCCCGGTTGGCTCACCCGCCCATTGTGGCCGAGAGGTCCGACAGCGCCGGCCGACCTGCGGATGGCCTACTCCGAGCTGGTGGTCGGTCGGCACCGGGCGCAGGCCCAGCTCGAGGCGGCACGGGCCGAGACGGCGGCGCTGCGGTCGCTGGCCAACGGCGCCAAGCTCCTCGACGACCACCCGTCGCTCGCACAGCTGCGGCTGGTCCAGGCGCTGCCGCCCGGCTCGCGGGTCGAGCTGGTGCAGCCGGGGCGCGGGTCGGCCCGCGAGGACTGATCCGGCGACATCGTGGAGCTCCGGTGCTGGACATCGGCACCGGAGCTCCACGATCTGTCTCCACCCACCTCTGCGGGCGGGTCGGCGCCTCGCCGTGCGGCGTACGGTCGAGAGCATGACCAGCGACGAGCAGACCGCCCCCGACGCCTACGCCGAGCACCCGGAGGACTCCGCCTTCCCCGGCGCGGGTGAGCGGGTCAGCGACGACGACCGGCAGCGGGCCCTCGACGCCGAGCCCGAGGGCAACGCGACGGTCGGGGACATGGTCGACACCGACGACGTCGACTCGAGCGCCCACGAGTCCGGAGCGGGTTCGGACGAGGTGGCCGAGCAGGCCGAGGGCCGACCGGTCGACTGAGCGGACTCAGGCCAGGAAGTCCGTCAGCCCCTCGAGCAGCCGGTCCACGTCGGCGTCGTCGGTGTAGGCCGCGAGCCCGATGCGCAGCCCCGAGTCGACCGGCAGCCGCAGCGCGCGGAAGGTCTCGTAGGCGTAGAACGTGCCGGCCGGCACGAGCACGTCGCGCTTCGCCAGGGCGTCGTACGCGTCCACGGGCAGGTGGTCGCGCAGGGTGAGGAAGAGCGTCGAGGTGCGGTCGGCGGCGCGCGAGTGGAGCGTGAGGCGGTCGCCGAGGTCGACCAGGCCCTCCTCGAGACGTCCGCGCAGGCGGAGCTCGTGGTCGGCGACGAGGGCGTACGCCGCCACCAGCCGGTCGCGGCGGGAGCCACCCTCCGGCGCCAGGCCGGCGATCAGGTCGATCGCCGCGGTGACCCCGGCGAGCATCTCGTAGGGGAGCGTGCCCAGCTCGAACCGCTCGGGCACCGCGTCGGTCGACGGCACGAGCTTGTCGGGGCGCAGGGTCTCCAGCAGCGCGGGATCGGCGACGAGCGCGGCGCAGTGCGGGCCGAAGAACTTGTAGGGCGAGCAGACCATCAGGTCCGCCCCCACGGCCGCGAGGTCGGGCGCCGCGTGGGCGGCGTGGTGCACCCCGTCGACGTAGACAAGTGCGCCGACCTCGTGCGCGCGACGGGCGACGCTGGCGACCGGCGGTCGCGTGCCGAGCAGGTTGGAGGCGGCGGTCAGCGCGACGACCCGGGTGCGCTCGTTGACGACCTCGTCGAGGTCGGAGAGATCGAGCTCCGCGGTCGCCGGGTCGAGCCGCAGCCACCGCACGGTGACCCCGGCGCGCTCGGCGGCCTGGACCCATGGGCGCACGTTGGAGTCGTGGTCGAGCTGGCAGAGGACGACCCCGTCACCGGCCGCCCACGTCTTCGCGAGGGTGCGGGAGAAGTCGTACGTCAGCTGCGTCGCGCTGCGGCCGTGGACCACGCCCTCGGGGACGCCACCCATCAGGTCGGCCACCGCCGAGCGGAACTCGCCGACGGCCTGCTCCGCGTGGCGCTGGCTGACGAGCGCCGCGCCGCGCTGTGACAGGGGACCGGTGAGCGTCCGGGCGATCGCCTCGCCCACCACGGCCGGGGTCTGGGTCCCGCCGGGGTTGTCGAAGTGCGCGATGCCGGAGGCGAGCGACGGGAACTCGGCGCGGAAGGAGCAGACGTCGAAGGGCATGCGGGTCCTCGTCTGGTCGGGAGTGGTCGGGCGATGGTCGGTCAGCTGGCGATGTGCACGACGGCGTCACCGGAGTTGACCAGGGGCGCCTCGGTGCGGCCGATCACGATGCCGTCTCGGCTGGCGTAGACCGCGCGCAGGGTGCGTCCGAAGGAGTCGAAGAGGGTGCCGAGCCGCTCGCCCTCGCTGACCTTCTGCCCGAGCGCGACGTCGAGGTGCAGGATCCCGGTGCGACGCGCACGCACCCACCCGCTGGACCGGCACTCCAGGCTCGGCTCGACCGGCGGCTCGACGACCGGCTCGGTCATGCCGAGCGAGGCCAGCACCCGCCGTACGCCGATCACGCCGGCGTCGACGGCGTAGGAGTCGAAGCGCAGGTTCTCGCCCGCCTCGTAGAGCAGCACCTTGGCACCCTGCTCACGGGCGGCGTGGCGCAGCGAGCCGTCGCGGATCTTGGCGTGCAGCATCACCGGGGCACCGAAGGCCTGCGCCAGCTCGCGGGTGCCCGGGTCGTCGAGGTCGGCACGGACCTGCGGCAGGTTGCTGCGCCGGTCGGACCCGGTGTGGAGGTCGATGCCGACCTCGCAGCCCGCCACGATCTCCTTCATGAAGAGGAAGGCGATCCGGCTGGCGAGCGAGCCGCGGGCGGAGCCGGGGAAGGAGCGGTTGAGGTCGCGCCGGTCGGGGAGGTAGCGGTCGCCGGTCATGAAGCCGAGCACGTTGACGATCGGCACCGCAACCAGCGTGCCCCGGAAGGTCTTGGGGTCCAGCCCGGCCATGACCTGGCGGACGACCTCGACCCCGGCGACCTCGTCGCCGTGGATGGCGGCGTCGATCCACACGCACGGCCCGTCCTCGCGACCGTGCACGACCCGCACCGGCAGGGTGACGTCGGCGCCCGTCACCAGGCGGGTGATCGGCAGCTCCAGCGCGCGCACCGTCCCGGCGCGGATCCGGACGCCGCCGATGGCGAAGGACTCGCGGGCCACTAGGACCTGCTCCGGGCGACCGGGGCGGGAGCGGCGGCGGGGGTCACGCTGCTCAGGGTAGTGGCCGTGGCCGCGGACAGGACCCACCCCGGGCACCTCCCGGGGGGAAGAGGTGACCGGGGCGGGTCGGTCCGTGGGAGCCTCAGCTCTGCTGGGTGGACGAGTCTGAGCCGGTGCCGGAGTCGGGGGACGTGCTCGAGCCGGTCCCGCTGTCCGGCTGGCCGTCGCCGTCGAAGTCGGGCGACTCGCCGGTCGTGCCGCCCTGGGTCCCACCGAGCTGGCCGTCCAGGTCGCCGCCCGGCGGGACGCCCATCGGGCCGTCGCCGTCCCGGTCGCCCATCGGGCCGCCCGGGAAGCCGTGGTCGCCCAAGTCGGTGCCGGTCTGCGTCGTGCCGGTCGTCGAGTCGGAGTCGCCGACGGCGTACCCGGCCCCGAAGCCGGCCCCGCCGATCGCGAGGCCCGCGACCACCGCGCCGGCGGTCAAAACCTTGCGGCTGCGGCCCAGCCGGCGCCAGTCGCGCCTCGCGGTCGGCGGGTGGGTGGGGGCCTCGTGGGCGGCTGCTGCGCCGGTGTCGAGAGTGGTGCCGGGGGCGGCGGGGAGGTCGGAGGAGCTGGTGCTGGTCATGTCGTGTCCTTCGTGGGTGTCCGTGCTGGTGGAGGGGGAGTGCTCGGGGTGGGTCATGCGTCAGCCGCCCATCGGGCCGCCGTGGCCGCCCGCCGGCGCGACGCCGGCCGTGACCTCGGTCGGGGTGCCGTCGACGGTGACGGTGTAGGTCGCGTCCTGCTCGATGTCGGGCGAGGAGAAGACGACTGAGGTGAAGTCCTTCGCGATCGTGTACGTCGCCACCTGCGCGCCCGAGTCGTCGGCGATCACGACCTCCGAGCCCGCGGCCGCGGTGGTGCTGAGGGCGGCGGCGATCCAGCCCTGCGCGGAGTCGGTCGACGGGGCGACCATCATCCCGGAGGTGCCGGCGGCCATCAGAGTCCCGCCGGTGACCTCGAAGGTGCCGTTGACGTCGAGTGCGCCGTTGCCGTCGGTGGTCGGTCCGTAGACCGTGATGTCGCCGCCGGTGATGGTGGCGTCGCCGTTGGAGTCGAGCCCGTCGCCGCTCGACCACACCTCGAGGGTGCCGCCGTTGATCACGAGGTGGAGCGAGGTGTCGGCCGCCATCTCGCCGCCCATGCCGCCCTGCCCGTCGGTGGCCGCGCTGTCGTCGGAGGTGGCGACGTTGACGCCGTCGTCGGCGGAGTGCAGCTCGATGTCGCCGTCGTCGACGATGATCAGCGAGCCCTCCAGGGCCTCGTTCGACCCGGCGACAGCGATGGTGCCGCCGGCCACGAGCACCTGGACGCCCTTGATGCCGTCGTCCTGCGTGGTGACGGTCAGGTCGCCGCCCTCGATCAGCACGAAGCCGGCGCCCGCGTCCTCGGTGTTGTCGGACGTGACGGCGTCACCGGTCGAGTCGACCGTGACGGTGCCGTCGGTGAGGACGAGGTAGTCCTTGCCGATGATGCCGTCGTCGACGGAGGTCACCTCGATGGTGCCGCCGGTGATGACCAGGCCGTCCTTGCCGACGATGCCGTTGTTGGTGTTGCCGGTGACGGTCAGCGACCCGCTGCCGCCGATCGTGAGGTCGGCGGTGGAGTAGAGCGCTCCGGTGGGTGCCTCGTCGGACGTGTCGTCGTACGTCGTGGCGTCGGTCAGCGCGTTGGTGCTCCCGTCGGCCAGCACGACGACGACCGACTGGGCGTCGACGACGTCGACGGCGGAGGTCGTGCCGGAGGCGATCGTGGCGTCGTCGAGCACGAGGCGTACGTCGCCGGCGCTGTTGATGACCACCTGGCCGGCCAGGTCGCCGCTGAGGACGTAGGTCCCGGCGGCGGTGATCGTGACCGTGCCGTCCGCGATGGTGACGGCGTCACTGTCGGAGCTCGCCGAGGTGCCGGACAGGGTGACGACGGTGGCATCGGCCTCGTCGTACGCCGTGTCGCCGGTCTCGACGGCCACGTCGTCGGCGAGCGCGTCGTCGACCGTGGTCGCGTCGCTCGCGGTGACCGTGCTGGTCGAGCTCGCGGAGGCGGTCGACGTGGTGCCGGTGGTGTCGCTGGCCACGGAGGCGCCGCAGCCGGCGAGGAGCAGCGCGGCCGCGGTGCCCGCGAGGGCTCGTCGGATGGGTGTCCGGTGCAGGGGGCGCATGGGGTGCGGCCTTTCGTCAGTGGTCCGAGGTCTGGGCGGGCCGGGTCAGCGGCTCGTGAGGTCGAGGGTGGTCGGCCCACCTGTCGGGGAGGTGGGCTGACCTTGTGGACCTCCTGTGAGGCGTCGCGGCGTGCGGCGCCGCCGGTGCGGGTGCGGTGGCCGCTGTCGAAGACGAGCCTGCGGTTGACGGCGAAGTTGACGCCGGCGCTGGTGAGGCGCGCCCCGACGACGGAGAGCAGCAGGTCGCCGGTCGCCGCGGTGAGCACCAGCAGCGCGACGGTGTCGATGACGAAGGCGGCCAGCGACGAGGCGAGGAAGAGCAGCAGCGCCGCATAGACGCGGAGCGAGTCCGCGACCGGCCGGAAGTGCGAGGACGCGTTGTCGTCGAGGTAGATCGTGGCGATCGGCACCGGGTCGAGGGCGATGCCCGCCCGGCTCGCAGGAGCACCTGCAGCTCGTACTCGTACCTCTCGCCCGGCACCGCGCACGCCCAGCCGAGCAGGTCTGCGGGGATTCCGCGCAGGCCTCGCCGTTGATGGCGAAGATCGCGCCGCTCTGCTCGGCGCTGTCGGACGTCTGGGTGCCCGACCCGGTGCTGACCTCGCGCACGCTGATCGTGGTGCCGTCGGCGCTCCAGCTGTCGTCGGTCAGCACGGCCTGCGAGGTGTCGAGCTGTTCGGACCCTGTGGTGCAGCCAGTGATCAGATGTGGCTACTTGCCCCAGTTCTTCCTTCGCACTGCGCGCCGCGGCCGGCCACCGGCGTACGACGTCGCGGAGTCGACGAGGAACCCGCGCTCGAGGGCCTCGCGGCCGATCAGCATCCGGAAGCCCATCTCGTCGCGGTTGCTCAGCGTCATCACCGTCGTGATGGTGCGGCCGGCGAGCGTCACGTCCATGGCGACGGCGTACCTCTGCTCGGTCTGGCCGTTGCTGCTGCGCACCTCACGCCGGTCGAGGACGGGCAGGCTCAGCTCGACGTGGTCCTCGTCGGACCGCTGCCAGGGGTGGATCGAGAACCGCACCCACTCCTGGCCGTCGGACTCGAAGACCTCCAGGTCGAAGGCGTGGATCGACGACGACCGTGCGCCCGTGTCGATCTTGGCCTTCACCCAGGCGACGCCGGCCTGCGGGAGGGCCACCCACTCGCGCCAGCCGACGACGATCCGCTCGCCGCCGGACCCGGGGTCGGGAGGGGAGGGGTCGGGGGACACGGCGTCATCTTGTCAGGTGGGCTCTGCGACTGGCGTGCTTGTATGTCCCACCATGAAGCTCGCCATCCTCTCCCGCGCGCCGCGCTCCTACAGCACGCAGCGCCTCCGGACCGCAGCCGTCGACCGGGGCCACGACGTCAAGGTGCTCAACACGCTGCGCTTCGGCATCGACCTCACGGGGGACGAGCCCGACCTGCTGTTCCGCGGCAAGCAGCTGTCGACGTACGACGCCGTGCTGCCGCGCATCGGCAACTCGATCACCTACTTCGGCACCGCCGTCGTGCGCCAGTTCGAGCAGATGGACGTCTACACGCCCAACACCTCCTACGGCATCGCCAACAGCCGCGACAAGCTCCGCGCGACCCAGATCCTCTCGCGCCACAAGATCCCGATGCCGGCGACGACCTTCGTGCAGGACCGCGCCGACGTGATCCCCGCGATCGAGCGGGTCGGCGGCGCGCCCGTCGTGATCAAGCTGCTCGAGGGCACGCAGGGCATCGGCGTCATCCTGGCCCCCACGATCAAGGTGGCCGAGGCGATCATCGAGACGCTGCAGAGCACCCGGCAGAACGTGCTGATCCAGCGCTTCGTCAAGGAGAGCAAGGGCCGCGACATCCGCGCCCTCGTCGTCGGCGACCGCGTCGTGGCGGCGATGCGGCGCGTCGCGCAGGGCGACGAGTTCCGCTCCAACGTGCACCGCGGCGGCAGCGTCGAGCCCGTCGAGCTCGACGAGGAGTTCGAGCGCATCGCCGTGCGCTCGGCGCAGATCATGGGCCTGCGGGTCGCCGGTGTCGACATGCTCGAGGGCAACAACGGCCCGCAGGTGATGGAGGTCAACTCCTCGCCCGGCCTGGAGGGCATCGAGGGCGCGACCAAGCTCGACGTCGCCGGCGCGATCATCGACTACATCGACAACCAGGTCGCCTTCCCCGACATCGACGTACGCCAGCGGCTGACGGTCTCGACCGGCTACGGCGTCGCCGAGATCGTCGTGCACGCCGGGTCGGACATGGTCGGCAAGAAGCTCGGTGAGTCCGGCCTCGACGAGCGTGACATCACCGTCCTGACGCTCCACCGCGGCACCCAGGTGATCCCCAACCCGCGCAACAAGACGGTGCTCGAGGGAGAGGACCGGCTGCTCTGCTTCGGCAAGCTGGAGGAGATGCGCTCGATGATCCCCGACCGCAAGCAGCGCCGGGTCAAGCGCCTGATGAAGAAGCACCTGCCCCCGGCGACGCCGTAGCCCCTCGTCAGCCCAGCGTCAGGCCGGCGGACCAGTAGCCGTTGACGTCCCTGCTCGTGTCGAGGCCGGCGACCACGTCCGAGCGTACGACCAGGATCGCCTGGGTCTGGTTCGAGATCGGGATGTTCAGGCCGGTGGACGTGCAGCTCGACACAGTGCCGATCGCGACGATGCCGGTGAATGACGGCACCAGGCTGCACGTGGCTCCGGGGACGGCGGTGAACACGTTGTCCGGCGTCGGGGACGTCCAGAGCTCGACGCTGAGCTGGAGCGTGGAGCCGACCAGCGACATCGCACTGGTGTTGGTGAAGTAGCCGTCCATGCTGGTCAGGGTGTGGTCGTTGGTGATCGGCTGGGCCAGCCCCGCGATCGGGGAGTTCGTCGCATCGATCGTTCCGCCGACGATGGAGACGTTGCTGACCGATCCGGCGCCGCTGAGGGGGAGCACGGCCACCGTGTTGCCGGCACCGCCGAGGACGGTCGTGGTGGTGGCCACCTGACCACTGCTGCTCGAGAGCATGGCCCCGGTGCCGGGGGATCCGGCGGGACCGGTGGCTCCCGTGGCGCCAGCGGCTCCGGTCGCGCCGGTGGGTCCGACAGGGCCGGTGGCGCCGATGGGTCCGGCGGGGCCGGTCGCGCCGGACGGGCCGATGTCCCCGGCAGGGCCGGTGGCTCCGGTGGGTCCGGTCGCTCCGACAGACCCGTCCGCTCCAGCCGCACCCGTCGCGCCCGCGGCACCCGTGGCTCCGGTCGCGCCGGCGGGTCCGGCCGGGCCGGCAGGTCCGATGTCACCGGTAGCGCCGGTTGCGCCGGTTGCGCCGGTGGCGCCGGTCGCACCGTCGGCCCCGGTCGCTCCCGTGGCTCCGGTCGCGCCGTTGGCCCCGGTCGTGCCCGTGGCTCCGGTGGCTCCGGTGGCGCCGGGTGCTCCGGTTGCTCCGGTCGCTCCCGTGGCACCGGCGGGTCCGGTCGCGCCGGTCGCACCCGTCTCGCCCTTCGGCCCACGCGGGCCCTCGGGGCGCTCTCCGCCGCGGACCCAGCGGATGTGGTCCTCGCCGGGGCGGCACTGGGTGACCTTGCGGACGACCCGGATCTGGCCGGTCTCGACGCTGAAGCACGCCTTGATCACGCGGACGTCGCGCGTCGCGCTGTCGGCCGCGACGGCCGTCCCCCCGGTGCCGACGACGGTGGCCAGGGCCAGGGTGGCGAGGGACAGGGACACGAGGGCGCGGGGCCGAGAGGTGGGCACCGAATCACCGTAGTGGAGCATCGGACGGCGCGTGGCCGAATCGGGAGACCCCGCGCAGCGCTCGTTCTCAGTCGTACGACGGCGCCCGGACGTCCGCCATCGAGGGGTCCAGCTCGACTCCCGTGGCGAGGTGCTCCTCGGCCTCGTCGGTCTCGCCCAGGTGCAGGAGGGCGAAGCCGAGGCGCATGTGGGCGGCGGCGAGGTCGGGGTCGATCGCGAGGGCGCGACGATAGAGCTCGACCGCGGACCCGAGGTCGTCGGCCTCGAGGACGATGCCCTTGTTGTAGAGCGCGGAGGTGAACTCCGGGTCGGTCTCCAGCGCCGCGTCGTACTCCTTGATCGCGAGCGCGTCGTTCCCGGCGTCCTGGGCCAGCAGGCCGAGGTTGTAGTGGGCGTAGACGTTGCCCGCGTCGAGCTCCAGCACGTTCTCGAACGTCGCCCGCGCCTTCGCGTCGTCACCCGCCTCGAGCTGCTGCAGCGCGGTCTCGACCAGGGTGTCCGCGGCCGACAGGGTGGTCGAGGACGCGCTCGTCGGTGACGGCCCCTCGTCGGTGCTGTCGCCACTGCAGCCGGTGACGAGGAGGGTGCTCAGCAGGGCGAGCACGGCGAGGGCGGGACGAGGCACGTCGGTCAGTGTAGGGCGGTGCGCTCGCGAGCGAAGGCGAGGTTCTGCTCGACGCGAGGCCGATCCCCCGGCGGCAGCTCCGGGTCCGCGAGCACGGCCTCGGCGAGGACGGCGGACTCGGCGTACCTCCCGACCCAGTAGCTCGCGACCGACAGCTCGTCGCGGGCCCGCCAGCCGTAGCAGGCAGGGAGCACGAAGAGGATGTCGTCTGTGTGCGGCAGCTGGACGGCCCGGGTCGCGAAGACGTGGGCGAGCTCGTGGCGGCCCCGCTCACGGAGGTGCCGGGCCAGCTCGACGAGGGTCTCGGCGCGTCCGGGCCGGCGCTCGAACGCCGCCAGGTAGGCCGCGAGCACGTCCCGGTCGTCGTCCCCGAGCCGCTCGCGCAGCACCGCCACCTGCAGCAACGAGTACCAGACCTCCTCCTCCCAGCCGCCGAGGGCCACCCGGTGCTCGTAGGCCGACACGGCCTGCCGGTCCCGACCGAGGTCGCGCAGCGTCTGCGCCCGGTAGAAGACGTACCGGGCGTTGTCGGGCTCGTCGGCGAGGCCGCGCTCCAGCAGCGCGAGGTCGCGCTCGAACTTGACCCGGCGGCTCGAGCCCTCCGCGTGGTCGCGGAACCAGGCTCCCTCGAGCCTCGGACGGGCGGCCGAGCCGACGTCGAGGTACTCGTGCGTGACGCCCACGTAGCGCAACGGCGCAGCGACCCGCAGGAGCCGCACGTTGGCGTAGTGGAGGCCGGCGGCGCGCTGCTCGAGGAGGTAGGCGTCGGCGGTCAGCGCGTCGCGGAAGCCGGGATCCTCGACCACGAGCTCCATGTCGGCGTCGCAGAGCAGGAGGTGGCCGACGTCGTACGCCGCGGCGGTGTCGCGTGCGGCGACGAGCGAGTCGTTGCGGGCCTGGGCGAAGTCGTCGAACCGACCCTCGGTCACCCGGCCGGGCACCCCGTGCCGCTCGAAGAACGACCGGACGATGTCGGGCGTGCCGTCGGTCGAGCCGGTGTCGAGGATCGCGTAGGCGTCGATCCAGGGAGCCGCGGCCGCCAGGCAGCGTTCGATGATGGCGGACTCGTCCCTCACGATCATCGTCAGGCAGAGCCTGGCCCGGGTGTCAGCCATGGCTGCGGGGCCGCGTGCGGACGAGCCAGGCCAGCCCCGCGAACGGCAGCACCAGCGGCAGCCAGCCGTAGCCCGCGCCGTACGAAGACCACACGGTCTGGTCGGGGAAGAGCTCCGGGTCGAGGACGGTCAGCGTGCCGACGGTCAGCACCCCCACGAGCTCGAAGCCGACGGCCGCCCAGGCCAGACGACGCGGCTGCGGGCCGACCTCCGCCAGCCCGAGGGTGGCCGCGACGTAGACGACTCCGGCGAGGGCGGAGAGGGAGTACGCCAAGGGCGCCTCGTCGGCCTTGGTGAGCAGCTGCACGAGCGAGCGCGCCGTGGCGGCGAGGGCGAAGACGCCGTAGATCGCGACGAGGACGCGACCGGCGCCGGAGCGGGTGGACCCGGTCGCCGAGCTCACGGCCACACCTGCAGCGCCCGGACGACGACGAAGGCCTCGGTCAGGCCGACGACCGCCAGCACCGCGGTCGCACCGCGGCTGCGCTCGGCCAGCGACCAGACGAAGCCGATCGGCAGCAGCACGAGTCCCGCGAGCAGGTAGCCGAACAGGGTCGCCGTCTCGCCGCCGCCGAGGTCGGCGTCGCCCACCTGCACGCCGGTGACCACCAGCAGCACCAGGGCGCCCGCCTCGATGACGCCGGCGAAGCCGAGCAGGCCCCAGTCCGGCGTGCGGGCCAGGGCGACGTACACCAGCACCACGGCCGCGAAGGCGAGCGACGCACAGATGAGCGCGAGGGGCAGGGGTCCGTCCACGGCGCCGATCCTCTCAGGTCGGGCCACGCAGCGATGCACAGCACGAGCACAGGCGGGCGGCAGGTGGACGACAGGCGCGCTCGACAACCTCGGGGCACACCGACCCGCAAAGGACCTCCCGTGAACCCCACCCACCTCCTGGCCGTCGTCGACGTCGTCGCCGTCCTCGTCCTCGCCATGGCCGTCTACTACCCCCGCCACCGCCGCGCCGACCTCGTCACGGCCTTCATCGCCGTCAACATGGGCGTCCTGGCCGTGACCATCGTGCTCTCCAGCAGCGCCGCGACGGTGGGCCTCGGGCTGGGGCTCTTCGGGGTCCTGTCGATCATCCGGCTGCGCTCCGACGAGCTCGGCCAGCACGAGATCGCCTACTACTTCGCGGCCCTCGCCATCGGCCTGATCGGCGGCCTGGGCACCGGCGACGTGGCCCTCTCCATCTCCCTGATGGCCGGCCTGGTCGGCGTGCTCGCCGTCGCCGACAGCCGCCTCCTGCACAGCACCGGGCTGCGCCAGGTCGTGGTCCTCGACGCCGCCATCACCGACGAGGAGACGCTCGTCGAGCGCCTGGAGATGCTGCTCGACGCCCGGGTCACCCGCGTGACGCCGGTGCGCGTCGACCTCGTCAACGACACGACCACCGTCGAGGTGCACTACGCCGCCTCGCCGCGCCCGACGATGCCTCGCGCCGAGCGCCACGCCGCTCCCGCGCTGACCCGGTGACGGACCGATGAGCGCCATGGACGCCGTCGACCGCTTGCCCATCGTCTCCCTCGGCGAGCTCAACGCCGAGGCCGCGCTGCTGACCCGCACGGACCGCAAGTACGTCATCGGGACCGCCGAGCTCGACGCCGTGCTCACCGGCATCCTCGGGCTCCGGGCGCTCGACATCGACGGCCGCCGCTCCTCGCGCTACGAGTCGACGTACCTCGACACCATCGACCTGGACAGCTGGAGCGCCGCGGCGCACCGCCGCCGGCGCCGGTGGAAGGTGCGCACCCGGGTCTACGCCGACACCGGCGAGTGCTGGCTCGAGGTGAAGACGCGCGGTCGCCGCGGGGTGACCGTCAAGGAGCGCCTGGCCCAGCACGACCACCGTCTCGAGATGTCGGACGCGTCCGGCGCCTGGGTCCGGGACCGGCTCGGCGTCGCGCACGTGCACGACATCGACCCGCGCGGCCTCGTGGCGACGCTCCACACCAGCTACCTGCGTACGACGCTCCTGCTCGAGGGCAGTGCGGGACGCGCGACCATCGACCGCGACCTGCGCTGGGTCTCCGGCCACGGCACCGCCCAGGTCGGTGAGGTGCTGGTCGTGGAGACCAAGTCCGGCACCACGCGTCCGGGACCGCTCGACCGGAGGCTCTGGGAGCTCGGGCACCGCCCGATCCGCATCTCGAAGTACGGCACCGGGCTCGCACTGCTCACCCCCGAGCTGCCCGGCAACCGCTGGCACCGCGTCACCTCGCGGCACCTGAGCGACCACCTCACGCTCCGACCGGGAGTCCTGGCGTGAACTTCTTCCTGCGCCGGCGCGCCACCGTGCTCGCCACCAGCGGCGTCACCGCGGTCGAGGAGTGGGCCGACCTGGCCGTCCGGGCCTCGCTCAGCTGATCGCGGGGAACTCCTTCATCGCGTGGTCGGCGATCTTCTTCATCATGAAGCCGTCGATCCCGCCGCCGACGAGGCCGCCCGCCAGCGGGATGCCGCGACCGAGGCGCGAGAGGAGCTTCTCGCTCACGCCGCGCATCAGCCGGAACCCGACCGCCTTGTTGACGACCATCAGGGCGGCGGGCGGAAGGCCCTTGAGGGCGTACGACGTCACGCGGCTGCCCGCGGTCGTCATCCCGGCCTTCTTGAGCACCTCGTCGGAGTCGGAGCCGACCAGGGTGAGCAGGATGGCGGTCCGCACGCGCGGCTCGCTGACGTCGTACCCGCGGAGGGTGGCGATGCTGCCGACCATCCGCACGGCCTGGAGGTAGAACTCGGCCACGTTGACCGGCAGCGAGACGGGCATCGTGACGAAGCCCCCGACTCCCGTGACGAAGCCGCCGATGCCGCCCTTCACGGTGGTCGCCCGGGCGAGCGCCCCGATGGCCTTCTCCGCGTCGCCGTCCGCCTTGGCGAGCGCGTCCGCGGCCACCTCGCGCGCCGGCCGCAGCGGTCCGCGGCCCTCGAGCCCGGTGTCGACCAGCATCGCGACCAGCCGGTCGATGGCGCCGGGGTCCGGGTTGGCGTCACCGGCGGCCTCGAGGGCGGCCCGGGTCTTCTCCGTCTCGGAGCGGCCCGGTGTCAGCTTGTCGATGAGTCCCATGCGCCCAGCCTAGGAACCAGGCGGTGGATGCGGCTCACCCCGGCGGAGCCCCCGGCCTGGGCGCGCACGGGGCGGTGGTCCACCCACATTCGGG
Source organism: Nocardioides sp. (assembly GCF_025965415.1). Taxonomy (GTDB): domain Bacteria; phylum Actinomycetota; class Actinomycetes; order Propionibacteriales; family Nocardioidaceae; genus Nocardioides. Next base: position 66,648 of record NZ_JAOPWY010000167.1, read on the forward strand.
GCCCGGGAAATGTGGCTCCGCCACCGCCACCGCCCGACCGCCGACCTCAGCCGATCGAGGAGCGGAAGCCGCGCAGCCGGAGGCTGTTGGTCACCACGAACACGCTCGAGAACGCCATCGCGGCTCCGGCGAGCATCGGGTTCAGCAGTCCGGCCGCCGCGAGGGGCAGGGCCGCGACGTTGTAGGCGAACGCCCAGAACAGGTTGCCCTTGATCGTGGCCAACGTGCGGCGCGAGAGCCGGATCGCGTCGACGGCGACGAGCAGGTCGCCGCGCACCAGCGTCAGGTCGCTGGCCTCGATCGCGACGTCGGTGCCGGTGCCCATCGCCAGGCCGAGGTCGGCCTGGGCGAGCGCGGCGGCGTCGTTGACGCCGTCGCCGACCATCGCCACGACCTTGCCGGCCGCCTGCAGGCGCTGGACCTCGGCGACCTTGTCGGCAGGCAGTACGTCGGCGACGACCGTCTCGATGCCCACCCGGTCGGCGACGTGGCGGGCCGCGGCCTCGTTGTCGCCGGTCAGCAGGATCGGGGTGAGCCCGAGCTCCTTCAGCCCGGCGACCGCGCGCGCCGACGTGGGCTTGATCGTGTCGCCGACGACGATGACCCCGCGGGCGCGCCCGTCCCAGCCGACCGCCACCGGGGTGTGGCCCTCGCCCTGCGCCCTCGCCACGGCCTCGACCAGCGACGGCGACAGGTGCTGGCTCCACCCCTCGAGCAGCCGGGGGCGGCCCACGAGGACGGCGTGGCCCTCGACGATGCCCTGCACCCCGAGGCCCTCCCGGTTGGCGAAGTCCTCCACGGGAGGGAGCACGTCGACGGAGGCCGCGATGGCCCGGCCGATCGGGTGCTCGGACGCGGACTCGAGGGCGCCGGCGAGGCGGCGTACGTCGTCGGGCGACTCGCCGTCGGCGGCCACCACGTCGTGGACGGTCATCTCGCCGGTGGTGACGGTGCCGGTCTTGTCGAGCACGATCACCTCGACCCGACGGGTCGACTCCAGCACCTCGGGGCCCTTGATCAGGATGCCGAGCTGGGCTCCGCGGCCGGTGCCGACCATCAGCGCGGTCGGCGTGGCCAGGCCCAGCGCGCACGGGCAGGCGATGATCAGCACCGCGACGGCGGCGGTGAAGGCGGCCGTCACCCCGCCGCCGGCCCCGAGCCAGAAGCCGAGGGTCGCCACGGCGAGGCCGATCACGATCGGGACGAAGACGCCGGAGATGCGGTCGGCGAGGCGCTGGACCTCGGCCTTGCCGTTCTGGGCGTCCTCCACCAGCCGCGCCATCTGGGCGAGCTGGGTGTCGGCACCGACGCGCGTGGCGCGGACGAGGAGCCGGCCGCCGGCGTTCACACACCCGCCGACGACGGTGTCGCCGGGGCGGACCTCGACGGGCACCGACTCGCCGGTGAGCATCGACGCGTCGACCGCCGACGTGCCCTCGACGACCTCGCCGTCGGTGGCGACCTTCTCCCCGGGACGCACGACGAACGTGTCGCCGACGGCCAGCTGGTCGGTGGGGATCCTGGTCTCGACCCCTTCGCGAACGACCGCCACGTCGCGCGCGCCGAGCTCGAGCAGGGCCCGCAGCGCCGCTCCGGACTGCCGTTTGGAGCGGTGCTCGAGCCAGCGCCCGGCGAGGAGGAAGGTCGTCACGCCGGCGGCGGCCTCGAGGTAGATGTTGCCTGCGCCGTCGGTGCGGTCGATCGAGATCCGGAACGCGTGGGTCATGCCGGGCTCGCCGGCGGTGCCGAGGAACAGCGCCCACAGCGACCACCCGAAGGCCGCGAGCACGCCGACCGAGACGAGGGTGTCCATCGTCGTCGCGCCGTGGCGCAGGTTGGTCCACGCGGCGCGGTGGAACGGCCACGCGCCCCACACCACGACCGGCGCGGCCAGGGCGAGCGAGGCCCACTGCCAGGAGGTGAACTGCCACGCGGGCACCATCGCCATCGCGACCACGGGGATGCTCAGTGCGGTGCTGACGAGCAGGCGCTGCAGCAGCGGGTCGACGGCGGGCCCCTCGGCAGGCGCCCCGGCGTCCGGCGGGGTGGGCAGCGCGGCGACGTACCCCGCCGCCTCGACGGTCCTGAGCAGGTCGTCGGTCGAGACGTTCCCGGGGTAGGAGACCTTGGCCTTCTCGGTGGCGTAGTTGACCGTCGCGGTGACGCCGTCGAGCTTGTTGAGCTTGCGCTCGATGCGGTTGGCGCACGACGCGCACGTCATGCCGGTGATGGCGAGCTCGACGTCAGTGCTCATGACCGGCTCCTCCTTCGGCTGCGTGGTCGGGCGCGCCGCCGGACTCGACGGTGAACGCGGCGGTGCGGACGACGCCGCGGTGCTGGAAGTCGAGGAAGAGGCGGTACGTCCCCGGTGTCGGGAAGGCGGTCGCGAAGTCGATCCCCGGACCGGGCTCGCCCTCCTCGGGGTGGACGTGGAGGTAGCCCAGGTCGCCGGAGCGGATGGCCACGAGGTGGCCGAAGGCGCCGAGGTAGGGCTCGAGGTCGGCGACCGGTGCGCCGTCGAGCTCGATGCTCGTGGTGAGCACGGTGCTCGCGCCCGGGGCGGTGCCGCCCTCGAGGGTCACGGTGTAGGTGCCCTCGTCGGTCCGGACCGACGCGGCGCGGTCGTCGGCCGGCAGGTCGTCGGGCCGGTAGCGACCGCCCACCGACACGTCGTCGGCGAGGGTAATGCCGTCCCAGCCCTCGGGCGTGAAGTCCGCGATGACGCGCCACACACCCGGTGTGAGGCGGACGTCGGTCGACCACGTGCCGGTCGCGCCGTCGAGGGTCGGGTGCACGTGCTGGAAGCCGGTCAGGTCACGGCGTACGACGATGAGGTGCAGGTCCTTGTCGTGCTCGCGCGTGTAGTCGAGCAGCGGGCGGCCGCTCGAGGTCAGCACCCGGAAGTCGAGCCGCGTGCGACCTCGCTCGAGGGTGCGGTCCGCCAGCTCCAGGGTGTAGCCGTCGGCGCGCGCGGTCAGCCCGCCGACCTCCGCGGCCGCGGCGGCGCCGGCGGCGTCCCCGTGGTCCGCCATGTCGTCGTGGGCCGCAACGGGCTCGGTGTCGATGGGTCCGACGAGCCGGCCCCCGCCCCACGCGACCGCGAAGGCGGCCGCGAGGGCGGCGACGAACGCGGCCACGCGCAACGGCGTACTGACGGGGACGTTCCGAGGTGCCTTCATGCCAAGGCGTAGCCGGCTTCCTCGACGGCTGCCTGCACGGCGGCGGGGTCGAGGGGGCCGGCGCTGGTGACGGTGACGGCTCCGGTCTCGACGACGACGTCGACGTTCTCGACGCCGGCGAGCTCGGAGATCTCCTCGGTGACCGAGGCGGCGCAGTGGCCGCAGGTCATGCCGGTGACGGTGTAGGTGCTGGTGGTCATCGCTTCTCCTCCGGTCAGGACCTCACGAGGCGGGCGATCGCCTCGGAGGCTTCCTTGAGCTTCTGCTCCTGCTCGGCCCCGCCCTGGCGGGCGGCGTCGACGAGGCAGTGGGCCATGTGGTCGTCGAGCAGCGAGAGCGCGAGGGCCTGGAGGGCCTTGGTCGCGGCGGAGACCTGGGTGAGGATGTCGATGCAGTACTTCTCGTCCTCGACCATCCGCTGGATCCCGCGCACCTGCCCCTCGATGCGGCGCAACCGCTTGAGGTGGGCCTGGACGGCGGCGTCGTTGCCCTCGAGGTGTCCGTGCTGCTCGCTCATGCTTCCCACAATACCCCTAGGGGGTATCCGTTTCAACCCGACCCCGGGTAGTCCGCAGCAATTGGCTCGTGCCGGAGCCCTGGCGGGGAGCTGATTGATGCGGACTATCCCGGGCTGGTGGCGGCGGGAGCCTCCGGGCGTACGGCATCGGGGCGGGTCCACTGCCCGCGGCTGATCAGCACGTCGCGCAGCACGTCGGGCCGGTCGGTGATGATCCCGTCCACGCCCGCGTCGAGGAGCGAGCGCATGGTGGCTGGGTCGTCGACGGTCCACACGACGACGCGGATGCCGTGCTCGTGGGCCCGCGCGATCACCCGCTCGGAGAGGATCGGCATCCGGCCGAGCTTCACCGGGACGTGGGCGAAGGCGCCGCGCGCGGGTCCGGTCGCACCCAGCCCGACGGGCCGTACGCCGCCGCGCGAGCACGCGATGAGCGTCGTCAGGGCGCGCCAGCCGAGGGCCGTCGTGACTCCCGGCGCCTCGTCCTGCAGCCGCCGCAGCCAGCGGCTCCACGCGCCGGCCACGCAGATCCGCCGGGCCCAGTGCGGGTGGGTGCGCAGCAGCGGGGCCATCGCGCCGATCGACGCCTCGTCCTTGAGGTCGATGGCGAAGCGCGTCGTGGGGAAGGTCGCCAGCGCCGCCTCCAACGTGGGGATCGGCTCGGTGCCGTGCACACGCAGCCGGCGGAGGTCGGCCAGGTCGAGGTCGGCGACCCGACCCGCGTGACCGGTGACCCGGCGCAACGTCGCGTCGTGGAAGCACACGACATGCCCGTCGCGCGTGGTCTGCACGTCGGTCTCGACGTGGGTCAGGCCGAGCGAGGTGGCTCGCCCGAAGGCGGCCAGGGTGTTCTCGGGCGCGAGGGCCATGCCCCCGCGGTGCGCGATCGCGAGGGGTCCGGTGTGGTCGCCGTAGCTGGTCACGGCCTCAGCATGGGGCGGTCCGGACCCCCGTGGGGGCGCGGCGGCGAGTGTTCACCGAGGCTTCGCCGCCGCGACGCCGGTCAGACCCGGTAGCCGCCGAGCAGCTCGGCGAGGCGCAGGTGCGGCTGCGCCTCGTGGCGCCGTCCCTTGCGCTGGAGGGCCCGGCCCACCAGCAGGTGGGCGTAGGGCTCGTTGGGGTCGTGCTCGAGCAGCTCGGTGGCGACCCGGATCGTGCCGTCGAGCTGGGCGGAGTGGTAGAGCGAGCGCGCCAGCAGGAGGCGTACGTCGGTGAGCTCGTGGCCCACGTCGTCGGCTTCGTCGATCAGCTCGGTCAGCAGGACGGCGGCCTCACGGTAGGCGCGCTCCTCGAAGAGCGCCTGGGCGCGCAGCCAGCGGTCGTGGGCGGAGTCCTCGAGCAGGCCCGCGTGTCCTCGCAGCAGGTCCTCGAAGGGGGTGAAGTCGGTCATCGTCGCTCCTCTCGCGCGGTGGTCCTCAGTCCGAGCGTGCGCCCGCCTGTCAGCCCAACGCGGTAACGGTGCCCGGCGATTCCACGGAATACTGGGGGGACCAGCCCCGTTGGAGATGATACAAACTTCAACTATCACGGAGGATCTCATGCAGTTCGGCATCTTCAGCGTCGGCGACGTCACCACGGACCCGACCACCGGACGCACGCCGTCCGAGGCCGAGCGCATCGCGTCGATGACGCAGCTGGCGCTCAAGGCCGAGGAGGTCGGTCTCGACGTCTTCGCGACCGGCGAGCACCACAACCCGCCCTTCGTCGTGTCGTCCCCGACGACCCACCTCGGCTACATCGCGGCCAAGACCGAGAAGCTCCTCCTCTCGACGAGCACCACGCTGATCACCACCAACGACCCGGTGAAGATCGCCGAGGACTACGCCTTCCTCCAGCACCTCTCCGGCGGTCGCGTCGACCTGATGATGGGCCGCGGCAACACCGGCCCGGTCTACCCGTGGTTCGGCAAGGACATCCGCGACGGCATCAAGCTCGCGGTCGAGAACTACCACCTGCTCCGCAAGCTCTGGCGCGAGCCGGTCGTCAACTGGCAGGGTGAGTTCCGCACCCCCCTGCAGGGCTTCACCTCGACACCCGCGCCGCTCGACGGCACACCGCCCTTCGTGTGGCACGGCTCCATCCGCAGCAGCGAGATCGCCGAGCAGGCGGCCTACTACGGTGACGGCTTCTTCCACAACCACATCTTCTGGAACAAGGAGCACACCGAGGCGATGGTCAAGCTCTACCGCCGCCGCTTCGAGCACTACGGCCACGGCGCCGCCGACCAGGCCTACGTCGGGCTCGGCGGGCAGGTGTTCATGGCCTCCACCGAGGCCGAGGCCAAGCGGGTCTTCCGCCCCTACTTCGACAACGCCCCGGTCTACGGCCACGGCCC